>CAJWTA010000061.1 GCA_913046805.1 uncultured Fidelibacterota bacterium | reverse complement strand
AATCAAACTGAAATACAAGCAATCTTAGGCTCTGAGATCTCTGTTGCCTTGCGTTCAAATAAAAAACTTGATAAAGCATCGCTCATTCTTGATGAGAATAAATATAAAATGTCAATCAATAATGATAAAGCAAGCTTCAAATTTAATATGGAGCAAGAAGGTAAATTTTTCATCAGTCTTCAAGATGAAAGAGGAATAACAAATCGAAATCCAATACCCTTCCATCTTAAAACCATACCAGATTTATACCCTAGAATGTCCATCTTAAAGCCAGCGCCAATCATTGAGCTTGGCGGCGATCAAACGATCTCGATCAGGATAAATATTGAAGATGATTTTGGTTTTTCAAAACTTCAAGTTGCTTATGAAATTCACAGACCAGATTACATAGATGCAGAACCAAAGATTTCTATGTTCAATATCCCAATACCTGATAATGTAAAAAATCAACAGGAGATCTCAACAGCGTGGTCTATTGGGGACTTGGGGCTTATGCCGGATGATGAAATTCATTTTCATTTTGAACTATATGATAATGATCCACTGTTGGGCCCAAAAAAAGAAGTCTCAAGTACTTTTATTGCCAGAATCCCGTCATTGAATGATCTCTTTGCGTCGTTTGAAAATAGTGAAGATGAAATCATAATGGATGCAGAAAAAGGATTGTCCTCTCTAAAAAAAATAAAAGAAAAAATTAAAGAGGCGAGATTAGATCTTTTAAAAACCGATGATCCTAGCTGGGAACAGCAACAAAAAACAAAAGAATCATTAAAAGAAATAGAAAATCAAATCTCTAATTTTCAAAAACTCAATGAGAAGCTTAATTCCCTAAACAATCAAAGTGAAAAACACGATCTATTTTCAGAAGGGATATCAAATAAATTCAAAGAACTGCAAAAGCTTGTTGAGGAGATTTTTCCTCCTGAAATGTTCCAAAATATGGATGCTATGAAAGAAGCATTAGAAAAATTAGACGTTGAAGAGATGATCAGCGCCCTTGAAAATATTTCAAATAATATGGATAATATCGAAAAAGAGCTAGACAGATTTCTTGATATATTTCAACGAATCAAAGCTGAACAAAAAGTAGACGAAATAAGAAAGCGCGTGGAACAACTAGTAAAGAACCAAGACAATCTAGATCAACAAATACGATCGATAAACAAACAAACGGATTCCTCTGTATTTAAAAGACTAGCTCAGGAGCAGAAAATCACCGAAAAAGAACTTAATGATATAATTAAAGAAATGAAAAACGCTATAAATGATATAAAAAAAGTAAGCAGAAAAACCGCTCAGGAACTTGAAGGTCTTTCTGAAAGTGGTAGTGTTAAGTCAGCAAAAGATCATCTCAAAAAAACAACAAACAGTCTTGATAATAGAAAACCTTATGAAGCAATGGATGCAAGCTACTCAGGTATGCAATCTATGCAGTCAATGGAATCATCCATGAATCAGATATTTTCTAATTTTCAAAAACAATCGACAAGAGAAATGGCTAAGAAATTCCGAGTTATTTTACGCGATGTACTTTCCATTTCTAAATCTCAAGAACTTTTAAAAAATGAAGCAAAAGACATTCCTTCAAATTCCCCAAGAAAAAATGATCTGGCTTCCAATCAACAACTATTACAAGATCAGCTCTTTAAAACCATGAATAAGACCATGAACCTTTCAAAAGAAACATTTCTAGTGACCCCTGAAATGGGTAAATCTTTAGGAGTGGCTAATGCGCAAATGAGCACATCTAAAACAAAACTTGCTGAAAGAGATGCCAAAGGATCGTTAAGCAATCAGGAACAAGCTATGGCAGCGTTAAACAAAAATGCAAAATTAATAATCCAAACGATAAATAAAATGAATGATGGAGGTACTGCATCAGGGTATGAAGAGTTTTTAAAGCAAATGAAAAATATGTCAGCAATGCAAAAAAGTGTCAATGATCAGGGTATGCAACTTGCGCTTGGTCAGATGGCTTCCTCGCTTAAAGGATCAATGATGAGTAGAATGCTTAGCCAACAACGCGACATTCAAAACTCCTTAAAACAAATGATGAACGAAATGAACCAATCGGGCAAACAAGGGTTGGGTGATTTAAATGGGATCGCATCTGAAATCGATAAAGTGATTGATGAAATTGCCAAGAATAATTTTGATAGGAACACAAGCAATAGACAACAAAAAATATTAAGCAGAATGTTGAATAGCCAAAAATCCATGACTCAAAGAGGATTTGAGGATGAGAGAAAATCAAAAACAGCATCTCAAATTTCAAGCACTGCACCCTTAGGTCTTCCAAGTGATTTGGGACAGCGGAAATCCATAATCATGGAAGCGATGGACCAAGCATTGAGTGCTGGGTTTTCAAAAGAATACCAACGTATGATTCAAAAATATTTTAACTCCCTGAACAGCTTAGAAGCAATTTCAGATTCTGATACATTAAGTCAATTTTAATTTTGATATGCGCAATTTTTTAATAATATTCTCCCTCATCAACTTGATATTTGCACAAAGAAATGTTGGAATAGAAAGCCAATCGTTATTTTTACAAGCAATGCGCATGGAGCGTTCAGGAGATATTCTAAACGCAGAAAAAATTTATAAGAACATTCTTAATAGCGAACCAACACACCAACCATCATTTTTTCAATTAAGAAATATTTACAGTAAAAATAATGATCTAGAATCCGGAATTCAATTGATTGAAGGTTGGTTAAAAAATAACCCAACAGATTACCAATCGATGCTCTCCCTCGGAGAATTTTATTTTAAAAATCAGAAAAGAACTAAAGCCAATGAAATTTGGGATGATTTTAGTAGAAATAATCTATCTAATAAAACCATGTATCGACTGCTTTTTCATACTTACATCAAATTTGGTCAAACCAATTCAATGGAACTATTAGCTAGTAAAGGAAGGGAAGAATTCAATGAGCCGTATTTTTTGGCTATTGAGATTGCAAACTACTATCAATCTAGACAAGCCTTTGGAAGGTCGCTCGAAGAGCTAATGCTCCTAATTCGCCATCAGAAACAGTATCTTCGCTATGCAACCGATAGGATATTGATTATGAGCGACGATACAACCTCGCATTCAATTATTGATTCAACGCTAAATGCAAATTTAGAAATAAACCCATTTGTAAGAGAGGTATTAGGGGGGTTTTATTATAAAATTGGTAATTTTACTGAAGCATACGAAGAGTACAAGCTATTAGACTTTCAAAACAAAGAGAATATAAATAAATGGTTAGTATTTGCAGATAATCTTCGAAAAGAGGGTCAATTTGATTTATCAATACAATCCTACCACTTTATGCTTGAAAATCTAAGCCAATCTGATCCTGGTGTCATTGGCAGAATACTTTTGGGACTCGGAAGCTCCTATGAAAATCAAATTATCAAAAGACAGTCAGATCTAAAATTTGTAAAATGGTTTCCTGAAAATAGTGTTTTCAATAACCAATTTATCCAGTCACCAGATGTAAATAATGCTCCTCTAGCAAACAGTATAGAGCACTATCAATCTTTATTGGCATTACTCCCAAATACCAGAACTACAGCTACTGTTCATTATAGATTGGCGCAAATTCAGTCAAGAATAATGCGAGATTTTGAAGGAGCAAAGTCCTCTTATGAAACAGCATTAAAATCCAATCCGGATACAGAATTAAAAAATTTAATATTTTCTGATATCGGTAAACTTTTGATATATGATGGTAAATATAAAGAAGCTAAAATTTATTTTCATCCGAACCAAAACGAAAATTTAAATGATCAAACTATAGGCTACTTAAACAGTCTTCTCTATGGTCTTGAAATTGACTCTGCTATGACATTCCTCGATCAAATTATTTTATCGATCGATACGAGCAATAAATATTTTAATGATATTTTTGAAATTCACGACCTGATTAAAAATTATTATGCAGATGGAACAAAAGATGATAAGATCGCTTTTAAGGCGTTCTTTAAAGCAGAAAGCTTAATCAATGAATACAAACTTAAAGAGGCAATTAAAGTTTTAGAAAGTATAAGAATAAATCATTCCGATTCCATGATATATCCAATTACAACATTACGAATGGCCCTGCTATCAATTGATTTAATGCAATTCGAAAAGTCAATTATTTATGCCCTTGCAATGGAAGACACCAACCTAAAAGATGTGGGTCTTACGTTAGCTGCAGAAGTTGAAGAAAGCTATTTAAAAAACACTGATAATGCTTTGAGGTATTATTATAGAGTATTAGCAGAATGTTCTGGCTCTCTTCTTGCTGACCCAGTTCGTTTACATCTACGAAAAATATCAAAGAATAGGGAGAGTTAATATGAGAAAAATTATTGCGTGCATGCTCTTACTACCATTTTGTTTTTCCCAGAAAATATTAATTCCCATGGATGCAAATCAAAAAGACCACCTTAAAGCTTACGGAGCTGCATTCTGGATTGTTGGTGAACAAATAAATGTAGAATGGGTATTAAACTTTAGAGGGGGATCATTTATTGTAGACTATTATCAAAAAATTGAACAAGAATGTCGATTGAGAGGGGTGAGCTACGAACTTATTGCAACCGATAAGATGCTGTCCATATATAACGATATTTCTACCAATAATATGGATATAGTCCTTTTAGAAAAAACTCCAAAAATAGCAATCTATACCCCTCCCAATAAACAGCCATGGGACGATGCAGTTACTCTCGCCTTAACTTATGCCGAAGTCCCCTATGAAACATTATGGGATGAAGAAGTTTTTAATGGAGAATTATCAAAATATGATTGGCTACACCTGCATCATGAAGACTTTACGGGACAATATGGAAAATTTTATAAAAACTATCATACTGCATCATGGTATGTAGAACAGAAAAAGCAGTTTGAGTCCCTAGCGGCTACACTTGGATTTAATTCAGTACCTGAACAAAAAAAGGCGCTAGCTCAAATCATTAAGGACTATGTGTCCAATGGCGGGTTTTTATTTGCTATGTGTTCTGCTACGGATTCTTTTGATATTGCACTCGCAACTCTTGGTTTAGATGTTGCGCATCCAGTTTACGATGGTACACCTGTGGATAAAGATTCAAACAATAAGATCAACTATAACAATTCCTTGGCATTTTATAATTTTGATATCATAACAGATCCAATGGTATATGAATATTCAGACATAGACTATCCTCCAAGTAACAATGTAGTGGTTAGAGGAGCAGAGGCTGATTATTTTTCATTGTTTGAATTTTCTGCTAAATACGATCCCGTTCCCACAATGCTAACGCAGAATCATGTGGGGGTCATTAAGGGATTCATGGGGCAAACCACAGGATTTGATCGTGAAAAAATTAAAAAACATGTTCTTATCTTAGGTGAAGATGAAACCACCCCGCAGGTAAAGTACTTACATGGAAATATCGGTCAGGGCACATTCACTTTTTTGGGTGGCCATGACCCAGAAGACTACCAACATTATGTTGGTGACCCACAAACCGATCTTTCTTTGCATAGAAATTCGCCAGGCTATCGATTGATCTTAAACAATATTCTTTTTCCAGCTGCAAGGAAAAAAGAACGCAAAACATAGTTTTCATTTGCGTCTATTATGTACTATTAAATATCTCTAGTAGTTTTATATTTTTTTGCAGTATCAATAATCGCCCTCTCAACATGATTGGGTTTCCAGCCTAGTCTTTTTTTTGCATTGTCAGCTTTAGTAATTTGACTTTTACCCAACCTATTTTTAAATAGAGCTATATCTTTTAGAAAAAATGAAAGAAATCCAATTAAAAAATTTGGAACTACGATTGACGGCACTTTTTTAAATCCATTATTTTTTAAAATGTTTGCAATATCTGAGAGCCACAAGACTTTTTCAGAGACTATAAATCTTTGACCAGCCGCACGATCTGACTTCAATGCTAGTATATGCGCTTTTGCTACATCAACCACATTCACGACATTGAATTGAATTTTAGCTAATGCGGGAAGCTTGCCGACTAAAAGTGACCGAATCAACAAATTTGAAGCACCCATATCGTAAGATAAAGATGGCCCAAAAACAAAAGAGGGATTAATTGTACATACTTCGATTTTGTTAGTTTCTTCAATTTCGTCCATATAACTCCACATCGCTTTTTCAGCGTATGTCTTGCTTTTTATATAGGGAAGGGTATCTTTTTCAATAATGGACCATGATTTTTCATCGATCTCTAAATCTTCATGACCCTGGGTAATTGCAGCAATAGATGATGTCATAACAAAACGCTTTATTTTATATTTAATTGCGGGTTTTAAAGCACGAATAAGGCCTTGCTTTGCTGGATCAATGAATGAATTTTCGTCTTTCATGTTTTTTTCATACACTGGCGATGCTACATGTAATACATAATCACATCCTCTGACCGCTTCATCCCATCCATCGTCTTTCATTAAATCAAGCTTACAAAATTCTAAGCTTTCATCGTTCTTTATTAAGCCAGAAAGCGCATCTGTAATTTCTTTTTTCCTATCCATTGATCTCAAGGAAGTGCGAACAGCATACCCCTCCTTTAAAAGTTCAGAAATACAATGCAGTCCAATATAACCTGACCCACCGGTAACCAATACCTTTTCCATTTTATCTCCTTTGACTATAAAGCCATTCCCATAATTCTTTATT
>CAJWTA010000060.1 GCA_913046805.1 uncultured Fidelibacterota bacterium | reverse complement strand
GGCACTGTTTCTGCTGCTAGAGAGGGGAATTTTAGAGGAGTTGATTCCATTGCAATTAGCCTTGACTCTGATAAAAATACAGATTTTACATCATCAAAAATAATATCAAAAAAAATTGTTAAAACTGTCATTAATAATAGATTGCCAAGTGGCACCTTTCTTAATGTGACTGTCCCCAATCTTTCTATGGAAAAAATAAAGGGTTTTAAAATTACAAGGCAGGGTTCGATGTATTTTTCGGATAACTTTGAAAAAATCAGAAACACTAGAGGCCTTGGTGGTTATTGGTTAACTGCTGACCACCATGATCCTGACCCCTCAAAAGACAGTGACAGCGTTGCAGTAAAAGATGGATATGTTAGCATAACTCCCCTGCATTCTGAGCAAACTAATTATAGTTTCATTGAAGAATTATCAGCATGGAGCTTGAATTAATTTGATGAAAACGAATGGAGTAATGATTCTTGACTTTGGATCCCAATATACCAAGTTAATTGCAAGAAGAGTAAGAGAAGAGAACATATATTCTGAAATTTTCCCTTATAATATTTCAATTGATGAAATCGTGGAATCAAATCCTACTGCAATTATTCTATCGGGCGGTCCCTCAAGCGTATTTGAAGATGGTGCTTTAAAGATAAATCCACAAATACTTAAATATAATGTTCCAATTCTTGGGATTTGTTACGGGCTTCAGCTATTAGTGCATACCTTCGGTGGTGATGTTCAGACTAAAAAAACCGGGGAATATGGCTTGTCAAAGATTTTCGTTGATAGTTCACACAAAATATTTTCAAATATTCCAAAGGAAATCGATACTTGGATGAGTCATATGGATCAAGTTACAAAAATCCCCTCAAATTGGAAAATAATAGCAAGGTCTTCAAATGAAATTATCGGAGCTGTATCCAATGAAGACTCTACAAGGATGGGCTTACAATTTCATCCTGAAGTTATTCATACAGAGTACGGCAAAGAGATACTCAGAAATTTCCTTATTAAAATTGCAAAATGTAAAACTGATTGGAATGCAAATAATTATGTTAGAGAACAGATAATCAGAATAAAAGAACAAGTTCGCGATGATAAGCTTATTATAGGAGTAAGTGGTGGTGTTGACTCTACTGTCGCAGCTGCTTTAATACACAAATCGATTGGTGATCAATCTACAGCTGTTTTAATTGACCATGGTTTAATGAGAAAAAATGAAGCAGAGACATGTGTTACCGCACTTAATAAAGGTTTAGGCGTTAACATTCACTGTTTCAATGAATCTGAGATATTTTTATCTAAGCTTGAGGGTATAAAAGATCCAGAGGAAAAAAGAAAGATTATAGGCAATCAGTTCATAAAATCTTTTGAAAAAATTTCTAAAAAATTTGGTGATATAAAGTTTTTAGCTCAGGGCACTTTATATCCTGATGTAATTGAAAGTGGTTTTGGTATTGGAGGTAAATCGCACACTATTAAAAGTCATCATAATGTCGGAGGTCTCCCTGAGAATATGAATTTTAAATTGATCGAGCCTTTACGAGACCTTTTCAAGGATGAGGTTAGAAAAGTTGGTATTGAGCTAGGCCTTCCACCTGAACTTGTTCAAAGACATCCCTTTCCTGGTCCTGGATTAGCAGTTAGAATCGTTGGAAAAATTACAAAAGAGAGAGTTAGAATTCTTCAGGAGGCCGATAAGATTTTCATTGATATACTTCATGAAGATAATTTGTATGATGACATATGGCAGGCTTTTGCAGTATTGATTCCTATAAAAACTGTTGGCGTTATGGGTGATCAAAGAACTTATGAAAATTTGTTAGCGTTAAGAGCTGTTAACAGCGTTGATGGTATGACAGCAGATTGGTTTAAAATTCCTGATATCACTCTTGCAAAAGCATCAAATAAGATTGTTAATAATGTTAAGGGAGTTAATAGAGTTGTTTATGACATCACTTCAAAACCGCCAGGTACTATCGAATGGGAATAAGTATTGTGCAAATTGACATGAGTCACATCTCATAGAGATTATTTTAAGTATATTTACAAATAAATTTAGAAAGAAAAAAATGTGTGGGATTGTTAGTTACTATGGAAATAAAGATTGTGTACCATTTTTGATAAATGGTCTTAGGCGCCTTGAATACCGGGGTTACGATTCAGCTGGAGTAGCCTTAATGGATGATGGCCACATAAAAGCTGTCAAAAAAGCAGGAAAGGTTCATGAGCTTGATAAAAAGATAAAAGAATCTCCAATTAGCGGCTCTATTGGTATTGCGCATACTAGATGGGCAACACATGGCGAGCCTAACGATATTAACGCGCATCCACATCAAGATAAAACGGGTAAAATCTACTTAATTCATAACGGAATAATTGAAAACTATTCGACATTAAAAGAGATTTTAATTCGAAAGGGATTTCAATTTAAAAGCGAGACTGATACAGAAGCTTTAGTTAATCTAATTTCGGATATATATTATGCTGATGGTTTAAATTTTGAACAATCTGTTGAAGCAGCGCTGAATCAAGTTGTTGGAACTTATGGTATAGTTGCTTTTTGTAGCGATGAGCCAAATAAACTTGTAGCAGCTCGCCATGGAAGTCCTCTTGTTTTAGGTGTAGGTGAAGATGAGTACTTCATTGCTAGTGACGCCTCTCCGATTGTTGAGTACACTAGGAATGTAATTTATCTAGATGAAGGAGAGATTGTTACTATTAATGATAGTGGTCACTCTATTAGATCAATGGATGATGATATTGTAGTTAATAGAGAAACTACAGAAATTGAATTTAGCATTGAAGAGATTGAGAAAGGAGAATTCTCACACTTTATGTTAAAAGAAATCCATGAGCAACTCTTTACAATCAAAGATACTATGAGAGGTAGGATTGATCCAGTTGATGGCACAGCACATCTGGGAGGCATTGAAGAGCATATGAACAGAATTCGGGATGCCAACAGAATTTATATTACCGCTTGCGGAACATCATGGCACGCAGGATTAATAGGTAAATATCTTATTGAGGAATATGCTGGAATTCCTGTTCATGTTGAATATGCTTCAGAGTTTCGTTATCGAAAACCTATTATAGATTCTAATTCAGTTGTTATAGGTATTTCTCAATCTGGAGAAACTGCAGATACATTAGCTGCTATAAGAAAAGCTAAAGAGACGGGTGCACTTACAGTTGGAATTTGTAATGTCGTAGGTTCATCAGTAGCTCGTGACACTGATTGCGGAATTTATACTCATGCAGGACCAGAGATTGGAGTAGCTTCAACGAAAGCCTTTACATCGCAAGTAACTGTCTTATTTCTTTTATCATTATGTTTTGGTAGAGACCGAAATCTTTCTTCGCACACTGGTAAAAAATATGCAAACGCATTGTTAAACATAGGCGATCAGGTAAAAACAATCTTAGATGAATCAGATTCAATTTTAGAGGTTGCAAAATCTACCGTTCATGCTGACAATTTTCTTTATTTAGGTAGAGGATTAAACTTTCCGGTAGCACTTGAAGGCGCATTGAAGTTAAAAGAAATATCATACATTCATGCTGAGGGTTATCCCGCAGCTGAAATGAAGCATGGACCTATTGCCCTAATTGATGAGAAAATGCCCGTAGTTTGCCTTGCTCCACATGACAAGACTCTTGAAAAAGTCTTATCAAATATTCAGGAGGTTAAGGCTAGAAAAGGTGTCATTATTACTGTAACAGATAAAAGAACTCCAGAGCTTGAGAAAGTTTCAGATTACATTATTGATGTACCCTCTACTCATCCAAAGGTCTTCCCAATCTTATCATCAATATCATTACAATTATTGGCATATCATCTTGCAGTTCTCAGAGAATGTGACATTGATCAGCCTAGAAATCTAGCTAAGAGTGTTACTGTGGAGTGATAATTGGAGGGTGAGAAGGTCGCTCTTAAAGAATTATTACTTTACCCAATCCTTTCTTATGCAGTCTTACTATTTCTTTGTGTAATTTTAGTCTTATTATTTTCATTCTTTACATATAAGAAAGGTTATTTTAATGAAAGAAGTAAGCAAGCAAGGTAGTTGGGGTGAAGGGAATACAATTCTAGTTGGTAATAATATAATGTATATCAAATTAAGCGATGATAAGGTTGAAGAGGGTAAAATTTTAGATTTTATTGATATGAAATGTGGTCGCGGTTGGGAAATAAAAGGTTTAGATAACAGAGAAATGGTTCTTCAAACAAAAAAAGTTGGTAGTTAATTTTTAAATGATTAAAAATTACATAATTAAATACTCTATAGAGTTTGTTGTAATAATATTGGGAATTACTGTGTCATTTTGGTTAAATGAATTCTCCAACAACAGTCAGAACGAAAATGAAAGGGTTAAGGTACTCGCTGGACTACAAGCTGAAATTAACGAAATTAGAAATTATTGTACTCAGAGGAAAGCAACATGGAAAATAGATATGAATATAATGGATATTTTTCTGAGCCAACAAGCTGATGAGTCTAAGAAGTTAGAAATTTCAAAATTAACAACAAGCAAAAACAGAATAGAAACAATTTTAGTGCTCTATAGAGTATTTGATCCTCCCTTAAACAGGTATTATTCAATAATAAACTCGGGAGACCTCAGATTTGTTAAATCTGATAAAGTAAAAGAGAACTTAAGCAGGCTACACAATACATCTTTTTCATATCTTAAAACTGCTGTAGATCACGAAAAACAGCTTAAGCAAAGCTTTATACCTTTCTTGACAAGCAATCATCCAGAGGTCGTCTTAGCAAAGAAAAGCAATAATCTTTCACTCGAAAGATATGTTGATATCTTATCCAGCTCTATTAACAGTGACAAAAAATTACAATCTAAGCTGATTCTTTTAAGAGGATATCTTGAAAATAAAATATCTATTTTAGATCTTTATATGTTAAACCTTGAAGATCTAGAATTTGAAATAAATTCAGCGCTTGAGAGTTAATTAACTCCTGCTTTTGTTCCATCAGCATTAACATCGCCTTCAGTGAGCTGACTAATCATTGACATCATATCAAAAAAATCATGTTCTTTTGCAATTTTTCCGTCTTTAATTGTGACCAGAGTAGTTCCCGATAGATTCAGCTTATTTCCAGATGCCGGTATACCAAAAAAAGTGCCAGTATGTGTACCTTTAAAGTTCCAATGTTTAACTAGTCTATTGCCCTGACCAATAACTTCTGGAATCGTAAATTCAATATCAGAAAAACCATTTAGAAAATTCATATAATGATTTTTGCAAGCCTCTATGCCAACCAGATCTCCTTGGGCGGTAACAACAACAACATCTTTTTGAAATCTTTCTTCGTTCACTAATGATGTATCTCCTTTCAAAAATCTCATCCATGTGTCTTCATACATAGCAATGTCTTTTTGCAGTTGCTCTTGATCGCTAAGAATTTTTCTGGTTTTTGAATCGGTTGATGGGGATCCGCAGTTTGTTATTAAAATCGTCAAAAAAGCTACTAGCATTGTTGTTTTAAAATGTTTCATTTTAGTTCTCATAGTTTATTTCGTTTTTTTATGGCAATCGCAATAAAAAGATTAATATTGTGTAAATTATGAATCATATGGTGATTAAAAAATATATTTTAGCATGTTTCATTTTCAATATCTGCTTCAGTCAGAACTGGATTCAGAATCAGAGAATGGAAATGCAATTTAAAGAAGCTGTTACTAGTTATAATTCTGGGCGATACGCTACTAGTGAAATTATTTTGAATAAAATTATTGATTCTGGATATGAATCATTTTATGAAAAATCACTTTTACTTCTTCTTAAATCGCAAGTAGCACTAAACAAACCTGAGGCAGCCAAACGAACTGCCAAAATTTTCTTTTCTGATTATCCAACCAGTTCATTTTCAGGCTATGCGATGGAAAGCATCGGAGATTTATTTGTTAATTACGCAAATTATGAATCAGCCTACAGGATGTTCAGCAGGTCAAGAAACTTGTCGATCAAAACTGAGCGCAAAGTCAAAATAGATAAAAAGCTTTTGAGAATAATTAAAATTAGTATTTCAACGAAATTTATTGATGAACTTTTGATAATGGAGACAAATCTATCTCTAACTAATATTCATTATTTAGCAATTGCATATTCTCAAATAATGAATGGAATCCCAGACAGTGCCGCTTTGACATTGGCTAAAATTGACCCGACCTACCTTCCAGACACTTTTTCAGAGCTTTTTGAATCTCTTCTGAGAGAATCTTATAAACCAGCCTCACCAATAATGATGGTTGGTTTAGCTTTGCCGTTATCGGGTTCAGACTCTGAATCCGGAAAAGCCTTTCTTGATGGCTTTAAAAGTGCACTAAAATCAAATGGTTACAATGAAAAAAGAATATCAATTTTAGCTCGAGATACAAGAAGTGATGAAATTGAAACTATTAAAATAATAAGCGAGCTAGAAAGTATCGAACAGCTAATTGCAATTGCATCTCCTGTCGATGAAAAGCTATCACTTTCTCTTTTAAGCTCATTAAAAGATTCTGATATTCCTGTTATTCTTACTAATAAACAAAATGGAGACTTATCATCAATAAATGATAAAACTTTTTTTCTAAATTCTGACTACGCAACCGAAGGCACAATCGCAGCTCAATACGTTGTAAAACATTTAGGTCTTGATAGTATAGCTATAGTA
>CAJWTA010000059.1 GCA_913046805.1 uncultured Fidelibacterota bacterium | reverse complement strand
GCAACGGCTGAATCCCCAAGCATAGTTTCCGGCCTTGTTGTAGCAACAATTAAATACTCCTCTTCATCTTTGATTGGATATTTAAAATACCATAGATGGCCGTCAACTTCTTTATGAATTACTTCCTCATCGCTGATTGCAGATTTTGAAACGGGGCACCAATTAACCAATCTATGCCCTTTATAGATCAATCCTTTTTCGTATAATTTCACAAAACCTTCCAAAACAGCTGTCGAATATCCCTCATCCATTGTGAATCTTTCTCTTTCCCAATCACAAGAACATCCAAGCTTTTTTAGCTGCTGAATTATAATGCCACCATATTTTTCTTTCCACTGCCAAGCGTGATCTAAAAACTCCTCTCTGGATAGAGTATTTTTGTCAATTCCTTGTTCCTCTAGCATTTTAATTACCTTAGTCTCGGTTGCTATAGAGGCATGGTCAGTACCTGGAATCCAGCAAGCTTCTTTTCCTTCCATTCTAGCTTTTCTAATGAGAATATCTTGAATGGTGTTATTCAAAACATGACCTACTGTTAGCATGCCTGTTACGTTTGGTGGAGGAATAACAATGGTATAGGGTTCTTTTTTTGAATTAGAATCAGCATGAAAATAATTTTTCTCAATCCAATGCTTGTACCATTTTTCTTCAACAAATGAAGAGCTGTATTTATTATCTAGAGATGTATTTGACATTTTATTTTACCAAAGAGGTATAAATATTAACTTTATTTAAAATATTCTGCTCATACTTAATCTATTTGGTTATTGGTTTTTTAAAAATATATGAAACAATTACAATATAAAATTTCTGGAATGACCTGCTCTAGCTGTGTTGCAACAGTTACCAAAGCAATAGAAAGTATTAGAAACGTTAAAAATGTTACAGTTTCACTTGACCCTGGCCTTGCAGTAATTGAATCGAATGAAGATGTTTCTATTGATGTTATTCATTCAGTACTCCCTGATAAGTTTAGCGTTAAACCTTTTAAATATTATGAAGATATGAATACCGATGATAAAGAGTCGTTCTTAGCAAAACTTTTTCCATTAATTTTAATTCTCAGCTACATTAGTCTTACATCAATCATAATAAATTTTGGTCGATCTTTAGATGATCTTATGATGGATTTTATGGGGATTTTCTTTATTGTTTTCAGTTTTTTTAAATTTTTGGATTACAAAAGCTTCCCAAATTCTTTTGCTATGTATGATCCGTTAGCAAAAGCACTCCCTTTGTATGGCTGGATATATCCATTTATTGAAACAATTTTGGGATTAATGTTTTTATTTCGTTTTCAATTATTTACATCAATTATAATTACAATACTTTTGTTAAGCATAACAACTTATGGAGTAGTTAACGTTCTAAAAAACAAACAAACTATCCAATGTGCTTGCTTGGGGACAGCTATCAAATTGCCAATGACAATAGCAACTTTGATTGAGAATGGAATCATGATCATCATGGCACTTATTTCAATTTTGAGAATGTATGCTTAAGGCATTTCTTTGTTCTAGTTCATTCTTTTTATTACATTCTCTTTCAATATCTCAAAACTTGCATTTAAAAGGTCAACTTTTAGCTAGTAGCATAACTAGTAATGACGTTCCTGATAATTGGCAAGCATATGAATCAATTTTTAGTTACATCCCGACCCTTTCCTTTAAGAAGAAAAACACAACGAATGAGCTAATTGATTTTGAGTGGGCTTATAAATTAAATAAATATTATGTTGGTGATTCGCTCTATGATAACGATGAAAATAGTCATCGTTTATGGGTTAGGTACTCAAATGAGAAAATTGAAGCACGATTTGGCCTTCAAAAAATTATCTTTGGGCCAACACAAATTCTACGCCCTCTTTCTTGGTTTGACACTTTTAATATAAAAGACCCATCTGGGCAAACTGATGGCGTCGAAGCATTTAAACTCCAGTACTTCTCATCTAACATGATTGGACTATCTTCTTGGGTAATCAACAATAAAGTAGATACCTTAACCTATGGAGGTAGAGGTGAAATCACTACTGCACTTGGTGATTTTGGCTTCACATATCATAAAGACCCTTCAAGATCAAAGCGCTCGATTGGACAAATAGGTACATCTGTAGTTGATTCTCATAAAAGAATAGCCTTCGATTACAGATATGATGGCTTCATTGGCTTTTGGAATGAAAGCGTAATAATTAAATCTACTAAGTCAAACATTAATCTGATTTCTATAGGTGCTGACTATACTTTACCGTTTTTAAATGGCGTTTATGTAATGATAGAGTCGATGCACGTTCAAAATGAGAGTAAAAATTTAAAATCAAATCAAAATTTTTCTGCATATATGGCAAGCTTACCTATCGGTATGATTCACCAAGCAACGTATATTTCTCAAAGAGAATGGGAAGAAAATAAGACCTATCAATATCTGCGTTGGAGTAGTACGTATGATTCTTATAGTTTAAATATTATTATTTACATGAACCCCAAAAGAAATGAATATAATATGCCATTAAATTCATTACCTAAAGCACTTTCTGGGTTTGGCACAGGAATACAATTTATGTTTATATACAATCATTAAGGAGTTTCAATGAGCACCAAAAACGTAATCGACATAAAAAATTTAGTTAAACAATTTTCGGTTGGAGAGGGGTATTTTACAGCACTGCAAAGCGTTGATTTAAGCCTTGCTGAGGGCGAGTTTGTTGGATTAGTTGGTCCATCAGGATCAGGTAAAACGACTCTGTTAAATATCATTGGAGGGCTGGATTCTGCTACTCACGGTAGCGTAAATGTACTTGATAAATCAATAGAAAATACTTCCCACAATGAGAGAGCTGAAATTAGACGAAAAAACATGGGCTTTATATTCCAAAGCTATAACCTACTTCCAGTTTATACAGTATATGAAAACGTAGAACTTCCTTTAATTCTCAATAATGTAGAAAAAACAGATAGAGTAAAAAAAGTAACCCAAGCAATCGAATGGGTAGGGCTCCAAGATAAAATAAATTCAAAGCCAGCGCAAATGAGTGGTGGGGAATGCCAGCGCACAGCGATAGCGAGGGCCATTGTACATGAACCAGCATTACTTCTTGCAGATGAGCCAACAGCAAATCTAGATGCAGAAAACTCTCACAACATCATGAAAATATTATCAAAACTCAACACAGAAATGTCAACCTCTTTTGTATTTGCAACACATGATGAAAAAATTATGGGATACCTTAAACGAATTATTCATTTGGAAGATGGGAAAATCCTTAATGACAAAAAAATATCCATTCCAAAATTTTCATAAATGATGCTTTTTAACATTGCAATAAAAAATCTATTTGGAGCGAAGCTTAGAACCAGCTTAAATGTATTTATTACATCAGTTTCTTTTTTCTTAGTTATTTTTGTTTCAGGTATGTATGATGGCATGAGAGAACATGCAAAGAATATAACAATCGAAACTGAAATTGCTGGGGGGACATACTGGCACCCAAAATATGATCCCATGGATCCTAGAACATTCGAATACTCTCATTCGGTTATGCCTCCCAAAATCAAAAGATTAATAGACCAAAAATATGCTTTTGGTGTACTTGTTAGTCAGGCATCAATTTATCCAAATGGACGTATAATGCCTGCAATCATGAAAGGCATTACCCCGGGTCAAACTATAGTAAATATCCCCACAGATGTACTTGAACAAGATGACGATATTACCATTCCCGTTCTTATAGGTAGTGAAATGGCAAAAAATTCTAACCTAAAAATTGGAGATTCATTTACAATACGATGGCTAGATGCTGACCGTACTTATGATGCAGATGAAGGAACTATTGTTCATATTATGGAAACAGAAAATTTTAAACTTGATCAAGGACACATTTGGATACCGCTTTCAAAAGCTCAATCAATGTTAGCTATGGAAAACCAAGCAACCTATGTTACATATGCTAAAGGTCTTGATGTCATACAAGATACCGGAGATTGGATCCATCATGATGTAGACTATATGATAAGAGACATGGAAGCGCTTATCAAAGCAGATGAGCCTGGCGCTCAAGTAATGTATTCAATTCTTTTAGCTTTAGCAGCAATGGGTATATTCAATGCTCAGATCTTGTCAATTTTTAGAAGAGGGAAAGAAATCGGTACCCTTATGGCTTTGGGTATGACCCGATCTAGAGTAGTTGCCCTTTTTACCCTTGAAGGAGCTCTAAATGCATTACTAGCAAGTGCAATGGCTCTAATTTTATTTGGCCCAATTTTATTTTACTTTGGTGAAAACGGTATCCCTTTACCTATAGACTATGCAGAAATGGGTATATTAGTAGCAAAAAAATTGGTCCCAGTTTACTCTCTAAGCTTAATTATATCGACAATGGTTTTAATTTCAATTATTGTACTCATAGTGAGCTATATACCATCCAGAAAAATTAGCAGAATGAAACCAACAGATGCTCTTAGAGGGAAAGCAGCTGTATGATAAAATTTTTGGCAAAAGGATTAATAAGAGATCGTTCTAGGAGTCTTTTCCCATTATTAACAATTATTATTACTGTAACACTTGTCATATTTGGGATAGGGTTTATGGAAGGGGCAATGAACAACTTCCTTCAAAGTACAGCTGTAATTTCAAGTGGCCATGTAAAAGTAGTAACTAAGGCATATGAAAAAGAAAGTAGTCAATTACCCAATGATCTTGCACTATTTGAAACTAATAAAATCATTCAAAATCTTTCTGATTTGTACCCAAATTATTTTTGGACTCCTCGTATAACTTTTGGAGGATTATTAGACACACCTAATGAAGATGGAGACACGAAAGAGCAAGGGCCAGTTTTTGGAATTGGAATAGATTTTCATTCAAAAACTTCTAGGCAAATAGAGATATGGGAACTTGAAAAATATCTATTGCATGGCAACCTCCCAAAAAATACAAATGATGCACTTATAAGCACAAAACTAGCAAAACAGTTAAGTGTTAATGTTGGTAGTACTGTAACCTTGATAAGCACCACAATGGATAATGCTTTTACTACATATAATTTTGAAATAACAGGAATATTTAACTTGAATAAAGGGCAAGTAGATAGACAGATGATGCTAGTTGATATTTCTGGTGCAAGACAGGCTCTTGGCATGGAAGGCGCAGCATCAGAAATACTTGGCTACCATCAATCTCTTTATTACAATGACAACGAAGCTACATCTATGCGTAATGATTTTAACTTAACGATTAGCGATAGTATTACTAAAGTACTTCGGGATGAAGCATCGTATGATGCTCTCTCGTATATGAATGGGTGGAATATGATTAGCGACATTGAAAAAAGAAAGCTCCCAAGACAAAGGACAGATGCATTATCTGATAATCAAATGTACGATAATAATGAAGACTGGGAAGATTTATCTGTAGAAGATCCAGCTATATATGCTCCAACAATGATTGCCTTAAGAGATGCTAGTCAACTTGCATCTATGGTTGATTTTAGTAATGTGGCTATGGGAGTTATGGCAGGAATATTCCTAGTCATTGTTACAATCGTTCTGTGGAATATGGGATTAATGAATGGTTTACGACGCTATGGAGAATTTGGGCTTCGCCTTGCGATTGGAGAGTCCAAAAGTCAAGTATATAGATCTATGATAATTGAGGCTTTACTTATAGGATTTGTGGGCACATTATTAGGAACAATTTTAGGAGTTTCTTTAACCTACTACGTTCAAGAAAATGGTATAGATTATTCAGAAGCTATAAATCAAATGTCTAGTGACATGGTATTACCTAATGTTTTTTATGCAAAAGTAACTTCAGAGCTATATTACATTGGATTTATCCCAGGAGTATTAGCTACAGTTTTAGGAGCAATGCTAGCTGGCTTTGCTATTTATAGAAGAGAAATGTCTCAATTATTTAAGGAACTTGAATCATGAAAAATTGTCTAATTATATTTTTTCTTTCATCTTTTTTATTTACTCAATCTGACCAAATGAGTGCAAATGATATAATGAAGGCAATAGATAAAAACCTAAATGCCGATTCTAGAGTAATAACTAGTAAAATGGTCATTAAAGGTAGACGAAATAGTAGAACAATTGAGTCAAAAAATTGGATAGTCGGTACAGAGCTAGCTTTCACTGAGTATCTGTCTCCCCCTAGAGAAGCTGGGACAAAAATGTTAAAAATAGGAGAAAAACTATATACCTACTCACCACAAACTGACAGGGTCATCCAAATTTCTGGTCATATGCTTAGGCAATCAGTAATGGGATCAGATATGTCATACAATGATATGATGGAAGACCGTCCAATTGAACAGCTTTACAAAGCAACTTTAGAAGGTTCAATTAAAATAGATGATAGAGATCATTACATCATAGCACTAGATGCAAAGGTAAAAGGACTTTCTTATCCAAAAAGAAGGTCGTGGGTTGATAAAGAATACCTACTCCCAACAAAAGAAGAGCTATATGCAAAAAGTGGAAAACTATTAAAAACAGCGTCACTACACGAAATTAAAAAAATTGATGGAAGGTGGTTCCCATCAAAATTCATTTATAAGGATGAGTTAAAACGAAATAGCAGGGGAACGGAGTGGATAATAAATGACATCCAGTTTAATAAAAAAATTCCTGATTCGAGATTTTCAAAGGCTTTACTTCGAAAGTAACATCACAGTTTCAATATGAGGAGTGTGTGGGAACATATCCACCATTACTGAATTTTTTATCTTATAATCATTATCATTTAAAATTT
>CAJWTA010000058.1 GCA_913046805.1 uncultured Fidelibacterota bacterium | reverse complement strand
ATTTTTGGATAAAATTTATTTAATAAGATTTCAACAGAAATGGGCTCTTTCGCTTTAAGCAGAACCTCTTGAAAATTAGAGAAACTCGTGTCAGTAGTTATTGTTATTTTTAAGCCATCTTCACTTAATTCAAATCTTGAATCTGAGGGTGATACAGTTTCGATAATTTTTTTTTGATTGTTTAATTGAGTGCAACTACTCAAAAATAGACTAAAAATAGTAAGAAGAAATATAGCTGGTTTAAATAATTTTTTGAATGTGATCGATACCATCTAAGTATACCTTTAAAGGGTCACCGCTTATTGTTTCTTTACAAAAATCATTAAAAATAGAATTTGAGCCATTACCAGATATATTATATTTTTCATTAAATATTAGTTGAACAGTTGGTATATCTGAAATTATTAGACACTCTAAAATCGAATGCTCATATTTAGACCAAGATGTAGGATTAAACAGTAATCCATCTGCCCAATTGCGATTTCGCTGAATGAAATTTATAGCACTAAACACTTTATGTGTTTGCAACGTTTTGATATTGATATTCGACTTTCTAGCTACAAGCTTTATTTTAGAATCTATTTTTGAAAGAGTAATTTGATCTCCGTTTTTTGCAGAAACAGATCCTATAAGATTCGTATTGGGGCCATGAAGGATAAGTATATTCATTTAATCCTATTAGTTTAGCGGTGCAAGGTTTCCAATTATATAACCTATTAGTATACCGATCAATAGTGCCAGAGTAAGTACCCGTGATTTAACCATTTCTTTAGTGTACCCTTTTTTAATGGCAACCGCACCTACCAGTGATCCACTAGCTTGGATAACCCAAACCAATGGTATTGCAAAGAATTTTACAATAAATGGCCCAATTAGTGGAAGGGCTCCAATTAGCGCAGAAAGGCTTGCAAAAGCCTGTGTAAAAACTCCAATTGTTACAGTTCCAAAAACAACCGCCTTTTTGTCCACACCATACTCTAGAGCAATTATGATTAGGCTGAGTATAATCACCCAAACAATTAAATGTTTATAATAAGATTTAAGAAAATTACGCTTTTTCATTATCCTCCAACTAAAAGACTTCGAGCTATTATAAAATAGAATGCCACACCTATAACGTCAATTGCGGTAGTTACAAATGGACCTGTAGCGACCGCAGGATCAATGTCAAATCTATTTAAAATCAGGGGAACTAGCGATCCAATAGTAGCTGCTAAAATCATAGACACAGATATGCTTAATCCAACAACAACACCCAGAAGTGGCGATGCGTTTATAAACTGGAAGATAGCAAAAACGCCCAAAAGGACGCCATACAGGGTGCCAAGTATAAGCCCTACACGCATTTCTTTAAAAAGTACCTTAATAGAATTTTCGAAGCTGACTCTTCCTGTTGCTAATCCCCTAACAATAATTGTTGATGATTGGGTACCCACATTTCCGCCCATTCCAATGATGACCGGTATGAATGCAGCTAGTGCAATTGTACTTTCCAAAATATTGTCGAAAACACCAATTATAAATGCTGCAAGAATTCCACCGATCCAGCTAGCAAAAAGCCAGGGTAAGCGTATTCGAGCATTTTCCCATGAGGATTTGAGGAGAATCTCTCTGTCCTTACCTGCTCCAGCAAGCTGTAAAAAGTCTTCAGTAGCTTCCTCGCGAATAACGTCAACAACACTATCTACAGTGACTATCCCTAACAGCTTCTCACTAGCATCGACTACTGGTACAGCTAAAAAATTATATTGAGATACTATTCTTGCAACTTCCTCTTGGTCTGTTTCAGCTCTTACGGCTTGTATATTTTTGGACATTATGTCTTTTAGCATAGTTTCGCTAGGAGTAGTTACGAGATCTCTAAGAGATATAACGCCAGTAAGTCTTCCATCATCATCCAGTGTGTAAAGATAAAAGACCATTTCAGCATCCTCTTGGTCTTGTAAAGCATAGATTGCCTCTCTGGCCTTAGTATCCTCATGAAGAGTAAAAACATCTGTATACATTAAAATTCCGGCACTGTCCTCTGGGTATGCCATCATTTCTTCCAGCTCTTCTTGCTCTTCAGTTTGTAATAAATCAATTACTGAGCTAGCGAAATCATCACTTACCAAGCCCATTAAAAATGCCTGTTCATTCGAACTTGCTTGTTGCATTATTTCAGCAAGTCTTTCAGCAGTCTCTCCTTCAATAAGCCTTGTTGCTATAGATTCATCAAGTTCATATAGAAACTTTACAGTCTCCTCCGATGGCAACATGTTGGAAAAAATTGAATCTTGCTCGTTGTCGTTAAAATACCTAAATATTAGGGCAAGGTCAGATGGGTGTGTTTTGTCAAGTAGTTTAACTATGTTGGTTTTCGCATGCCTTCTAAGCAATCTTCTAAAAGTATCCCTTAAAAGAGTAACTTCCGAACTATACATTTCTTTTTTCATAAAGCTATCCTCTCTTTAGGGTGTATGTTTCTTAAACCATACCACGTAGCAAAAAACCCAACGAGCAACAGTAGCGGATTAATATGCCCTTTCCACAAAAGGGATTTTTCTGCACTTTCCCCTAAAAAAATGAACAACATAGACGTTCCATTGATTGACATATGTAACAATATAGATGGATAGATTGATTTTGTCAACCATGACAAATACCCAAGAATTAGACCCATCAAATATATTTGTATTGCCCAATAGGGATTGAAGTGAATTAAGGTAAAAAATAAACTAGAGATCAATATAGCACGTGTAATGTCACCCCAGGATCTTTCTAAAATTCGCTGTAAGAAGCCTCTAAAAACCATCTCTTCACCAATTGGAGCGATGATAACAACGGTTAAAAAAACTAACAGGAGCGAAAAAACGTTTTCAGGGGAAAGAAGTGAATCAAGATTTAGAAAGGCCTCTGGCAATGGGAAGATAGAATCAATGATAATATTTAATTCGCTAGACATTATAACAATACCAAAGGAAAGCATTAATGAAAAAATAAAAGTGTTTTTTGAAATAGGATTAATTCTAAAACTGTCAGTTAGTTTGTAGCCCTTACGAATAAGAAATATTGCAATTGGAGTAACTAAAAATACCTGAGCAAAAAATAGAGCTAGATAGGAAAATATACCAAGATTTGTACCCGAAAGAATTGCAGGGTCTAGAGCGCTAAGTATTCCAGCTATAAGAAGAGAGGACAGGAATGAAAAAATAACGATTCCAAAAGCAAACGGTACTGACGTTAATCGACTCATAAGGTTCTAATTCTTGATTATCCATAATAACTAAAATTAATACTTGTTTAGCTAATGGTGAAAGAAACCAATTACTAAATAAGTTTGTTTAAAAAAATGCCCATTGCGACCGCAACATTAAGAGACTCTCCTTTGCCTTGTTTGGTAATAGTATATACCTTGTCTAATCTTTTTATAGTTTTCTCACTTATGCCGTGCGCCTCACTTCCCATAACAAGCACCCATTTTTTCTTAATTTCTTTTAATTCTGAAAGCTTTTGTCCGTTAAGTGAGGCACCTACCCACAAATGGTCATTGAGGTTTTCTACTTTTTTTTTACCAATGAATTTTAATTGAAAATGACTACCCATTGCAGCAGCAACAACTTTTGGATTGAATGGATCTATGCAGTTGTTTGATAGAACAACTTGATCTAAGCCAAACCAAGACGCAGTACGAATCATTGTTCCCATGTTTCCAGGGTCAGAAATTCGATCTAGATAAATTAAATTTTTTGTTAAGTCAATTTTATCATAATTTGGAAAATGTGCCACTGCTAAGACCCCAGATGGAGTAACTGTGTTTGAAAGATCTTTCATCTCTCTATCAGATACCTCAAAAAGGATTTTATCATTTATTTGCTTAATGAAATTTAAATGTTTTGAATGAAAGTCTTTCGTCATAAGCACACACTCAATGGGCACATTTTCATCCAAAACTGTTTGGATTGTTCGTTTGCCCTCAAGTGTAAATCTTTTTTGGGCATGCCGAACCTTTTTATCTTTAAGAGACCTTATATCTTTATATGTTTTTTTGGTAATCAATTAGATCGGTATTCTATTTTACCATTAACAATTGTGTATAGAATCTTAGTATCCAAAATTTTATTATCCGGTATAGTAACAATATTTTGAGAAAAAACGGTAAAGTCAGCGAGTTTTCCAATTTCAATACTGCCTTTTATATCCTCTTCAAAAGCTCCATAGGCTGCATTTATGGTGTAACTCTTTAAAGCTTCGAGTCGAGTCATTTTTTGTGATGGTTCAAAGCCGCCTTCAGGAAAACCTTTTAGAGTTTTTCTAGTGCTGCTCGCATAAAACGATGCAATTGGGTTTATGGGCTCTACCGGTACATCAGATCCATTAATTAAAATAGCACCATTATTGATAAGATCGCGCCATACATATGCACTTTCAACAATTCGTTTTTCACCCAATCTATCAATTGCCCAAGGTCTGTCTGATGACATGTGTATTCCCTGAATAGACGCAATCACTTTTAACCTTCCAAACCTGGGTATGTCTAAAGGATCGATGTGTTGTGCGTGCTCAATTCTCCACCTATGATTTTTTGATAGGTCTTCAAATTCACCAAACACCCTCTCGTATTGATTCAATATTTCTCTATTTGCTTTATCGCCAATTGCGTGAGAATTAACTTGAAACCCATTTACTATGCCATTTTTTGCAACTTTATATACATAGTCCATTGACTGCGTTGGCATTCCAAAGTGACCGGGTCGATCAGAATAGTCGTCAATCAGCCAAGCGCCTCTGGAGCCTAAAGCTCCATCAGCATTAATTTTAATAGATCGAATTGTTAAGTAATTATCTCCAGTGCCAATCTCGGGTCCTTTTTTATACCATGTATTTAATAACGTAGTATCTCTACTTGAAAGCATTGCGTATATACGTACTTTTAATAGGTCGTTTTTAATCGCCTCTCTTAACACTTCAATTGTCCTACCACTTATACCTGCATCCTGGAATGATGTAATTCCGTTTTTTAGACATGCACTGACAGCTAATTCTATAGCTTTTAAATCCGAATTTTCTTCCAAATTAGAATCAACGTGTTTGCTTATTAGACCTTGAGCTCTTTCATTAAATACTCCTGTAGGCTTACCAGACAGATCTTTTATTATCTCACCACCAAAACCAAATTCAGTCTCTGAACTTACACCAGCAATATCCATAGCCTTTTCGTTTGCAAATCCCGCATGACCGCTTGCGTGCTTTAACCAAACTGGATTGTTTTCAGATATTTCCGATAGCCTTTCATGCGTTTGGAATCCATTGATATAATCATTTTCATTGTCGCTCCACTTACTTTGGTGCCAACCGCGTCCTAATATCCACTCACCTGGTTCAGCTTTTTCCACCGCATCAGATACCATATTTATTAAATCTTGGTAACTCTCTGTAGAAGAGAGGTCAAGCTGCATTTCCGCTAACCCTAGGCCATAAAAATGACCGTGTCCCTCAATTAGTCCGGGCGTCATCATTGCTCCATTTAAATTTATAATTTGAGTTCTAGGGGTGATAAGATGGTCAAGATTTTTATATTTTCCGAGAGCAATTATTTTACCATCACTTACTGCTACCGATTCTGTGACCGGCATTAATTCATTCATAGTGTATATTGCTCCATTATGAATGATCATATCAGCTTTTTTAGTTTCACAGCTCATCATGAAAATGAAACAATTAATTATTAGTATTTTTAATTTCATTTAATCTTTCCTTTATTCAATGCCGAAGCACTTTATAATAAAGCAATAAGCTAATTATTTCAAGTCACAAATTTGATTGTAAGACCTAGAACAAACGGGTAATTTCTTTTTAGAATTTTATAAGAATATAATTATGTCAAAAAATATCGCATCTCAAAGTCAGGATTACGCATCCTGGTACACTGACGTCGTAGTAAAAGCTGGATTAGCTGATTATGGACCCGTTAAAGGTACTATGGTTATCAAACCTTATGGTTTTGCTTTGTGGGAGCTAATTAAAGACTCGTTTGATAAAATGATTAAAGATACTGGTCATGAAAATGCTTATTTTCCACTTTTTATACCAAAGTCATTTCTAGCAAAAGAAGCAGACCATATTGAAGGTTTTGCTAAAGAATGTGCTGTCGTCACTCATACCAGGTTAAAGTCTGATGGTGAAAAAGGGATAGTCGTTGATCCAGATTCTCGTTTAGAAGAAGAGGTAATAGTTAGACCAACCTCTGAAACAGTAATTTGGTCAATGTATAAAAAATGGATACAATCATATAGAGACCTTCCTTTATTGATTAATCAATGGGCTAATGTTGTTCGCTGGGAAATGAGAACCCGTTTGTTTTTAAGAACAACAGAATTTTTATGGCAAGAAGGTCATACCGCTCATGAAACTTATGAAGAGGCTGAAAAAGAAACTCTTTTGATACTAGAGCTTTATAGAAAGCTTGCAGAAGATTTTTTAGCAATGCCCGTGCACACTGGATTGAAGTCCGAATCTGAAAAATTTGCAGGTGCAGAATTTACATATTGTATTGAAGCAATGATGCGGGATAAAAGAGCTCTTCAAGCTGGAACTTCCCATAATTTGGGGCAAAACTTTGCGAGAGCATTTGATGTAAAATTCCAAACAAAAGACAATATAGAGGAACATGTTTATGCTACAAGTTGGGGCGTAAGCACTAGACTAGTGGGTGGTGTAATCATGACCCATGGAGACGAAAAAGGTTTGAGGCTGCCTCCTAAAATTGCTCCATTTCAGGTGGTGATTATACCTATCTTTAAAACCGATGCTGATGCGAGAAATATAATGGATTTTATTGATCCCGTAATTAAAGAATTAAAAAATAAAAATATTAGAATCCATGAGGACTGGAGGAAAGAAAGTCCTGGTTTCAAGTTTAATGAATGGGAGATGAAAGGAGCCCCAAT
>CAJWTA010000057.1 GCA_913046805.1 uncultured Fidelibacterota bacterium | reverse complement strand
TTAAGAATGTTTTTAATGATGTTGGTTTTGGTTTTGGATACGAAATTGAATCGTTATCTGTAGCTTTAAATACCTTTTCATATTCAAATAGTCATTTACTTTATGCTTTTTCAATTTCCTCAAAATTTTAATAATAAGCTATATTTTTAATAAATTTTCCTAAAATTTTAAGGCTATATAAATAAAAAGTTACTATTTTAAACTTGTTCATTTAAATCAAAAGAGCATTTATGGATAAAAAAGATATCAAAATTCTTGAGATTCTTCAGGCTGATGCCAGATCATCTGCTAGCGATATATCAAAAAAAGTCGAATTATCAGTCCCATCTGTCAGCGACAGAATAAGAAAGCTAAATGAAAGTATAATTAAAAATTATTCTGCTATATTAAATCATAAAGAAGCAAATCTTGATCTAACTGCGTTTATATTTATTGTAAGCGAGCATTCAGATCATTACGATGAGTTCATTAAGAAAACAAAAAAAACCAAAGAAGTGTTAGAGTGCCATTCTGTGACAGGACGCGGATCTCATATTTTGAAGATCAGAGTTAAAAATTCCCAGGCATTTGAAAATTTATTGTATAAGATTCAAAACTGGCCCGGCGTATCACGTACGCAATCAAATGTAGTGTTGTCTACTTACAAAGAATCAACGCAGATTGACTTGTCCTCATTAAAAGATATAAACAATATTAAATAGGTTTAAAAAATACCCCAGATTCCCAGCGCTCTATACTGCTGGGAATCGTGTTGAGGTATTATTATACCAAGGAGAGAGAAATTGGTATAAATTATTACTAGCCTTATATTATTAAATATTATTAATATATATCTATAAATTTTAATGTTTATTTAATATAAATCCTTAATAATTAAAAAGTAGAGGATAATATGCTAGGCATGAATAAAATCAATATTTTAGAATATATATGGCTTGATGGGTATAAACCCGAGCCGTCATTAAGAAGTAAAATAAAAGTTACGAAGGACGACACTCCGCCTAATTGGTCTTTTGATGGCTCATCTACGCAGCAAGCTGAAGGCAATAGCTCCGATTGTGTTTTAGTCCCTGTGCAAACATATGAGGGTCCTCAATTTGCTGATAACCTGGTTATGTGTGAGGTGCAAACCGGTGAGCATGAAACTCATCCCTCCAATACGCGATCTGCCGCTGCTGAGGTAGTTACAGATGAATGGTGGTTTGGTTTTGAACAAGAGTATTTTTTTACTGACAAAAATGGTGAGATATTAGGATGGGAAGATGGTACTCCACGTCCACAAGGTGACTATTATTGCGGCGTTGGATCTTCAAATGTCCAAGGAAGAGAGATCTCCGAAGTTCATTTAGAAGCGTGTTTAGCTGCTGGTATAGAAATAACAGGCACCAACGCAGAAGTTGCATTAGGACAGTGGGAATATCAATGTTTTGGCAAAGGTGTTAAGGCAGCAGATGATTTATGGGTTAGTAGATACTTATTATATAAAATTGCTGAGGACTATGGTGTTGGGGTGAATATTCATCCAAAACCCAAGACTGGTGATTGGAATGGGTCCGGTATGCATGCTAATTTTTCTAATGAAGAAATGAGGTTAAACGGCACAGAGGAACTCTACAATTTATATTGCGAAAAATTAGGTAAAGTTCATAAAGATGCAATTGACGCATATGGTTCTGATAACGATAAAAGGTTGACAGGTCTCCATGAAACCCAAAGTATAGATAAATTTTCTTATGGTGTAAGTGATAGGGGTGCAAGTATTCGTATCCCAATTTATACTGTAGAAAATAATTGGAATGGTTACCTAGAAGATAGGAGGCCCGCATCAAATGCGGACCCGTATCGTATTATTTCTCATTTAGTTGGTACCCTCATTTAGTAAATTAAATTAAGCCCCGCCATCGTGCGGGGCTTTTCATTGCCTTTTAACATTCTTACATTCCTCATTGTAATATAATTTATGTATGAGGTTATGAAGAAGTTCACCCTAGCTAAAATTGTTTTAATATTTTTAATTTCCTGTCAAGAGCCAATCGATGAAACGGTAGACACTTCTTGGGAAATTATTCACAAAAAAATATTGAAGCCAAATTGTTCCAATTGCCATATGGATGGGTCTGCAATTGAAAAACAATCTGGTCTCGATCTATCCTCATCTGAATATCATAATAAGCTAGTAGGAATACCTCCGAGAAATAAAGCAGCACGCGAGGACGGCTTACTTATTGTTAGCGATGAAGGGGGCATGAAGGGATTGATCCAGAGTTATTTGTGGGAAAAAATTAATGTATACGATCAGGACCATTTTTTAAATGACCATCCCGAGTACGGACAACTTATGCCTCCTGGAGGGAATTTTCTTACTGATGGAGAACTTCAATTTATTAGATCATGGATTGAAGCCGGTGCCCCAAAAGTAGGAATAGTTGTTGACGAAGCAGTTCTTTTAAATAAAAACCGGTACGAACAAGAAGCATTTAAAAAATTAGATAAACCTACTAGTGGCATTCAGCTACACTTAGGCCCTTTTGAAGTTCAGCCAAATTTTGAAAGAGAATTTTTTCAGTTTACAGATTTAGATCAAAATAATGATATATATGTTAATCGCATTGAAATTGAAATGCGCAGAGGAAGTCACCATTTTTTACTGTATACATTTGACTTGAATACACCTGGTAATGCCTACCCCATATTTGATCAACCTAGGGAATTAAGAAACGAAAGCGGAGTCATAAATTTATCCACGCTTTATCAAATGCAGTTTCATAAATTTTTTGGTGGCACCCAATGGTCGAGGTTAAACTATATATTGCCTCAAGGCGTAGCTCTTAAAATACCCAGAGGTACTGGATTGGATCAAAACTCTCATTATGTTAATCGTACAGATTCAGTCATGATAGGTGAGGTTTATACCAATCTTCACACCATTGAGGAAACAGATGTTGATCATATTGCAGAATTGTTTGCTTTTAACAATACCGATATATTCCTTCCTTCAAATAAAACTACAACACTATCTAAAAAATTTATGCTTGATGAGCGATATTATATAGGACAAGTTTTTTCACACGCACATGAAAAAATGCAAGAATTTGTTGTTGAAATTGTTGGTGGAGCTCGAAATGGTGAAATAATATATTGGACAAACGATTGGGAGCATCCGCCAATTATTAATTTTGAGCCACCAATTGAAATAAGCGCAGGGGAAGGTCTTTTGCTTAAAGCAACTTATAACAATACATCGAGCGCACCCGTTACGTTTGGCTATAAATCAACTGACGAAATGATGATATTATTCGGTTGGTATTATAAATAATGACGAACCTTTTTAAAGCAAAAATACAGAGGACAGCTCTTTTATTTTTTATTTTATTATCACTAGTGAAATCCCAAAACGAATATCCAATTGTTCTTGTTCATGGATTTATGGGCTGGGGTCCGAAAGAAATGGGATCTTATAGTTATTGGGGTGGAAAGTACGATCTAATTAAAGATCTGGAAGAAAAAGGGCATACAATTTATATATCAAACGTTGGCCCAGTATCCTCAAACTGGGATAGAGCCGTTGAACTGTATTACCAGATAAAAGGTGGACAAGTAGATTACGGCAAAGGGCATTCTGACGTTTATGGCATTATACGCAGACCCAAAAATAAAAAATATAAAGGACTTTATCCTAAATGGAGTAAAGATAATCCAATTCACTTGATTGGTCATAGCATGGGTGGGCAAACTGCACGCATGTTAGATTATTTGCTAACAACCTCAATATCAGACACCACAGGAAGAAAAGAAAGTAGTTTTTTTCTGGGTGAGGAGCAAAACGGATTAATAAAATCAATTACTACGATTTCTACACCTCACAATGGCACTACACTCTCTACATTTATTAGCGCTGGTGTACCTTTTTTACAAGATATGATAGCAGTGGCTGCTGTGGTCGGAAATTCGTTTTATAGTTTTGATTTAGAACAATGGGGTTTCGCAATTAACCAAGGAGAAAGCTGGACAAGCTATTTTAAAAGATTGCAAAAACACCCTGCTTGGGGCACTAAAAATATAGTTTCTTGGGACGTAAGCATCCAGGGCGCAAAAGACTTTAACTCAATTAGCTCAGCAAATCAGGATATTTATTATTTTACATTTGTAAATAGCAACACTGATCTCAATGAAAGAACAGGTAGACACACTCCCAACAGCAATATGTCTTTTATTATTCGATCTAATGCAAGGATCATAGGAATGAAAAAAGCATACTATTTAGATGGATCTGAAACCGACTCTACATGGTTTGAAAATGATGGAATAGTAAATAAAGCTTCAATGTACGGCCCAACAACAGGTATAAACGGCCCAGATCTTATATCAAAGTATTCCTCAACGGAACTTTTGATTCCTGGGCAGTGGTACACTGTCAATGATACAATTAAGATGGATCACAGACGAATGATTGGGCATGGAACATCTAAAGAAGATTATAAGATGCTATTGAATATATATAGCAACCATTTGGATCTAATTAAGTCTTTGCCGAAATAAGTTTGGGATATCAATTTTATATTTGTATAATACAAATATGGAAATAGCCGAACTTTTTAGCCAACTTCTCATAGATCTCCAGTCATCATTTAGAAAAAATAATAAAAACCTATCTCTCAGTTTGTCGCAAATCGTTGTGTTGTCATCAATTCCTGCATTAGGTACGACCATGAGCAGTCTGTCTTCAAGAATCGGAGTGGATAACAGTACATTGACTAGGTTAATAAATGTTCTTGAAAATAAAGAATTAGTTAAAAAAACGGGCAATCCAGATGATAAAAGATCAACAATTGTACTCTTAACCGAGTTGGGTGAGAAAAATGTAAATAAGATTGATACCAATATAAATAGATTTAGCGAAGATGCTTTAAGCTCTTTTTCATCCTTAGATAGGGATATTATGAAAGAAATGCTTAATAAGCTCCATTGGCATTTAACCAAACATAAAATAAAAGGTAACTAATTGTATTATACAAATATATATTTGTCTGTTTTAAACTGGTATGATAAGAATAAGCGTGACCTGCCATGGAGAAAGTTTAAAGATCCATATAAAATTTGGCTCTCAGAGGTTATGTTACAGCAAACCCAGGTTAAAACGGTAATACCTTATTATGAAAGATGGTTAAATGAATTTGGCTCCATTCAAAATGTAGCAAATGCAGAGCTTGATTCTCTTCTTAAATTGTGGGAAGGATTAGGTTACTATAGCCGCTGTAGAAATTTTCATAGAGCTTCAAGAATTATTACAAAAAAATACGACGGTAAAATACCTGAGACCTATGATGAGTTCATTGCACTTCCTGGAGTAGGTAAATATATTGCTAGCGCTGTTTTGTCAATAGCTCATGATATAAAGATTCCTGCAATTGATGTGAATTTAAAGCGAGTTTATGCTCGAATACTGAAGATTAAACAATATACAAAATACAACTTAGTTCGTATAGAAAAATTAGGACATGAATTGGTTCAATGTGGGCGACCTGGCGATTTTAATCAAGCAATCATGGACATTGGCAGCAAATTATGTCGCCCATTCAATCCATTATGTAATGTTTGTCCAATTCGTAAACACTGCAAAGCATATATAACTGGAAACCCTGAGGAATATCCTTTGGCTATTAAAAATAAAAAAAATCCAACAAAAAAAATGACATCAGTTCTCGTAATGATAAAAGATAAATTTTTAATACAGAAAAGAGATGATAGTGGACTTTTAGGTGGATTATGGGAATTGCCCACCGTTGAACATACCTCTTCTAATCAAGATGAAATAAATACTTTAATTCATAATAATTATAGTAAAAAGATAAAGATATTAAATAAGTTGGGATCTGCAAAGCACAGTTATTCCCATTTTAAGGTAGATGTAGACTTTTATTTTTGTACTGCACAGGAAAAAGTAAAAACAAAAAAAGAATCAAAATGGATTAAAATTAATGAATTTGATAAATACGCATTTTCAAAAATCAATCACAAGCTCATAAAGATGGTTAAAAATGATTAATTCATTTTTTTCACTATTAATTATACCTATTTGGATAACGGTATTCATCGTAGGCTCAATTATTTATTATCTTCTTATGTTATTTTTTGGATCACAAAACATACACGGTTTTTCTAGAGTACTAGCTAGAATATTTATACTTTCGGGATTTCAAAGATTTAAAATAGAGGGCAAACATCCGAATAAAGACAAAGGTCCATATTTATATTTATTTAATCACGGTTCAATTTTTGATCCATTTATGGTAATTGCAGCTGTTCCGCATTATATAACAGGGGTAGGGGCTAAAGAACAGTTTTCATGGCCAATATGGGGAAAATTAGCTAAAAAATATGGATTGATTCCGATAGAAAGAAAAAAAATAAATTCAGCGGTGAAGAGTTTAGATGCATTAGAGGATGCAATTGGTAATGGTATATCGGCAGCAATATCACCAGAAGGCACCCGAACGTTATCAGGAAAAATGAACACTTTTAAAAAGGGACCATTTCATGTAGCATTTAATACAGGAGTAACTATAGTACCAATAGCGCTCAAGGGGGCATATGAGGCACAGAACAAGAATCATTGGCGCATTAATCCAGGAAAAATAAAAACAATATTTGGAAGCCCTATTGAAAAAAAAGAATATAAGAATATGGATATCGATGGATTATCAAAAAGGGTTAAAAATGAAATTCAGAAAATGCTGGACAATTAATATGGAACCTTATTATACAATACTAAAAATTGGACATCTAGTGGGTATAGCAAGCTGGTTTGGGGTAGCGCTAGCAATTTCAATTATTTTATCGAAAAAAGATAAAAATGATTATGATATGATTTTAGACTTGTCAACAAAAGTAGAAATTCCGGCATCGTTTTTCATTCCATTAACTGATGTACTAATGATGATAGAAAATACAGATCTATTAAGAATGGGCTGGTTACACGTAAAAATAATTATATATTTGTTTGCAGCCTTGTTTACTATTTTATCAAGATCGCAATTGATACATAGCGATCTTGATAATGTTGAGATACTCAACAAGTTTGTATTCTATAGAAACATGTCGCTATCTTTACTTTTTGTAATAATTATATTTGTAGGATACAAATAATGTCTAAACCTCACGAGTATTCGAAAATCGAACATATTACGGACAAGAAGTCTAAAAAAGCATTTTTTGCGATACCAAACCTTGGAAAAATCAAGAAAAGTGATAAAAAGATACAATTTATAAGTTTTCTTGCTGAGTGGTG
>CAJWTA010000056.1 GCA_913046805.1 uncultured Fidelibacterota bacterium | reverse complement strand
ACGATGTATGGATCGAAGATGGAATAGCTTATTCATCCAACTGGGCAGATGGAGTTGTGGCAGTTGACATTGGAGCAAAAAAGCATAAAGAATCTGATCGCTCAAAATCGCGATTCAATCCGCTTTTAGCCAAAGCGGGTCAAGGAAGCCCATCTAACCCCCAACCATTAGCAGAAATGAAAGACCCTACCGGTCGAAACCATGCAGCGTTCCCATATTTGAGCGAATCAACAGGAAAATTCTATATTGTTGGTGGGGATGAAAATTTCCCATGGGGAGTCATGGCAACGAAAAATAAGCCATCAAATCCGAGAGGAGCATATCACTTTCTAGACTTTACAGATCCTGAAAATCCAGTTGAAGAAGCGATTTATGAAGTACCTGAGGCTGGCTCACACAATCTGTGGATTTATGGCGATATGTTACTTGCGGGTAATTATCAAGGTGGTTTGAGGGTAGTCGATATTTCAGGCGATCTACTTGGTGATATATATAAACAAGGTAGAGAAATTGCACACTATCTCTCCTATCACGATAAAGGTAGAATACCAAATGCACCAATGGTATGGGGAGCACAGCCATACAAGGATTATATTTTCTTTTCAGATATGAATTCAGGCCTTTATTGTGTGAAGCTTGAAGAAGAATCAACCAGTTCTACCAACTAGTAAAATTAATTAACGGAGTTAAATCATGAAAAAATTTATATCAGCCTCTTTTTTGATGTTTACAATTATTTTTGCACAGCCCCCAAGCAATCAAAATAAAGAACTTAAGTTTGTTTTTGAGCCGGACTCAATTTCACTGAATGTTGGTGAGTCTAAAAACATGGTGGTTCGACTGGTTGACTCTAAAGGAAAACAAGTAAATAATCAGTTTATGGTCAGAGGTCAAAGAAGAGCTCTTTCTGTAGAACCAAGAATGAGCGATTCAACTGGAGTCTCAGAAATAACCGTTCAGGCCTATAAATCTGGTAAACTATCGATAAGAGCATATGCCCGTGGAGTAAAAGGTGGATATGTTTCAGGACAGCTTGAAATTAATGTTCCTAGCCCACCTTTGGATAGGGTCGTTTTTGTTGATCCTAATAAAAAAGTTTATACCGGAACGAATGTTAATTATGAAGCCCAAGTGTTTGATAAGGCGAATTTATTAAGAGAGGAAGTAGAGGTTAATTTCTCTACAAACAACGAAAAGATAGCAGAATTTGACCGCTTTGGTAATTTAACAGTTAAAAGAACTGGAAGGTTCTCAATTACCGCCAGCGCAGAAAATATCAATGAGACTATTAGGGTTAAAGCTGATAAAAACCCTGCAAAGTCTCTATCATTAAAAAGTCCTAAAAATGAAATCAGGACTGGCGATGTAATAACACTGGATGCGAAGCTTTTAAATTCTCGCGGTCAATCAGTAAAGGGAGTGCCCATCTCATTCTCCTATACAGGAAGGGCTATATATTCCGATGTATTCATTAATAACAAATCTTCGGAATCAGTTGGTTTGCCCGCATCGGGGACCATTACAAATCAAGGGAAATTTGTAGCAGAAACTCCCGGTATTTACACAATTACTGCACAGTCGAGTGGTTACTCTGCTATAACTAAAGTAAAAGTCGTCCCAAGAAATGTTAAAAAAAGAATAGAGGTCGTTGGGCATGGTACTGTTACAGACCACCATACTTCTGATTTATGGGTATGGCCTGGTGTAGGCAAGCATAAAGGAAAAGATTTTGCAGTCACTGGAACGCATAGCGCTGATGGAGAGGCTTACTTTTGGGATATCTCTGATCCCTCAAAGATGAAAATAATTGACACTGTAAAGGTTGATGCTCGAACAGTCAATGATGTCAAAATAAGTGAAAATGGAAGAGTGGGAATTATTTCTCGTGAAGGTGCATCAAACCGTAAAAATGGATTAGTTATTTTGGATGTCACAGATCCATATAATGTAAAAATCACCAAGATGTACGACGACGACTTAACCGGTGGAGTTCACAATGTCTTTATTTATCAAGATCACGTATATGCTCTTAGCGCTGGAACAAGATACGATGTTATAAACATTAGCGATCCAGCTAACCCATTTCGTGTAAGTTCATACGAATTAGATACTCCTGGACATAGTATTCATGACGTTTGGGTAGAAAATGGAATTGCCTATTCATCTAATTGGGCTGACGGGGTTCATATTGTTGATGTTGGTGGAGTGCCTCAAAGCGAGCAATCCCGGGACAAAAAGAATTACAATCCGTTTCTAGCGCTTGCTGGAAAAGGTAGCCCTGGAAACCCAATTAAAATTGCTAGCAAATCAGATCCAAATGGACACAATCACGCAACCTTTCCTTTTGTCAGTCAGTCATCAGACAAGTTCTACATGATTAATGGTGATGAGTGGGCAAAGAGCATTCCTGGATCAGCAGAAAGAATTTATCAGGGTGGATTCCACTTTATAGATTTTACAGATATTAACAATCCTGTAGAAACAGCAATTTACCAAATACCTGAAGTCGGTTCTCACAACCACTGGGTTGAAGGTGATATTTTATACGCTGGTTATTACTATGGTGGTATTAGAGTGCTTGACATATCTGGAGAACTTTTAGGTGATTTGTATGCTCAAGGCAGAGAGATCGCGTTCTTTGAAGGAAGAGATCCTAATGGAAAAATAGCAAATGAAACCAATGTTTGGGGCGTTATTCCATACAAAGGTCTTATTTATTTTGCAGATCATTACAACGGACTTTGGGCAGTTAGACTAGTTGACAACGAACCTATGGGAACTAACTAATGAAAAAAATACTATTAACTTTTTCTTTAATCATTTTTTCTACTATTACGGTAGCCAATGATTATTATATTTATGTTTGCGCAGAATCAGAAGATGAAGTTGCGTTAATTAAATTTGATGGTAAAAAAGCTGTTGTTGAAAAAACAATACCAGTTGGAGTTTGGCCGCTTGAAATTGAAGGTCCGCATGGAATTACGGTCTCCCCAGATGGGGAACATTGGTACTTATCCATGGCGCATGGAATGCCTTATGGGCATTTATATAAATACGAAACAGGTACAGATAAATTTGTTGAACGAGTAGAGCTAGGAATGTTTCCAGCGACAATGGAAATATCAAAAGCGACAGGTCTGTTATATGTCGTTAACTTTAATCTTCATGGAGGACATTCAAATGCTAGCACAGTTTCAATAGTTGACCCTGACGAAATGGTTGAAGTTGAAAGAGTAGAGACTGGTATTATGCCTCATGGTTCACGAATACTAAATAATGGATTAAAGCATTATTCTGTTGCGATGATGTCAGGCATGCTTTATGAAATTGATGCAATGTCTATGGAGGTCACAAGAACCCTTCAGACTTCCCCGCCTGCTGCTTCAATGAAAAAAACTCCTAAAAAAGGAAAGCATTCATCCCACTCGATGCACTCAATGCACAGCGCTAAAAAGATGTCAAATAAAGATAAAAAAGGAATGGCTGCAATGGGGCATATGGCAATGGGTCATAATATGCCACCTGAAAAACCAACCTGGGTTTATCCTCATCCAAATGATGATTTATTGTATGTAGTTAACAATGGCACAGATAATGTAGTTGAAGTTGATGTAAAGAAATGGAAAGTTAATAGAACCTTTAAAACAGACAAAGGCCCCTATAATTGTGAAGTAAGCAGGGATGGTAAATATATGGTTGTAACCTATAAGAGTGCGGCCAAAACTGGAGTTTGGGATTTGAAAAAAGGCAAAGAAGTTGCAAAATTTAACAACACTCGAAAAGTTACGCACGGAGTATCCATTTCACCTGATAGTAGATATGCTTTTGTGACCGTAGAAGGAGTTGGTAAAGAGCCAGGTGCAGTAGAAATATTTGATTTGAAAAAATTAAAGCCTGTTGCTATTGCTGAAACTGGAAAACAAGCCGGAGGTATAGCTTTCTGGAAAATGACCAACTAAGATTTAGCCGATAGACTCTCTTTCTTTTTCTGTCATTTTTAACACAATTTTAGTGCTCCCTATAAAGCTGGCATGCTGTTCTTTTGTCGCTTTATAATAATAATACAGTGTTAAAAAATAAAGAATATGAAACCACCATTCTGAAATTTTGCCAAAGTAGAAAATTCCATCTACAATTACCATTGCCATAAATAGAATTGTAAGCATCATCGTTGGTGGGTATAATCGCCTTTTAATTGCAAACATTTTTCTGTAAAGCTCATCTCCCAATTCAGGGTGTGTTTCAAGATACTCCCTAACATTAACGCCCGTTCCAACAAAGAAAAACATTACCAATGTTTGAGCGGCTATAAAAATAATGCTTACAATTAGATCAAAAGATATGCGGTTAGTGAGGAAAAAATCAAAATAATGGTTTAGTCCAATTTGAAATAAACCTAGGCCGGAAATAACGACCAACACATAACACAATATCATAAAAAACCACATTACAATTATATCCTAAACGTTAAAATGAAAAAATATGCAATCACCATCTTGCACTATGTAATCTTTGCCTTCAAGTTTTGCAAGACCAGATTCTTTGACCAGTTTTTCAGAGCCAAGCTTTTTTAAATCTTCATATTTTATAATTTCCGCCTTAATAAAGCCCTTTTGAAAATCGGTATGAATCGCAGATGCAGCTTCTGGAGCACTAGACCCTTTTTTGATGGTCCAAGCTCTAACTTCAGATTTTCCGCCAGTAAAATATGTTTCCAAGTTTAGAAGATTGAACGCTTTTCTAATTAAAATATTCAGCCCAGGCTCTTGAAGCTCGTATTCTTTTAAAAATTCATCCTGCTCATCTATATCAAGAGTAGAAATTTCTTGTTCCACCTTTCCACACAGCCTAATGATTTCTGCCTCCTCACTAAATTTTGATAACAATAATTTTGAAAAATTCCCAGATTTACCTGATATTAACTCTTCTTCATTTATATTTGCTATATACATTATTGGTTTTGAGGTTAGTAGGAACATGCTCTTAATAAAATTAAACTCTGTGCTGTTGCATGAAAAATTCCGTGCAGGATTACCTTCATCGCAAAACCGTTTCAAATTTTTTATTAATTCATAATCAGCGATAATTTTTTTATCAGATCTTGATAGTTTGTCAAGTCGGATTAGGGTTTTTTCAATTGTAGCAAGATCCGCTAACAGCAGTTCGGTTTCAATTAGTTCAATGTCTCTTATTGGATCAATGCTTTTTTCAACATGTGAGATATTCTCATCTTCAAAGCACCGAACGACGTGGATAATCGCATCAACCTGTCTTATTTGAGCTAAAAATTGATTGCCCAGCCCTTCACCTTTGCTTGCTCCTTTTACCAATCCAGCAATATCAGTGAATTCAACGTTGGCGGGAGTTAATTTTTCAGGTTCATATATTTTTTCTAAAATATGCAGTCTCGAATCGGGTAACGGTACAATCCCCATATGAGGTTCAATTGTGCAAAAGGGATAATTCTCTGCAGGAATAGATGAAGAGGTTAAGGCATTAAAGATGGTTGATTTGCCTACATTGGGTAATCCAATTATTCCGCAAGTTAAGGACATAATTTTATTTATTTAACTTTATATAGATTAAAAGGGGTCAACTGCAGGATCTTTGCCATGATCCCAAGTGAGGCTTTCAAAGAGTCCTACCTGTAAGTCTTTGGCAAAATAAATAGCTTTGTTCTTTACTTCAAGAACGGCATCACCCCATACCATATGGGTAGGTTTTGTTATAAATTTTTTGATATCGATTCGATAGGTGATTTTTTCATGATACGGCCTAACCTGACCTTTAAACTTCAAGTCTTTTACACCCAGAGCTCTCCCTTTTCCTTTGCCTCCAGCCCAAGTAAGGAAAAAGCCGAGTAGTTGCCAAAATCCATCTAGACCTAAACATCCTGGCATTACAGGATCATTCTTAAAGTGACAGTCAAAAAACCACAAGGATTTATCGATGTCTAGTTCTGCTTTAATCTCACCCTTACCATAAGCACCACCTTCATCAGATATGTGAATTATTTTGTCCATCATCAGCATAGGGGGTTTTGGAAGTTTTCCGTCAAGGGTTTCAAAAAGTTTACCCATTCCACTACTTAATAAATCTTGTTTCGAAAAGCGCTTTTTTTTGCTCATTTTTTTGTCCAATTCTTAGAGATAATTTACCTAAAAAAATAATAAAGAAGAGTTGTTTTCTATGTCGTTCATTTAATCACATTTTTCATTAAATTTAAACTTAACATAGGAGAAATTATGTCAGAGTGGGTTTTATTATTGGGGGGTTCTACTGGTCATGGAGCTGCAACTGCTAAGCGACTAGCTAAAGATGGATACGGTATTATAGCATTTCATTTTGATAGAGGAGAGGCAAAAAAAATTGCTGAAGAAACTATAAATGAAGTCAACGAGCTAACAAGCGGGCGTTGCCATTATTTTAACACCAATGCAGCATCTGAAGAGGCAATGTTAAAATATATTCCAAAAATTAAAGAAATTACAGCTGGCTCTAAACTAAAACTTCTCCTTCATTCTATAGCATTTGGGACCACGACAAATTTTTTTGGAGACAAACCAGTTACCCAAAGACAAATGGATATGACAGTGCATGTCATGGGTAATTCGCTTTTGTATTGGACCCAGGGCCTTTTAAATGAGAAGTTGCTTGGAGATGGATCGCGTGTTATTGGACTTACTAGCGAAGGAAATTATCTGGCTATGGAAGGATATGGTCCTGTGAGTGTGGCTAAAGTTGCTATGGAAGCAATCATTAGACAAATAGGTTGGGAGCTTGGTCAGATTGGTATTACAGCAAATTCCGTTCAAGCCGGAGTTACTCCAACAAGAGCACTTACAAAAATAAATGATAGGTGGGAAGATTGGGTAGAAAACACTAAAAAAAGAAACCCTATGCGAAGGACGACTACACCAGACGATGTAGCTGGTACCATTTCGATGCTTTTAAAACCCGAAGCAAATTTTATTAATTGTTCGATAATTTACTGTGATGGAGGTGAGCACCGTTCAGGTAATATTTAACTTAAGACTCAGAATTTTCTAATTTTGATCTTTGCTTAATTAGATCCAAAAGTTCAAAGTGTTTTTTCGTTGGTTGAAGTTTGAAGCATAGCTCAGCCTCCTCAAGAGCATAATCCCACCAACCTTTTTTAGTATACATAAGCGAAAGATTATAATGAGCTTTGCTCAAAGATTGGAAGTCTTCTCTGTCAAGATTATTTAGCGAGGCAGGATAAAGACGAGTTACTTCTTTGAATTCTAAAATGGCTTCTTCAACCAAACCTTTCTTCGCATACCACTCACCTAGCTCAAGATGTCTTTTAGGATCGTCTTTGCATCCACTAATAAAAACCAGCAAATAAACCAAAAGAAAAGCTTTAAATATATTTGAATACTTCATACCCATATTCCAATTTCAGATTGTACGGTGCTAAAATGCAAAGTATTTATCTATAAATA
>CAJWTA010000055.1 GCA_913046805.1 uncultured Fidelibacterota bacterium | reverse complement strand
AATAATGGTAAATTAAAAATGAGCGAGTTTTATGCACTTTGCAGCGAAAACGAGGTGAAGGCTCAACAAAAATTTTCTGCATTATACACATTTGAGGGTTTAAATAGAATACAAGTTGATGAACTTGAAGCAGGAGATATCATTGCTGTAGCCGGTATAGACAATATTACAATAGGCGATACAATAGCAAATAATGATGAACCTGAACCGTTGCCAAGGATCGAGGTGGATGAGCCAACAGTATCAATGCTTTTTTATGTCAACGATAGTCCATTTGCTGGCAAAGAGGGTAAATATCTTACAACCAGACATTTGAAGGAAAGGTTAGAAAAAGAAATATTATCGAATGTATCCATTCAAGTAATAGAGACCGAAAGAACAGATGTATTTGAGGTCAGAGGTAGAGGAGAACTGCAAATGGCCGTTCTTATTGAGACAATGCGTAGAGAAGGGTATGAATTGATGGTCTCTAAACCACGAGTAATAACAAAAGAAGAGGGTGGGAAAATTCTCGAGCCAATGGAAAAGGTGTTTCTAGATATTCCAGAAGATAAAGTGGGAACGGTCACTGAAAAATTATCTACAAGAAAAGGAAGAATGACTAATCTTCAAAATCATGGAAGTGGCAGAGTAAATATGGAGTTCTCTATACCATCAAGAGGATTAATAGGATTTAGATCTCAATTTTTAACTGACACTCAGGGTGCAGGAATCATGAACAAATTATTTGATGGTTATCAGCCTTGGTTTGGGATGATTCCGCAAAGAAATAGTGGTGCAATTGTGGCTGATAGACCAGGTAAAGTTACCACGTATGCTTGCCTTGGCATGGTTGATAGAGGAGAGCTGTTTTTAGATGTCGGAAATGAGGTATATACCGGGATGATTTTGGGTGAAAGAAACAGACCTGAAGATTTGAATGTAAATATTACAAAAGAAAAAAAATTAACCAACATGAGGGCTTCTGGATCAGATAATACTGTAAACTTAAGGCCTCCAAAAAAACTTTCTCTGGATCAGTCAATAGAGTTTATCGCTGAAGATGAACTCGTTGAGATAACACCAGAATCAATCAGGCTTAGGAAAATGGAATTAGATCAAAACAAGCGTTTAGCAGCAAGAAAAAAAGAGAAATACGCGGGGTAAATATGATTTCAGGCAAGCAGATATTGTGGGGAACCTTAGGTTGGGCATTTGGCGGTCCAATAGGAGGAATTTTAGGTGTCATTTTTGCAGGTACAAGCGATAGTTCATACAAAACAGTAAAACAGTCTCAGGCAGGAGATTTTATGGTCTCCCTACTTGTCCTCTTTGCAAAAATCATGAAAGCCGATGGGAAACTTCTTAAATCAGAGCTGGATTACATTAAAAATTTTTTAAAGCGCAACTTGAATCAAAAACAGGCTCAAGTATTTATTAAAATGTTCCAAGAGATATTAAAACAGGATTACAGCACTGCAGATGTATGTAAACAGATTCAACAATCAATGGATCACCCTAGCAGGCTAGAGTTAATGCATGTCCTGTTTGGCCTATCTGCATCTGATGGGGAAATACATCCAGAGGAAATTAAAGTTATACATACTATAGCAAATTATTTGAACATAAGTAAAAAAGATTATGAATCAATAAAAGCCATTTTTATCAAAGATATTGATAGCGCATATAAAATTCTTGAAATCAGTTCATCTGCTTCAGATTCAGAGGTAAAAAAAGCATATAGAAAAATGGCAGTAAAGTATCATCCGGATAAAGTTGCACACTTAGGGAAGGAAATACAAAAAACAGCTGAAGAAAAATTTAAAGCTGTAAGTGATGCCTACAATGAAATAAAGAAGCAAAGAAAAATCTCCTAAGCAATTTTATTAGTTATTAGAAAACATATATACAATAATTCTGACTTTAAAATAATAATATCCTTACTTTCTGAATAGTTCCCATGAAGGTATTTTTATATATAATTTGTTCGATTGGTTATCTTTTTGCCTGGGGCAATACTGGGCATCGTGTAGTAGGGAAAATAGCTGAGGAAAGGCTTTCAAATAAAGCTAAAAGACAAATTAAAAATATCATAGGTCATCATGATCTAGCTTATCTAAGTATTTGGGCAGATAGAATAAAATCAGATCCTAATTGGAATCATGCTTATGATTGGCATTGGGCTACTATTCCAGATGGAGAGGTTTATGAAGTTGGAAAGTATTCTGGGAAATTAGTGGATAAAATAAATGAGTTCTCTAAAAATGCTAACTCTGCAGACTTAAGTTCGGAAGAAAAAAAACAGGCTATTAAGTGGCTAGTTCATCTTGTTGGTGATTTACATCAGCCTTTACATGTTGGCAATGGTAAGGATAGAGGCGGGAACGATGTAAAAGTAAAATGGTTTGGTGACGAAACCAATTTACATGAGGTCTGGGATGAAAAATTATTTGATTTGCAAAATTTAAGTTATACTGAATATGCTCATTTTCTAAATTTAGAATTTGATGAAAGTATGTGCTTAAAATGGTCTAGCGGCGATATAGAATCATATGCTCAAGAGTCTAGTATCTATAGAAAATCTTGCTATGACTACTCCAATGACAATTTAAGCTATGGTTATTTATTTAATGTTAAACCAATCCTTGATATGAGGCTTATGCAAGCTGGTGTAAGACTTGCAAATTTATTTAATGAAATATTTAAATAAATGAGGGTACTTGCCGCATTTTTTATTTTTTCTATTACATTTATAAGGGCTGAAATATATTTTCAACAAGATGTTGATTATGACATTGAGGTCACGCTTAACGACACAGATAAAACCTTAACAGCATATGAAATAATTAACTATAAGAATAATAGTCCTGACACTTTAGAATTTATTTGGTTTCATTTATGGCCAAATGCATATAAAAATGATTCCAGTGCACTTGCCAAACAATTTTTTCGATTAGGGAGCACTAGATTTTTAAATACAAAAGAAACAAATAGGGGTTACATTGATAGTCTGGATTTTTCTGTGGATGGTGTTAAAGCAGAATGGCAATTTCATAGTGAATATATTGATGTAGCAAAAATTTTCTTGCCAGAACCACTTTTTCCTGGAGCTCAGATAAAAATTGAAACACCTTTTTTTGTAAAATTACCTAGAGTTATATCACGGCTAGGGCATATGGGTAAACATTTTGAAATAACCCAATGGTACCCTAAGCCAGCAGTGTATGACAAAAATGGATGGCACGCTATGCCATATTTAAATATGGGAGAATTTTACAGTGAGTATGGAACCTTTGATGTAAAGATTACACTTCCTGAAAATTATCGATTAATGGCTACTGGTGATATGGTAAACGGGCAAAAAGAATTATCTTGGTTAGATTCATTGGCCATTGTCGGAGATTCCTTAAAAAACCTATCTAAGAATGAACTAGAGGAGCATTTTAAAAAGATTGATGGTAAAAAAGAAAAACTCAAAAAAGCGAACGAGAAAGATTCATTAAAAGTTTATAAAAATAAAACCATTCATTTTAGACAAAAGGATGTTCATGATTTTGCTTGGTTTGCAGACCCTAACTGGATAGTACAAAAAGGAGAGTTAAGCCTACCAAGCTCTAATCGCAAAGTAACCCTTTGGAGCATGTATCTACCTGAAAATGCATGGACCTGGAGAAAATCTCTAGAGTATTTACATGACTCGGGTCAATGGTTTAGTAAATCTTATGGGGAGTATCCATACAATCACATAACTGCAGTTGATGGTAATATGTCCGCCGGAGGTGGCATGGAGTACCCTAATATTACAGTTATATCTCGATCCGATACTGAAGATTTACTAGAGTATGTAATCATGCATGAGGTAGGTCACAATTGGTTTTATGGAATTCTTGGGACAAATGAGAGAGACCATGCTTGGATGGATGAGGGTTTGACTGAATTTTCAGGTATACGATATTGGGAAGAAAAATACGATAAAAGGAATGGAAGGTTTATCTTTAGCGAGCTATTACAAGATAAAATAGGCATTGGCAAAAATGTTGACATGTCTTACTACCAGTATAGTGGTTATTGTTCAGGAGCTACTAGCCAGGATGCTCAACCACTTAATATCTCATCTAATGAGAATTATTTTTACAGAAATTATGGAAAAAATTATAGTAAAGTTTCTGTCATGATGAGGTATCTCCAGCACTATTTGGGAGAAGAAAAACTTGATATAATTATGCAAGACTATTATGAATCATGGAAATTCAAGCATCCTGGACCTAAGGACTTTGTATCATTTTTTAATAAGCATTTAGATGAGGATATAAACTGGTTTTTTGAAAATATGATTGATAGTACCACATATATTGATTATAAAATTTCAAAAAAAAATGGAAAATATTTTCTTGAGAACGTTGGATCATTCAATGCTATGGCTGAGGTTGCATATTATGATGACGACAATCAGGAAATAAATAGAATTTGGGTTAGATCAAAACAAAAACAAACCGCTCTAGATGTCCCATCTAACTGTAGCAAAATTATCATTGACCCAGATCAATATATGCCAGATGTAAACAGAACAAATAATTCAACAAATAAAAAGTTAAAAATGAATTTCGTTTTTGATAAGCCTACATTTTATGATATTGATCTAAATGTTAGTCCATGGTTTCCAATGTATAATTCTTATGACGGTCTATCGAACGGAATCTATATCAAATATGGTGGGTCAGCTGGATTTGGTGGGCAAAGTATTGATGCTTGGCTTTTATATGGTGATAGAACCAAAATGTTAAATGGGATTGTATGGATAAAAAAAGAAATTGATAATTTGTGGTCATTTAGTTCTGGAATATTTGAATCTATGATTGAATCTCGCAATGGGCGTGAAGGTGCTAGTTTTAAGTTTGTTGGCAATAATCAAAAAAGAGATATCTATGAATATGAAAATAAAAAAATAGAAATTGATTTATACTACCATAATATTAAATCAAACTTAGCATTAAGCCCTGAACTATACGATCTGGGAGAGTTTGGAATTGCTAAAATATCAATGAAAAATTTTTGGGAGCGCGATATGTTTAATGAACTCAGTATTGGCTCGCAACTCCATTTCAGTTCACGTTTTGCGAAGTTGAATTTTAGAGTAGGATATTATAAAAAATTCTCAAAAAAAGTTGAGACTTTAATCAAAATCAATTTTGGAACATTTTTATTTTCAGATAAGATACCCAAACAATACCGATATTATCTAAGTGGGTCAATTGTACCAGATTTTGATAATTACGTATGGGACAGGAGTGGTGATAATCAATTCAGCATTCTAAATGGATTCTATCACAATGGCGGAATTAGAGGTGTTAATGTTGAAAACCCTTATCTAGCCTCTACTGATAACATCTTATCATTAAGAATAGATCAAAAAGTTCCTAAAATACCTGGTAAAATATTTTTTGATTATGCAACTGGTTCTAGCTTGCCCAAAGAAAGTTATATTTCAAGCGGTATAAAACTGGGTCCATTGATCATACCATTGTATCAAAACTGGGAAGAAAAAAATAAGATACCAAATAATTTTGAATGGATAAAAGAAAGAGTGCGATTTATTTGGGTGTTTTCAAGGGTTAGTTTTTTCTAATAAATAATTTATTATTTTTAAAAATGTTTTAAACATTGTTTTACGTTTATTATGATAATTTTATAAATTAAAATATGATTACAGTTTTATCTCCAGCAAAAAAACTTTCAAGTGAGTGCTCATCAAAGGGCAATGCGCATACGAAGCCTGTGTTTCTTGATCAATCAGATAGTTTAGTAGAAATTTTAAAAAAAATGAAGCCTGACCAGCTTCAAAACTTGATGGGAATCAGTCAAAACCTTTCTGAACTTAATTGGGAAAGATTTCAGTCCTGGACATCAGATTATTCTCCAAATGTATCTAGAGAAGCTTTCTTTACATTTAAGGGAGACACGTACAATGGTCTAGATGCAGATACTTTATCAGAAAAGGATGTTCTATTTGCTCAGGATAATATTCGTATACTGTCAGGCCTTTATGGTTTATTGAAACCCCTAGACCTAATGCTCCCATATAGGTTAGAAATGGGAACAAGATTAAATAACAATAAAGGAAAGAATTTGTATGAGTTTTGGGGCGAAAGTATCGCTGCCAATATATCGACAGAGCTTAAGAATCATGACCATAAAATAATTGTAAACTGCGCGTCCAATGAATATTTTAAATCGATCAGTAATGGATCTTTGGAAGCCATGGTGATAACTCCAGAGTTTAAAGAAATCAAAAATGGTAGTCTGAAAATGATTTCTTTTTATGCAAAAAAAGCTCGAGGAATGATGGCTCGTCACATCATAGAAAATAGAATTAATGATCCAAAAGACCTTCTATCTTTCAACTCAGACGGGTATTCTTATGATGCATCCTTATCAACGGATATAAAGCCTGTTTTTACTCGATCCCAGAGTTAAATCAAATTTTTATTATTAAAGATTCTAAATTACTAGATAGATACATATTTTTTGCTTTATTTATATCTGTTTTTGTTTCAAATCAGTTATATCCTCAAGATACATTAATCGTCCATCCCATAAGTTTTGATACCCCGAGCCCTATCGGTTGGGTTGCTCAATATGATGTTAAGGTAGAATTTCCTCAAGTGGACAAAACCTGGAGAAAGATTTTAATGAAACAAACCCTTAAGTGTGATCCAAGGACTAGCGCTGACAAATATGATTGCGGAGAATGGGATTACATTTGGGATGCTTTAATATTCATTCCTGTTAATGATACAGTAGAGGCATATAAACTTGGTAGTTTTGTTACGCCATATGGGAAAAGGCTTGAAATGGGAGGAGAAAAAGGCTGGGAATGGGTATACGACTTGACAGATTATGCGCCACTTTTACGAGGTAAAAAAAGACTGCGCATCGGAAATAATCAAGAATTGTTAGATTTAAAATTTGAATTTATTGAAGGCGTACCGCCTCGCAATCCTATATCAATTCAAAACATATATTCACTAGGCGAGTATGATGGACATTATGGGTATACCTATAGATATGGTGATATAGTGGAGAACAAAGTACTTAAGCCCAGAAAAATTGATTTAAGTCCGGCCGCATCTCACTTTAGTATTAAATCAATAATTAGTGGACATGGCCATGAGGGGCCAAATCATTGCTGCGAATGGGTTGAAAAATCTCATTATTTTTTTATAAATGAGTTAAAAGAGCATTCATGGAAAGTTTGGAAAGATTGTGGTAATAACCCAATATATCCCCAAGGCGGAACCTGGCCTTACGATAGAGCAGGATGGTGCCCCGGAACAAAAGTAGATGAAATGGTTTTTGACCTTACATATTTAGTCAATCCAGGTCAAACTATTGCATTTGACTACGAGATAGAGGCAATGAAAGATACAAGTGAGCGTAAAGGTATTTACAGAATGAGTCATCAGTTATTTTCATTTGGGCCGCCAAATTTTAACAGAAATTTAGAGTTGGTAGATATTATCAATCCGAGCTCTGAAGATAGACATTCAAGATTTAACCCTACTCTTGATAAGCCAAGAGTTAGAATAAAAAATATTGGAACTCA
>CAJWTA010000054.1 GCA_913046805.1 uncultured Fidelibacterota bacterium | reverse complement strand
CATACATGTAATAAAACAAAGTATGTATGTGTCCATGATGCAGCTAGACCTTTTGTTTCAACATTTATTATTGATAAACTAATTGATGGTTTAAAAAAATGTGATGCGATTATAGTAGGTCATCAGTCAATAGATACCCTTAAAGAGGTGGAAAACGGATTAATAAAGAGCACAATAAATAGAGAAAAAATATGGAATGTTCAAACCCCTCAAGCTTTTTCAAAGGAGGCAATAATGAACGCTTATGAATTAGCTGAAAAAGAAGGTTTTGTAGGTACGGATGACGCATCTCTTGTTGAAAGAGCAGGCTACGAGGTGAAAATAATAAAAGGGACTACTGAAAATTTTAAAATTACAACAAAAGAGGACTGGAAAATGGCAGAGGCGTTACTAGGTTTTAAGAAAAATGTATAAAGTTGGCTTTGGATACGATGTCCACCAATTTAAAATTGGTGAAAGTTTCATACTTGGAGGCGTTGAAATTGATTTTGAAAAAGGAGTGTGTGGTCATTCAGACGGGGATGTATTAACCCATTCGATTATTGATGCTATTTTAGGAGCATCTTCAAATGGAGATATCGGAAAACACTTTCCTAGCGATGAGGCAAAGTGGAAAAATTTTAGCAGTATTAAAATGTTGAAGATTGTCTACAGTGAATTAATTAAGGATAATTTTAAAATTGAACATCTAGATAGTGTTATAGTATTGCAACAGCCAAACGTTTCGCGCTACATAGACGAAATGCAAAACAATATCATAAATACATTTAATGGTTCAAATTGTACAATTTCAATTAAAGCTACCACTACTGATAATTTGGGTTTTATCGGAGAGGGTAAGGGTATTGCTTGTCAAGCCGTTGCAACGCTAATAAAAAAATAAGCTAATGCTTTCATTGAGCTCAAAAACAAAGATTAATTTAGGTCTTAAAGTCATAAATAAGCGCTCAGATGGCCTTCACAACATTGTAACAATTTTTCAGGAAGTAGATTTTGGAGATAAAATTCAATTAAAAAAACACAAAACAGGTTGCCACATAAAATCAAATGTTGATTGGATTCCCCTAGACAACTCAAACCTATGTTACAAGGCCTATCATATATTATCTAAAAAATGTAATAGAGATTTAGGTATCGAAATATATCTTGAAAAAAAAGTCCCTACTGGAACTGGAATCGGAGGAGGATCTGCAAATGCCGCAGCTACTTTATTAGCAATCAACTCACTTTATAATCTGAAGTTTGACAGCAAGCAGCTTGAGCAGATTGGATCTCTTATCGGTGCAGACGTTCCTTTTTTTATCAATGGTGGTACACAAATTGGTGAGGAAACCGGTTACAAGCTTACTCCTATTAATGAAAAACTTGACGCAGAAATTTTACTTGTTCTTCCTAGCGTATCAATAAGCACAAAATGGGCATATGCTCAAATAAAAAATAAATTGAATTCTCATAATAGTATTCCTAAGTTCGCGGACTTGATGAGAAATGATTTTCTCTCATTTAAGTTTTTTGAGAATGATTTTGAAAAGATTGTGATTCCTGCATATCCAGAGATTGGGTCTATTAAAAATAGAATGCTTGAGTATGGTGCAAATTTTGCCAGTCTGTCGGGAAGTGGCTCGACTGTGTTTGGAATATTCGATAATAATGCTAACGCAAAAAAAGCTAAATCGTATTTCCTCAACTCACACTTGACCATTCTTACTAGGCCTATCTAGATATCATTAATCAAAGCTTTTTAACTTAATTATCACACTGGGGCGTCGTCTAATGGTAGGACACCTGGTTTTGGTCCAGGCAGTTGGGGTTCGAGTCCCTACGCCCCAGCAAGTAAAATTATGAATGATCAATTAAAAATATTTTCTGGACGTAGTAATCCTGGCCTAGGCAAAGACATTGCAAATTATTTAGGCAAGGATTTGGGTCAACTTACAATTAAAACTTTTTCTGATGGGGAGTTATGGCTTCAGTTTGAAGAGAACGTTAGAGGTTGCGATGTTTTTATCATACAGCCTACGAACAGTCCTGCTGAAAATATTATGGAATTAATTTTAATTATTGATGCGGCTGTCAGAGCCTCTGCCAAAACCGTTACTGCAGTTGTCCCATATTTTGGATATGGAAGACAAGATCGTAAGGACAATCCTCGTGTTCCTATTTCCTCAAGGGTGATGGTAGATCTTATAACCGCAACCGGAGCAGATCGTATAATAACAATGGATTTACACTCCACACAGATTCAAGGATTTGCAACTATACCATTTGACCATTTATACAGCAGAATGGTCTTATTAGATGCTATTAAATCTCTTGAATTTAATCAGGATAATTCCGTGGTGCTTTCTCCAGATGTTGGCTCTGCTAGAATGAGTCAATCTTATGCTAAAAAGCTTGGGATGCATTTCGCTTTAATTGATAAAAGAAGATATGCTCCAAATAAAGCACAAGTTATGCATTTAATCGGTGACTTGAAAAAAAAGGATGTTCTGATCATTGATGATATGATTGATACTGCTGGTACAACTGTTAATGCAGCAAGTGCTGCCATAGAAAATGGTGCCAAAAGTGTTACTGCTGTTGCGACGCATGCTGTTTTATCTGGGCCCGCTATTGACAGATTGAAAGATTCTGTAATAAGCAAGCTGATTGTAACTGATACGGTTTCTATACCGGAAGATAAAAAATTAGATAATATGCAAATAGTTACAGTATCTGAAGTATTTGCAGAAGCAATTAAACGCGTTTATGATGGTAAATCAGTAAGCGCTCTATTTGAATTTTAAATTGGGTAAATATTATGGAATCATTTTTTAAACTAAACCTTGAACCAAGAACCAAGACAGGTAATGCAGCCGCAAGGTCTTTGAGGCGAAATGGTAAAATACCAGTTAATTATTATTATGGCGGTGAAGATAATCATAACATGTCGATCGATAAAAAAGTTTTACACAAAGCTATTCAAACCGGTCAACATGTTTTTGAACTAGAGTTAGATGGAAACACTATCTATGTAACTGTAAAGGAAGCTCAGTATCATCCCGTCACTGAAGAAATAATTCATCTTGATCTTTTGCGAGTCAGAAGAGATGTAAAGATGAAATTTAGTATTCCATTAAACTTAGTTGGAGATTCAGTCGGAGCCGTTGAGGGTGGAATCGTTTCTCAATCGGCAAATCTCATTGATATAGAATGTTTTCCAACAGACGTTCCAGATAGTATTGATGTCGATATTACTAACCTTGAACTTAATGGTGCTGTTTTTGCAAGCGACATAGAACTTCCTGCAGATACTGAATTGTTGTCCCCAGAAGACACTACAATTGCAGTTTGTGCTGCACCAAAAGCAGAAGCAGAAGTTGTTGCACCTGAAGAAGAAACTGAAGAAGGTGAAGAGGCTGCTGAGACACAAGATTCGCCTGAAGATGAGAAATCTTCTGATGAAACCGACAAAGATGAGAAACCTGCAGATGAAAGCTCTGATTAGAAGTACATGCATTCATTTATAGGTTTAGGTAATCCTGGAAATCACTTCGCTCAAACAAAACATAATGCAGGTTTTTGGGTCATAGATGAATTGTGTAGGCGATGGAATACGAACCTACGTCCAGGTAAAGGTGAATACGTTTTTGCTGAAAATACAAAAGAGAAAATAGTTTTGGTTAAACCTACAACTGGTATGAATAATAGCGGATTAATCATTAAATCTTTAGTTAAAAAGTGGAATATCAAGCTTGAAAATCTATACATTATTTTTGATGATGTTGACCTACCGCTTGGCAAAATAAGAATTAAACCATCAGGTGGAGATGGTTGCCACAAAGGAATGGAGTCAATCATTTATCGATTGGGAACCAATAAATTTCCAAGAATTAGGTTTGGAATTGCTTCTGGAAAAAATCTAAGACCATCAGAAAAATATGTATTAAAGAATTTTAGCAAGAAAGATCAAGTTATAGCTAACGAAAGCATTGTCAATACGTCGGATGCGGTAGAGTCGATTATACACAACGGATTGAACAGAACAATGAATCAATTCAATGCTTAAATATTTTTTTAACGTGAGGAGTATCTAGTGAATAATTTTTTGTATTTAACAGTATGTTCAGGAGTATTGGCAATGCTCTTTGCATTTTGGAAAACAACCTGGATAAATAAACAAGACCAGGGAACTGAAAAAATGGTACGCATAGGAAAAGATATTTCGGATGGTGCCATGGCATTTTTGAAAGCAGAATATCGAGTGCTATCCGTTTTTGTTATTGTAGTGGCAGTTCTTTTGGCGTTTGCAAACCATGGAAATCCAAATTCAAGTTCTCTGGTTGCACTTTCATTTATTGTAGGTGCATTGACTTCAGGTTTCGCTGGGTTTTTGGGAATGAGAGTTGCAACAAAGGCAAATAACCGCACTACGCATGCTGCTAGAACTGGATTAGCGCCTGCCTTAAATGTAGCATTTACCGGTGGATCTGTTATGGGATTGTCTGTTGTTGGCTTAGGCGTTATTGGGTTGAGTGTTCTGTTAATCCTCTACCTCTCGTTTTTTGATAACGACTATGATAGGATTTTAACTGTTATTTCTGGTTTTTCTCTTGGAGCTTCATCCATAGCTCTTTTTGCAAGAGTCGGTGGAGGTATTTACACAAAAGCGGCAGATGTAGGCGCTGACCTTGTTGGAAAAGTTGAGGCAGGCATTCCTGAAGACCACCCCTTGAACCCTGCAACAATCGCAGATAATGTAGGTGATAACGTTGGTGATGTTGCGGGTATGGGAGCTGACTTGTTCGAGTCTTATGTTGGTTCAATAATAGGCTCAATGGTACTTGGTGCAAGTATTTTATCTTTTGGCTCTTTCGATGTCTCATTTGTTGTTCTGCCATTATTAATTGCCTCTTCTGGTGTAATTGTTTCAATCATTGGAACTTTTTTAGTGTCCGTTAAAGAAGGAGGTAGTCCACAAAAAGCTCTGAATGTTGGAGAGTTTGGCTCGTCTGCTTTAATGGTTGCGGTGATGTATTTGTTGATTACAAATCTTTTACCAGAGACTTTTTCCCTCAGCGGAAATGATTATTCCAGTTTAGGCGTTTTCTGGGCGTCAACAATTGGGCTTGTAGCTGGACTTGGAATTGGTTTAATCACTGAACATTATACAGGAACCAATACTTCTCCTACCCTTTCAATTACGCGTCAATCTTTAACCGGACCAGCTACAAATATTATTGCTGGTCTTGGTGTCGGTATGCAATCAACAGCTGGTCCTATTTTGATTATTTCTGCTGGTATTGTAGGAGCATATTATTTCGCCGGGCTATACGGTATTGCAATGGCAGCTTTGGGCATGTTAGCAAATACTGGTATTCAGCTTGCGGTAGATGCGTATGGACCTATATCCGATAATGCAGGTGGAATTGCTGAAATGGCGGAATTACCAGCTGAAGTTAGAGAAAGAACTGATAAGCTGGATGCTGTTGGAAATACTACAGCTGCTATTGGAAAAGGGTTTGCAATCGGATCTGCTGCTTTAACAGCTTTAGCTCTGTTTGCAGCGTTTATGGTTCAGACTGGAATCGAGTCCATTGATATTGCTAATCCGATGGTGATGGCAGGTTTATTTGTTGGAGGAATGCTACCTTTTCTATTCTCTTCGCTAGCTATGGGTGCAGTTGGAAGAGCAGCTATGTCCATGATCGAAGAAGTGCGCAGACAGTTCAATACCATTCCAGAATTAAAAGCAGCATTAGCTGTTTTGAAAAAATATAAAGATGGGGATAAGTGGTCTGAAGAAGACATAAAAACGTTTGAGGCTGCAGATGGAAAAGCCCAGCATGGGAAATGCGTAGAAATTTCAACGCAATCCGCTATTCGAGAGATGGTAGTTCCAGGAATGTTAGCGGTGATTACCCCTGTATTGGTAGGCTTTGTACCTAAGTTGCTCGGAAGTGACCAAGGTCCTGAAATTTTAGGGGGACTTTTAGCTGGAGTTACTGTCTCTGGTGTTTTAATGGCAATTTTTCAATCAAATTCTGGAGGAGCATGGGACAATGCTAAGAAAATGATTGAAGAAGGAATCAATGTTGATGGAAAATCCTATGGCAAGGGCTCAGAGGCCCATAAAGCCGCAGTTGTTGGAGATACCGTTGGAGACCCATTTAAAGATACTTCGGGCCCGTCGCTAAATATTTTAATAAAGCTCATGTCGGTTGTGTCATTAGTTATTGCACCATTGATAGCATAGAATTGAAGGAGATATAATATGAGATATTATGAAAGTTTATATATAGTTAACCCAAATTACGAACAAGGAAAACTCGACGAGGTCATGAAGACAGTTTCTGAAACAATCTCAGGCTTTGGATTTAATCCTATAAATCATTTTGTTTGGGGAAAGAAAAGATTGGCCTACAATATTCAAGAGCATAAGTATGGTTCGTATGTATTGCTACACTTTGAAACTGAATCGCCTGAAAATATTGACAGCTTTGAAAGATTTATGGTTCTTCAAAAATCAATCTTAAGAAATCAAACCGTAGTTTTAGATGAGAAACCAAATAAACAATCAGAAAAAGTGTCATCTAACGAAGAAGATAAAAAAGATTCGACAAAAGGTAGTGCAGAAAAAACAACTAAGCCTTTAAAAGAAGATAAACCAGAAAATACGGAAGACAGTGAAATGAAGGAGCCCGAAGAAGAAGCACTTGAAGTTGAATCAGAGCCCGAAGAAGAAGCACCTGAAGATGATAAGTCTGATAAAGGTAAAGAAAACGAGGAGACCGAATAATGGCATTCCAAAGCAAAAGAAAATATTGTTATTTTAAAGAAAATTCTATTTCGGATATTGATTATAAAGACGTAAAGCTTTTAAGGAGGTTTGTTACAGATCAAGGCAAGATAATGCCTAGAAGAGTAACCGGAACAAGCGCAAAGATGCATCGCAAATTGGTTCGCGCAATTAAAAAAGCGAGAAACATAGCCTTAATGCCATATACTAATACTAGCACAGAGAGTTAATAATGGAAGTAATACTATTAAAAGAGCATGAGTCTCTTGGAGAAATTGGTGACATTGTAAAAGTTAAACCGGGTTATGCCAGAAATTTTTTGTTTCCGAAGGGTATAGCAGTCCGATCATCCAAGCAAAATGTTGCGTTAGCAAAAGAACAGAAAAAAACCATACAAAAAAGAGCAGATAGGGAATCAAAAGCCAATCAAGAATTAGCAGGTGAATTAGCTAAAGTTGAAATTTCAATTGAAGTTGAAGTCGGCGAGGAAGATAAAATGTTTGGATCGGTAACCAATTTAGATATTCATAAAGCTTTAACTGAAAAAGATATAAATATTGAGCGACAATCAATTTTATTGGACCAGCCCATTAAAGAGCTCGGGGTTCACAGTGTGCCCATTAAATTATCCAATGGTCAAAAACAGGAAATTAAAGTATACGTAATTAAAGCTTAATTTGAATTAAAGTCGGTATATTAAAATATGTTTGCCGATGTTTCATTTCCGATTTCGAGCTTCCAAGTTTTTTCTTACAAGGTTCCAGATAATCTTGCTCCAAGTGTGACAGTAGGCTGCACTGTAAGCGCTCCACTCGGAAAAAGGGTGGTGAGTGGAATTGTAGTAAGCTGTTATAATAAGAAAAAATATACGGGAAAAATAAAA
>CAJWTA010000053.1 GCA_913046805.1 uncultured Fidelibacterota bacterium | reverse complement strand
GCTAATAAGATTAGCGCAAAATTCAAAAATGGTATGCTTGTGATCAATATTCCAAAGGCTAAAGAAGAAAAGGCAGCAGTGCAGAATATCAAGATTAATTAATTATGTAGTGATATCAATGAGCCCTTGAAGGATTTTTTTAACTGAATCTTCTTTCAAGGGCTTTTCTTGTTGGTGTGATATAGTGCGAGCAAGAACATTAACACCGAGATGCTCTAATTGAGATCGAAAAGCTGTTAAAAATCGATTCCCCTGCCCACCACTTGCAGTCGCAATCAAAGCGAATTTATCAACAAAGGCATCTCTCCAGCCTGGAGTTTTTACCGTTACCCAAGTTATAGCGTTTGATAATACCGGTGGTACACCACCATTGTACTCTGGGGCGCAAAATATAAAACCATTGGCTTTGGATAAATTATCAACAAAACTCCTAATTATACTATCGTCAACGTCTGCCTTTCCGCCAAATAAAGGAAAATCAAAATTCTCCAAACTAACAATGTTTGACTCAACGCCAAGCTCATGTAAAAAGGATTGAAGTCTTTCAGATAGGTCTAAATTGTTGTCGTTGGTTGCAGATATGATAAGTAAATTGGACATATTAGTTATTTGATGTTAGATAAAATTACTACATAAATTTATACATAAAAAGAAATCGATATGATACACGAAAATATTTTAGGAGCCATCGGCAATACACCTGTCGTTAAACTTAATTCAATTGGCAATGAATTGGATTGTGAAATTTACGCAAAATGTGAATTTTTAAATGCTGGGGGATCGGTGAAGGACAGAATTGGTCTTAAAATGATTGAGAACGCAGAAAAGAGTGGCAGAATTAAACCAGGAGACACCCTTATTGAACCTACCTCCGGAAATACTGGTATCGGTCTTGCGCTTGCTGCATCTGTAAAAGGTTATAAGATGATCATTGTAATGCCACAAAAAATGAGTATGGAAAAAGAAGTGACATTAAAGGCATTGGGTGCCAAGATAGTAAGAACGCCAACAGAAGCTGGTCACGATGATCCAGAAGGACTATTTCACGTTTCAAAAAAATTGTGCGAAACCACGCCCAATGCTCATATTTTAGATCAATATGGAAATGATGACAACCCAGACGCACACGAGCATGGAACTGCAATAGAAATCTGGGATGATTTTGAAGGAAATATAGATATGATTGTTGCTGGTGTTGGAACAGGGGGAACGATAACTGGTATCGCGAAATACTTAAAACAAAAAAACCCTGATATTCGTATAGTTGGAGCAGACCCCTTTGGATCTATTTTGGGTGGAGGCGATGAAGTTTATCCATATAAGGTTGAAGGTATTGGCTATGATTTTTTTCCTGATGTTCTGGACAATACGCTTGTTGATGAATACATAAAAGTTAACGACGAAAATTCATTTGATATTGCCCGCCAATTAATAAAAAAAGAAGGGCTCCTATGTGGTGGTTCAAGTGGTACTGTTGTATGGGCTGCTCTTGAGTCAGCAAAATCGCTTTCTAAAGGGCAAAAATGCCTTTGTATTCTTGCTGACGGAATAAGAAATTATATGAGCAAATTTGTGTCCGACGAATGGATGGTAAATAATAAGTTCAAGAAGTAACTTTTTTTGCAACTTCAATAATCTCTTCTGCGGTATTTTTAGACACAGAAATTCCCTTGGCCAAATCATCTAAGGATAACGAAGCGATGGTAGCGGTATCTTTATATTTTGATAGTAAGGTTTTAACCTTTTTATCCCCCACTCCTTTTATATCCAAAAAAACAGATTTCGTTACTGAAGATCTTCTTTTCTTTCTCTGAAAGTCCACAGCAAATCTATGAGCTTCATCTCTAATCTGTCGCAATAATATCAAGCCCGGTGATTGCTTGTGGATTGTTTGAGCACTTGACTGACCTGGCACAAACACTTCCTCAAGTCTCTTAGCTAGACTAATTGTAGGAATATAATCTAATCCAAGCTCGCGTAATGCAGAAATAGCCATCGATAATTGTCCTTTACCACCATCAACAACTATCAGATCGGGAAAGCCTTTTCCCTCTTCTTTAAGTCGCTTATATCTTCGCAAAACTACTTCTCTAATTGAAGCAAAATCATCAATTCCAGTTACGGTTTTAATATTATATTTTCTATAATTTGACTTTTTTGGTTTTCCATCTATAAAAGATACCATAGAGGCGACTGTATTTGTACCTCCCAAATGCGATATGTCAAAACACTCAATATTTCGGGGAGCAGCTTTAAGCTGTAAATCATCTTGAAGCTGCTTAACCATCTTTGGAACAAGGTCTTTTCGCTTTTTCTTATTTAATATCCATTCACCCAATAATAGCTTTGAATTTTGATGAGCCAATCGAACTTGTTTTGCTTTTTCCCCTTTTTTTGGACGATAAATTTTAACCCTACCCCCTCTCTTACTTCTCAACCAAACCATTAACTCTTCAATGGAATCTGGATCGTATTGCACACAAATTTCCGCAGGAATATGATCGGTATCGAAATAGAACTGAGTTATAACGGTTTTAATAACAGCTCCAAAGTTATCATCAATATTATTAATTGATAGCTTTTCTCTGCTCGAAATTCTCCCATTTCGTATGCGTACAATTACCGCAATACCAAAGTCATCCTCTTTGGAAAAACCGATGATATCCCTATCATCAAAATTGGCATTGATTTTTGTTTGCTTGCTCATGAATTCTCTAATAGCATGCAATTGATCTCTAAATATTCCAGCATCTTCATAGCGAAGCTGCCGTGAGGCAAGCTCCATTTGGCTTTGAATATAATTTTCTGATTTTTTTGTTTTCCCCTGTAGGAATGAAATAATATTTTCAATCATTCTATTATACTGGTTGGTGTCCACTAGCCCCTCACATGGACCTTCGCATTTTTTAATGTGGTAGTCTAAACATATACTTATTTTCTTTTGATCAATCACGTTTTGATCAATAAAAAAATCGCAGCTTCTTACAGGAAAGATTCTCCGAATAGCCTTTAAAGTCCTACGCAAATAAATAACATCGGTATAAGGGCCAAAATACTTTGAACCATCTTTTATAATTTCACGCGTAATGAATACACGTGGAAAAGGTTCATTTGTTATTCGAATAAACGGGAAAGATTTATCATCCTTCAAATTAACATTGTAAAATGGTTGATGTTTTTTTATCAAATTGGCTTCAGTCAAAAGAGCTTCGACTTCATTTCGCACTACTATCCACTCTATATCTTCAATACGTTTAATCATCGAAATATTTTTTGGAGATTGATATTTATTTTTTTGGAAGTAAGAGCGTACCCTGTTACGAAGATTTTTTGCTTTACCTATATATATTATATCCTTTTTGTCATTTTTAAAAAAATAAACGCCAGGGTCCTTAGGTATAACTTTTACTAAATCTTTGATCAATTGTGGCAAATATATAAATGATTTAGTTAGTCAAGGTTAGCTACTTTTTTAAATTTATCTGGTAGCATATAGCTGGTGGGGTCATTTTCAATAATTTTAGCCGATAATACCTCTCTCATCATTGAAAAACTTGTATCACCCTTATCATTTTTCCAACTAACGATACTTTTAATAACTTCGCCAGATATAGATTCTGTACTCTTTTCTGGATCTATTGCTTTTATCCAATCAGAAGATCCTCTCGGTTTTTTATATTCACCATTATACGAAGTGACACTAAGTCTTAATTCATTTTCAACATAAGAAAAGATAGCGGTATCTGTTGTCACCCATTCTTCTATCCTTACCGAACCATTAACGCTAGAGATTACTGTAAGAATCTTTTTGCAATCGAAATTATTTATTCTTTCATGATCTTTAGATATAGTTTGCTCTATTTCGCGCTGAGGTTCAGCTGTTTGATTTGAAGTGCTACTAGTCGTTGAACCGCTTCTACCGCTATTATTGCCAAAATCAAGCTTCGTAATATCCTTTTGCAAGGGAATTCCTTTATTATTTCTAATTTGTTCAAAGATCTCTTCGGAATATTTCTTTTTCGATTTATCGTACATTGTTAAAGTCTCATTTTTTCTGTCTAAAATCTTACCTACCGTTTTATTTCCACCAGCGAAGACTCTAACATAAAATTTTTCATATTCTGAAACTACCTCTTCTAAATAGATGCCATCAGAAACACGTTGGGTAGTATTTAAAAAAATTTTTCCCGCATAAGCTATATCCATTGTAGTTAAAATTTTAATCTCAGCTTGCCTAAAACCACTCTGAGCCAATAAGAACGTAGACATCGATACATAAACGTAGAAGCGTACCATTACCACGGAAGACTATTAAGATCCACGTTGCCGCCAGACATTATAAGGCCAACATTTTTATCTTTAAATAAATTGCTATTCTTTAGTACCATAGCCAAGCTTATTGAGCAAGAAGGCTCAACGATGATCTTCATCCTTTCCCAGATCATTCTTAAGCTTTCTACAATGTCTGATTCGCTCACAGTTTCGATTCCATCTACCAGGTCCTGAATCACAGGAAACGTTTTGGACCCAATTTCGGCTCTTAGCCCGTCGCAAACAGTATTAATAGTTTTATTGGGTACGATTTTACCTTGCTTTAATGACTGGAATGCATCATCTGCTTCTTCGGGTTCAGCACCAAAAACCTCGATCGATTTCTTCATATTTTTTGAAGCAATAAGAGTACCACTCAAGAGTCCTCCTCCGCTAACAGGAGATACTATAATATCAAGTGTTGGGATATCTTCTAGCATTTCTTTGGCGCAAGTACCTTGGCCTGCCATTATTCTTTCATCGTTATATGGATGAACAACAGTTGCTCCGGTTTCATTTACAACATCCCTTAAAACACTTTCTCTAAATTTTTGATCTGGCTCACACCAAACTACCTCGCCTCCATTACGCATGACGTTATTCACTTTTATTTTTGGTGTATTGGTTGGCATTACTACTCTTGTTTCACCGCCCCTTCTGGTCACTGCCATTGATAAGGCTGCGCCATGATTGCCAGATGAAGTTGTAGCAACACCACGTTTTAATTCAGATTCAGAAAGCAATTCTACCGTATTGGTTGCACCCCTAATTTTAAACGAACCTGCTTTTTGAAAATTTTCACATTTAAAAAAAAGATTTGCTCCAACCAATTCATTTATACTTGAGTTTGTTAGAATGGGTGTTCGATGAATAAATGGTCGAATTCTTTCGTGAGCTAATTCTATATCTTTCAGTGTAAGCATATTAACCTTTAAATTACGATGTAAATTAAAAAATATTTTTTAGGTAAAGAATGAATAAGACTTCAAAATTACACATGACAACTAGTGAATTTCGTAAACAAGGCTATAAAGTTATTGATTGGTTAGCTGATTATTATGAAAACATAGAAAGTTACCCAGTTTTATCGCAGGTTAGTCCTGGAGAAATACGGTCAAATCTACCTGATAGTCCTCCTGCAAAAGGTAGAAACTATGATGAAATTCTCTCTGACATGGATACTATGATGCCTGGAATGACTCATTGGCAACATCCAAATTTTCATGCATTTTTTCCAGCAGGATCAAGCGGTCCAGCAATACTTGCAGATATGATTGCTACTGGTACAGGGATTGTTGGTATGCTATGGGAAACCAGTCCTTCGTGTACTGAGGTTGAAACCCATGTATTGGATTGGTTGGTTGATATGCTTGGAATGCCTTCAAAATTCAAATCAAATGAAATTGGAGGGGGAGTCATTCAAGATACTGCATCAAGCTCTACCTTAATAGCGCTTATTGGTGCTCGCGAATATGCCTCTAAAGGAGCATTTAATTCTAATACTACTAACACTAAACTATCATCTTACGTTTCCAGTCATTCCCATTCTTCAATAGAAAAAGCTATTAAAGTTGCTGGACTTGGAAACAATAGCTTGAGGGTAATAAGTGTTGATAGTGACTTTGCAATGATTCCCGATGAACTTGAGAAGCAAATTAAGGACGATATTGAAAATGGTGTTACACCAGCATTTGTTTGCGCCTCTGTTGGAACAACTAATACTACAGCTATGGATCCAATTGAGGAAATTGGTAAAATATGCAAAAAATATGATATATGGCTTCATGTTGATGCAGCTATGGCTGGAGCAGCTGCACTATGTCCGGAGTTTAGATATATTCAAAATGGTCTGGAATATGCACAAAGCTATACATTCAATCCTCACAAGTGGATGTTAACAAATTTTGATTGTAGCGTTCTGTATGTTGATGATAGAAATAAAATAACTAGTGCTATGTCAGTAGTTCCAGAATATTTAAAAAATAAAGGGTCTGAAACAGGGCAAGTAATTGATTATATGGATTGGAGCGTTCCTCTTGGAAGAAAATTCAGAGGGCTTAAACTATGGCAGGTCATAAACTATTATGGTACTGAAGGCCTTCAGAAATATATCAGAGAAAATGTAGAGCATACACAAATACTTAAATCCTGGATAGAAGAAGACGACAATTTTGAAATTATTGCACCAGTACCGCTTAACCTAATATGCTTTAAACATAAAAAAGGTAGCGCATTTAATCAAAAACTACACGAAACTGTAAATCAAACGGGTAAACTGTATATTACTAGAACCAAAATAAATGATGAATATATTCTAAGGTTCAGTATTGGCCAAGCTACAGGTACAATAGATCACATAAAAAAATCTTGGAAGTTGATTCAACAAACTGCCAAAAATATTAGTTAAGGTTTTTCTGCAAGCTCGACCAAAACCCCACCGGTGCTTTTCGGGTGAATAAAAACTATCCTATAGCCTTCAGCACCAATACTAGGTTCGTCATTGATAATACGAATATTATTCGATTTAAGTTCTTTTATTGCTGATTTTATATCATCTACCTCAAAACATACATGATGTATTCCTTGTCCTCTTTTTTTCAAAAAATTTTCGATCGGTGAAGATTCAGATGTTGATTCAAGAAGCTCAACTTTTCCATTTCCAGTATCATAAATGTCTGTAGTGACTTTTTCTTTTTCAACGGTTTCGGTAGATCTATGTGGAATATTTAAAATATGTTTCCAAAAAGGGGCGGAATCCTTAATGCTTGATACAGCTATTCCAAGATGTTCAATTCCAATAATTTTCATTTAATTCTTCTTTTTTTAATGTGCTATAAGTCAAATCAATAAATTTACCAGCGTTGAAAGGCTGGATGTCCTTCTTTGACAGCTACAAACAAACCTTTTCCCGTAGCACAATGGTTATTTTCAGAATGTAAGTTCATTTCAACTTCAGCCCTATTTTCAGTCAATGTTAATATCTTGCCTGTAAAATGCAATGTTTTGCCAAACGGAGTTGGTCGTAACAGATTAACGTTGTAATTCGCAGTTACCGTTGAGGGAAAGCTATTAAGATCAAATTTATCATATATAGATACTGCTGCGGTCCAATTCCCATGACAATCAAAAATACATCCAATAATTCCTCCGTTTATAACGCCTGGAAATGCTTGATGTTCAGGCTTGGGATCAAACCATAAGTCGAGACCCTCTTCAGATCGATAAGATTCGATTTTTAAGCCTTTTTTATTAGCTGGCCCACACCCATAACAAATTGATTTCTCTGCATATTCATTCTGTACACTTAGCTTATTAATTTTGTTCATAATCTATAAATTCTATTGTTCTTTGAAATTTACTTACCT
>CAJWTA010000052.1 GCA_913046805.1 uncultured Fidelibacterota bacterium | reverse complement strand
AGACCTGGAAAGTTTATGGAAAAAACGGAAAGATTTATATTTGGATACCGCTGATTATGTCATAAATATAAATAATGAATCGCCAAACGATATTGCCCAAAAAATAATGGAATATGTAAAATGAGCGAAGTTATTGTTGAACTAGGATATAGGACGTATAAAATAATTGTCAAAGACGGATCAATAAATACTCTTCAAGAAAATTTAGATGATCATAAAAGAATAAAAAACCTTGTATTGATTAGTCATGATTCACTGATGAGATTTTACGGTTTTTCAATCAAAGAAAATTTAGAGAAAATAGGATATAAGGTTATTGATATATCTTTACCGGATGGTGACAGTTCAAAAGATATAGAAATATATAAATCAATCATTGAAAAAATGATTCAATCAAATTGCGATAGAACATCGATAATTGTAGCGCTAGGCGGTGGTGTTGTTGGCGATATATCGGGTTTTGTAGCTTCTTCATTTATGCGAGGAATTAATTATTACCAAGTCCCAACAACATTATTATCAATGGTAGATTCATCTATAGGTGGAAAAACGGGACTTAATTTTTCAAATAAAAAAAATGCTATTGGTTCAATTTATCAACCTGATGCAGTGATTGTTGATCCAAATTTATTGAGCACATTACCTTTAGCTGAAAAAGTTTCTGGATTAGGGGAAATAATCAAGTATGGCGCTATTTACGACAGAAATTTTCTTGTTGATATATCTAAGTGGATAAAAAACATTGACAATTTTCCATACTCAAAAGCAATTGAAAGGTGCTGTCAAATAAAGGCTGAAATTGTTTCAAAAGACGAACGTGAAAACGGACTAAGAAGGATTCTCAATTTTGGCCATACAATTGGGCATGCATTAGAATCTTTCATGGGCTATGAAAATATAAGACATGGTGAAGCAGTTTCCTTTGGGATGAAGTGTTCAACATGGATATCGCACAAAAAAGGATTTTTAAGCACCGATGATTATAATCTACTCATTAGTATAATAAATCAATTACCTCTACAAAAATTAAGTGCGGTAAATCCTGAAAAAATAATGCATTATATTGAATTTGATAAAAAACATGAGAACGGAAAATTAAATTTTATACTTCTAAAGGGTTTGGGCAAGGTTACAATTTCTCAAGATGTAACAAAAAATGAAATTTTGGAATCATTACAGGTGTTAAATGAGAATTAAAATTATAAATGGTCCGAATTTAAATTTACTTGGAATGCGTGATAATCACATCTATGGGAAAGAGACATTGAGTGAAGTCGAAATTTGGCTACATTCTAAAATAAAAAATGAAAACTCAATCAAGTGGTTTCAATCAAATCATGAGGGTAAAATTATTGATGAGATTCACTCCTGCATAGGTAGCTATGATGGAATCATTATTAATCCCGGTGCGTTCACACATTATTCATATTCCATAAGAGATGCTATTGAGTCTGTGAGTATACCTACGGTTGAAGTACATTTAAGTGACATTCATAACAGAGAAGATTTTAGAAAGATATCTGTGATAAAAGATGTATGTATAGAGCAAATATCTGGTCTAGGAAAAACGGGATACTTAAATGCGGCTAAAATTTTGATTGCTCTTGAAAATAAAAAAGAGAAATCTAGTTTTTAAAATTTAAAACTGTTCTCTCAATAATTTTACAGCATTGCAATAACTCTGACTCATCAATTATTAGTGGCGGAGCAAATCTAATAATGTTGCCATGAGTTGGTTTAGCGAGCAACCCATTATCTTTTAAGCTATGACAAATATCCAATGCAGTTGAGCTTTGAGGCGAGTCATTAATAACCAGTGCATTTAACAAACCTTTACCCCTTACCAAATGCAATAAATCGCTTTTGTGAATAATATTGTTTATCTCATCTCTGAATATGTTGCCGAGCTTAAAAGCATTTTCAGGTAAATTTTCCTCTTTAATTACTTCAAGCGCTGCTTGAGCTACTCTACAAGCAAGCGGATTACCACCGTATGTTGAGCCGTGCTGACCTGGTTCAATTGTTAGCATAATTTCATCCGAGCTTAATACAGCTGAAATCGGAAGAATTCCGCCTGATAGCGCTTTACCTAAAATCAAAATATCTGGTTTGATAGCTTCGTAATCACTGCATAGCATTTTCCCTGTTCTTCCAAGCCCAGTTTGAACTTCGTCCGCAATAAAGAGTACGTTATTTTCCTTACATAATCTGTATGCTTCTTTTAAATAGCCTGCGCTGGGAACAACAACTCCTGCTTCACCTTGAATTGGCTCCACCATAAATCCAGCAACATTTTCATCACTCAATGCAGTTTTTAGAGACTCTAAATCGTTATATGGTATAATTTCAAATCCTGGCATAAACGGTCCAAAATCTTCAAAGCAATCAGGATCAGTTGACGTAGAACAAGCAGCAAGAGTTCTGCCCCAAAAATTACCCTCTGCAAACAAAATTTTTGCCTTATTCTTCTCTATTCCTTTGACTTTATATGCCCATTTTCTACATAATTTTAAAGCGGTTTCCCCTCCTTCTACGCCGGTATTCATCGGAAGAACTTTATCGTAACCAAATAAGGACGTAATGTATTCTGCATATTCACCTAATGCATCAGTATAAAACGCTCGCGATGTGAGTTGTAACTTTTCAGCTTGGCCTATAAGAGCAGATACAATTTTAGGATGACAATGTCCTTGATTAACAGCTGAATAGGCAGAAAGGAAGTCGAAGTATTTATTACCATCAACATCCCATACGTTAATACCTTCTCCTTTTGATAAGACCACGGGTAATGGATGGTAGTTGTGGGCGCCGTATTTATTTTCAACATCAATTGCACTAGATGTATTCACACTTATTTTGCTCATTGTTAATTTTCCCATATTTTATTTTTTAAGGTATTTTAGGCATGATATTCTTGCAAGGATTTCACGCGTATTTTATCTTTTTGGCTTGATCTAAGTGCTCTCACAGCTGCCGAGGCTGCCGATAAAGTTGTTATTGCTACAATTCCTTTTTGAATGCACGCTCTTCCAATTGCCTCCTCATCGTAACGCGCCATCGCACCAAAAGGAGTGTTTATTACAAGCGATATGTCGCCATTTTTTATTCCATCTACAACATTAGGCCTACCCTCGCCTACTTTAAAGATATTTTCAACTTTTAAACCATTTCTTTTCAACTCTTTTGCAGTTCCTTGTGTTGCAATAAGATCAAAACCTAGCTCAACTAAATCTCTTGCTATAGGTATGACATTTAATTTATCGGAATCATTTACAGAAATAAAAACTTTTCCTGTTTTTGGAATTACATTTCCCGCGCTTATTGAAGCTCTTAAAAAAGATTCTCCCATTGATTCAGAAACTCCCATAACTTCACCAGTAGATTTCATTTCTGGGCTTAAAAATATTGATTCTTCAGGAAATTTATTAAATGGTAATACAGCTTCCTTTACTGCGGTATGGTTTATTTGATCCCATGGTTTCAAATTAAAGTCAGAAAGTTTTGCGCCAGCAGCAATCCTTGCGGCTAATCTTGCAAGCGGAGTGTTGGTTACTTTGCTTACAAAAGGGATGGTTCTACTTGCACGGGGATTCACTTCAAGCACAAATACAGTGTTATTTTTAAAAGCAAATTGTATGTTAATTAAACCTATGACCTTTAATTCAATCGCTAATTCTTTTGTGATTCTGATAATGTCATCCATTGCTGTAGTAGTTATTTTGTAAGGTGGAAGCACGCATGCAGAATCCCCAGAATGTATGCCGGCTTCTTCAATATGCTGCATAACTGCTCCAATATGAACTGAATCTCCATCGCAAAGTGCATCTACATCAAACTCAAAAGCATCCTCTAAGAATTGATCGATTAAAATTGGGTGTCCTTTCGTTACATCAGCATTTCTTGTGATGTAATCTACGAGCTGATTTTGAGAGTACACAATTTCCATAGCCCTACCACCAAGAACATAGCTAGGCCTTGCAAGCACAGGGTATCCTATTTTGCTAGCAACTTCGATAACCTCATTAAGCGTTCTCCCCGTTCCATAATCAGGACATTTAATTTTTAATTTATCTAATATTTTACCAAATTTTTCTCTATCCTCTGCTAGATCTATACTGATAGGCGATGTACCAATAATTGGAATGCCAGCTTCATCAAGCGCTTTTGCTATTTTTAAAGGAGTTTGTCCTCCAAATTGAACAAGAACACCATCTGGTTTTTCAAATTCAAGTATATTCAATACATCTTCATAGGTCACTGGTTCAAAATATAGTCTATCAACTAAATCAAAATCAGTGCTAACCGTTTCTGGATTACAATTAACCATTATTGTTTTATAATTCTGATCCTGAAGTCCGAACACTGCCTGAACACAACAATAATCAAATTCGATTCCTTGTCCTATTCTATTGGGACCTCCACCAAGAATAACCACTTTCTTACCATCCAATGGTTTAATTTCATTTTCCTCATCATATGAGGAATAGCAATAAGGAGTTTTAGCAACAAATTCCGCTGCGCAAGTATCGACCACCTTAAATGATGGAGATATTTTTTGTTTCTTTCTTTTTTCTCGGACGTCAACTTCAGAAATATTTTTCATTTTTGAAATTTGAGCATCTGAAAAGCCATTTTGCTTTAGTTCGAGAATCGATGCGTTTTTGTCAAAGCTAACTAAATGTTTGATTTGATGCAAAAACCATGGGTCAATCTTAGTCGATTTGTATACATCATCAATAGAAGCGCCTTCCTTGAAAGCCTCTCTAACTTTTAATAATCTAAAGCTTGTTGCATATTGCAGGGTGTTCATATCTAAAGACCGTGCCCTAATAAGCTCCGGATCATCATCTTTTATAGCTTTTGGCTCAAGCCCATTTAATCCAACTTCCAGCGACCTGAATGCTTTTTGCAAAGACTCTCTGAATGTTCTTCCAATTGACATAACCTCTCCGACGCTTTGCATTTGAACACCTAGATGACCAGTCGCAGAGGGAAATTTTTCAAAGTCAAATCTTGGCACCTTAACAACTACATAATCAATAGTAGGTTCAAATGCAGCTAAGGTTTTTCCTGTTATATCATTACGTAGCTCATCAAGGGTATATCCCACAGCTAGTTTAGCAGCTATTTTTGCAATTGGGAACCCGGTCGCTTTTGATGCAAGCGCTGATGAACGACTAACGCGAGGATTCATCTCAATGATGATGCACCTACCTGTTTCTGGATTAACAGCAAATTGAACATTAGATCCACCAGTTTCGACACCAATTTTTCTTAAACACTGAATCGACCAATTTCGCATAAGTTGAAATTCCTTATCAGAAAGAGTCATGGATGGAGCAACAGTTATTGAATCACCAGTATGAACACCCATTGGATCAATATTTTCAATTGAACAAATTATAATAGCATTGTCTGATTTATCACGAACAACTTCAAGCTCATATTCTTTCCATCCAAGCAAGGACTCTTCGATTAATACTTCTGCAATAGGACTGGCTTGAAGTCCATTTTCAACGAGATCTTGAAACTCCTCATAATTGTAAGCTACGGATCCTCCTGTTCCCCCAAGCGTAAATGATGGACGTATAATTATAGGGAACTGTATTTTTTCTAGCATCATCTCAGCTTCTTCCCAAGTATTTACAAAACCACCTTGCGCTGTATCAATACCTATTTCATCCATTGCTGTTTTAAATTTTTCTCTATCTTCAGCTTTATTAATTGCATCAACTTGCGCACCTATCAGTTCAATATTATGTTTTTTAAGAATACCATTTTTATGTAATTCCATTGCAACATTTAAAGCAGTTTGTCCCCCAACTGTAGGTAAAATAGCATCTGGCTTTTCTTTTTTGATAACCGCTTCAACATATTCTGGAGTTATCGGTTCAATGTATGTAGCATCTGCTAAGTTAGGATCGGTCATTATTGTTGCAGGATTTGAATTAATCAATACAACTCTGTAGCCCTCCTCTCTTAAGGCCTGAGTAGCTTGTGTCCCAGAATAATCAAACTCGCACGCTTGACCAATTACTATTGGTCCTGCACCAATGATAAGAATAGAATTTATATCATCTCGTTTTGACAATTTCAACTCTTCATTAATTTTATAAATTTATCAAATAAATATCTGCTGTCATGAGGTCCTGGACTTGATTCAGGGTGATGCTGTACAGAAAATGCCTTAAGATCTTTGCACTCAATTCCTTCATTAGTCTCATCGTTTAAGTTCACGTGCGTTGGTGTTACATTTTTTGGCAAGGTTTGTAAATCAACCGCAAATCCATGATTCTGGCTAGTAATTTCTACGACATTTGTATCCAAATTCTTTACCGGATGGTTGATTCCCCTGTGACCAAATTTGAGTTTGAACGTTTTTGCTCCCAATGCTAAGGACAAGATTTGATGGCCAAGACAGATTCCAAAGATTGGCTTAGCGCCTAATAGCTCTTTGACCATTTCAATTCCGTATGTAACCGCAGCGGGATCTCCAGGACCGTTACTTAAAAATACGCCGTCAGGGTTAAAGTCTAAAATTTCCTTAGCGGTGATAGTTGCGGGGAATACAGTTACGCTACATCCGCTGTCAGCAAGTATATTCAAGATATTCCGCTTGATGCCATAGTCTATTGCAGCAACTTTGTATTTACCCGTATCAGCCCATTTATATTTGTTTTTTGTACTAACAACTTTAGCCAAATCAAGGCCTTTCATTGATGGAGCTTTTGCTAATTTGCTTGATAAACTATCTATCTCGCTATCAACGGAAGATATAATTCCATTCATAGATCCTTGATCTCTTATGTGTCGAGTAAGTGCTCGTGTATCAATATCTTGAATACACACAATTTTGTTATTTTTTAAATATTCATCTAACGAAGCTGTTGATCTCCAATTTGAAGGGACCAAGGACTCTTCTTTAATGACAAAACCTGATACTTGAATTTTATCAGATTCGACGTCTTCTTCATTGATTCCGTAATTGCCAATATGGGGTGAGGTCATTGTAACGATCTGACTACAATAAGATGGATCTGTTAAAATTTCTTGATACCCAGTCATCCCTGTATTAAAACATACCTCTCCAACCGTCTCTCCATGGTGACCTAATTGCTTACCCTCAAATACTCTCCCATCTTCAAGAAGCAAGATTGCAGTCTTTTTAGTTTGCACCTAGATTCTTCTCCAATATTATATTAGAAATAACAAGGTCTTGTACAGCAGTGCCTACTGAATTAAAAAATGTAATGTCCGAATCATCAACACGACCTTCCCTATCTGAATTAAATATTTCACCAATCTCCCCCTCAACTTTATCCCAACTATAATCATTATTCTCTATTGGAATTAACAGGTTACCAGCCTCTTTATGGCTTGACACAAAAGAATCAACAAATACTTTTGACTGTTGAATCACCTTGGTTGAAATCTCTCTTTTATTAGGGCCATGTGCACCAACGGCATTTATATGTACTCCATTTGAAATATGGCTAAATTCGAATAATGGGTCGCTTGAGGTTGTTGCTGTGCAAATAATATCCGCATATTTTAAGTCGCTCAGTTTGCCTTGAGATACGTTACTATCAAATGTATCACAAAAAAGCTCTACTTTTTTAATGTCCCTACCTATAACCTTTATTGACTCCATTGACTTTACACAACAAATAGCATCTATCTGTGCCTTAGCTTGAACCCCGTTTCCAAATACCACTGC
>CAJWTA010000051.1 GCA_913046805.1 uncultured Fidelibacterota bacterium | reverse complement strand
CCCGAAATAGTGTAATTAGCAAATACAATATTGCATAATGACATATAAACTATTGACAAAGATATAATGAGTTTTTTATTCATGCTCCCTCTTGCTAAAGCTTGCCTTATGTGCCATTCTTCTAACTTGTTCCGCCCATATTTTTTCTTCACCCAGCATATAGACCATATCTAAAATATTATCATAGTAAACATAATTTTCTCTTTTTTCAAGAATTGGTAATATTTTAGGGATTACACGTGGGTCTTTAAATGCACCTAGATTATCAATCGCTTTCTTTCTAATGTCTATAGGATAATCTTCACTACTAGCTATTTCAACAACTGCAAGTTTTACTTCAGGCTCGTTAAACTCTCCTAGAGCAGAGAGCATTGTATTAAGTAGGGTATAATATTGGCTTTTGCCTGTGTTGTAAGTATTTAATAGTGCAAGAATTAAGTTTTCCTGTTTTACTCCGGCCATTGTATTTATGGCAAACTCACGAACTTCTAAATTTGTATTTGGATCACCTAATAGTTCTGCAAAAGCAGTGGCAACATCTTCAGGACTTTTCTTTCCTAAAATTTGTACTGCTTTATTTCTTATCCCTAACCTGACATTGGGGTCTTTAGCAATTGCTGTTAATACAGGAATGACTTGATCGCTGCCAAGTGCCCCTAATTGTTTTGTTAGCATTCCCTCGGTTCTGCTCATATTTGTTTTTGCAATTTCATAAAGGTCCAATAATCCAAGTACTTGGTCTTTTGTTCTAACCTTATGAAGATTTTCTGTAATTGTTAGATGAAGGTTGTTTGTCCTGTCTTCAAGAATGTGTGCGCTTTCAAGCAAAGCTGAACTTGCTTTGGGGTTTTCTCTAAAGAGAGCCAACATCTCTATCGATGCTTTTAGAAGAGAAAAATCAACAGCACTCGTTGTTTCAACCATCTCTGCAATGGCATTTAATGCCATGGGATGTTGAGTATTTGCTAACATTCTTCCCGCTTCTATTCTTGCTTTTATATGCTGATTTTCATCAGTGTAAATCTGTATCATTTCTTCTAGAGCTTGTATATCTCCATCTTGATATGCACTTCGAAGTTTTTGAATATTATTGAGGAAGTTTGGGTCATCAGGATCAATAATGGATTTTCTTCCAAAAAAATTTTTGACTGTAGCACAACCTTGAAATAAAGTTAGAGAACAAAGTATGATTAATAAATGTTTACGCATCATTTTCCCATTGATGTAGTGTTAATTCTTTCCCATCAAAAACTGCATATGAAGGATCATCTTGCCAGTCACCTAAAACGGCTAGTTTCCCTTTTTCTACATCAATTATTTCATTTAAATGATAATGACCGCAGACCATGTAATCAAATCCTTTTTGGAAATGAGTTAATGCGTATTTTTTTAATTCATTCCTGATTTTTTCTCTAACTTCCTCTGGCAGTTCAGGATGATTCTCTGTTCTTGATACTTTTCGAGCTATCTTATAAGCAAGCGTAGGGTGTAATAATCGGAAACACCATATGAAAAAAGGGGAGCGGATTATTTTCTTTAAAATTCTGTATCCATAGTCCCAACTTAAAACTCCATCGCCGTGAGTAATGTAAAAATTTTTTCCTCTTAATGAAAAGGTTGTATCATCGAAATAAGTATGGTTCATTAATTTTTTTTTCATGAAATCCAGAACCCAATAATCGTGGTTGCCAGCGATAAATCTCAAGTCAACTCCTGCTTTTTTAAGTTGAAAAGCCTTATTGTAAAAATCAAAATATGATTTAGGTATAACATCAGGGTATTCAAAATAAAAATCAAACAAATCACCTACAAAAAAAAGTGTGCCCCTTGTAGTCCTTACAAAATTTAAAAATCGATACAAAGACTCTCTTTTAGCACTTTCATCTGAAGACTCATCTAACATCAGGTGTATATCTGAAATGAAATATATTGGCAATTGCATGGTTTTAAAATATCTTTTTAAGTATACTAATTATAAGAGTAGTAAATTTAACAATAAAATATACTTTTCAGGACATATTGACAATATCTTGAGTTTTTTGTTAAAGTAAGAAACATTGCTTTCATTTATTTCGTTATAAAGAAGATGATTATATCTAAATACATACTTTTTGCCATTGTAATTCTATCTAGTTCCTTTGGACAATCCTTTGGAAAAAACAAGGTGCAATATAGGGATTTTGATTGGTCTTATATCCAGACTCCCAATTTTGATATATATTTTTATGGCGATAATCAAGACCTTGCGGAATTCACTTCAAGAGTATCTGAGGAAGCATACAAACAGATATCTACTCATCTTGCATGGGATTTAAAAAACAGGGTATCAATTCTAGTGTATAATTCTCACAATGAATTTCAACAAACAAATGTTGTGGGTGTATACATGTCAGAAGGAATAGGTGGAGTAACCGAGCTATTTAAAAACAGAGTGGTTTTCCCATTTGACGGAGATTTTGAACAATTTAGACACGTTATTCATCATGAGCTTGTTCATGCAATGCTCAATGATATGGTTTACGGAGGTACTGCTCAAAACATGGTTGCTAGTCGAACTCGTGTGAGAATTCCCTTATGGGCAAATGAAGGTCTGGCAGAATTTTTAAGCTCAAACTGGGATACAAAGGCAGATATGATTTTGCGTGACATAGCAGTTCATGAAAGAATTCCTACCGTTAATGAGCTGAATTATTTTATGGCATACAAAGGCGGGCAATCGCTTTGGAGATTCATTGCAGGAAAATATGGAAGAGAAAAAGTCGGTGAGGTTTTTCGCTCGATGAAAAAAACTCAAAGTGCTGAAAAAGGGTATCAAATGGCTCTGGGCATGAAATGGGATGAATTATCTGATCAATGGCATAAATACTTAAAAAAAGAATATTGGCCAGATATTGCAAATAGAGATCCTTTGGAAGATATGTCTGAACAGTTAACTGATCACAAAAAAAATAGGAATTTTTATAATGTATCGCCATCACTGTCTCCAGATGGTAGTACAGTAGCTTTATTATCAGATAGATCTGGTTACTTCGATGTTTATCTTTTGGATGCTGCGACAGGTAAGAAAAAAGCTACTTTAGTGCAAGGTAGTCGCTCTGTTAATTTTGAGGAGCTTAAATGGTTACAGCCTGGGTTATCTTGGTCCCCAGATGGAGAAAAAATTGTACTAGCAACAAAAGCCGGTTCTTCTGATGCACTTCAAATAATTGATGTAAAAACTAAAAAAGCAAAAAAAATTCCTATAGCTTTGGATGGAGTATTTTCTGCAGCTTGGAGCCCTAATGGTAATGATATCGCTTTTGCTGGCAATCACAATGGCTCAAGTGATATATACATTTATAATTTTAAATCAGAGAACTTTAAAAAGATAACTAATGATATTTTTTCTGATTCATATCCGTCATGGAATGGCAACAGTGAGGAGATTGCATTTGTTTCTGATCGTGGCAAACATGTTGATGGTAAGTATGATGGTAGAATTGAAGATCATAACTACAGTCAGACAGATATATATGTAGTAAATATTAAAAGTGGCAAAATTAAAAGAGTCACTGATACACCTGATAATGAGAGCTATCCAATTTGGGCAAACTCTGAAAGAACATTATTTTATACTTCAGACTATAATGGTGTTTTCAACCTCTATAAACATGCTTTGGTTGAAGACCAAAATTCTGATTCTAAATTTGTAAATAATTCATATGCTATCACTAATGTTTTGACAGGCCTGCAGCAGCCAACAATTTCTAAAGATGATAACTCGATAATTTTTGCGGGATATTCGGGCATTGGTTGGGACCTATATAGTTTAAATAATCCACTTGGCATTGCTGCCAAGCAAATTGCCCCAACACAGTTTATTAAAACAAGAGACAGTGAAGATATGTCTGTAGCAGACATTCGAGACACTGATAAAATTGAAAGGATCGATTTAAATACAAATTCATCATATTCTAAATGGGTATTTGCTCAAGGATATGATAATTATAATCATTCTATGGATACCAAAAGCTCTAAAAAAGAGAAGGTTGTTAAGGACACGTTAGTTAATGGAGTTCACGTTCCAAAACCCTACAAAACGCGATTCACATTAGATATGGTAAGTGGGAATTTGCAGATTAGCAATGTGTTTGGAGCAACCGGAATGACTTATTTTGCATTTAGTGACATTCTAGGAAATCACCAGATTCAATTTGGAACAGAAATGGTTCTAACTCTAGAAGATAGCGATTATTTTTTATCATACGGTTATCTAAAAAATAAGACAGATTATTATTTTGTAGGTTTTCAAAATGCAGATTTCTTTCAAGCTGGATATTATTCTCTTGGGCGTTTAAGACATTATGGGTTACAATCTTACATTTCTCACCCTTTTAGCAGATTTCAAAGAGTTGATTTTGGGCTTACTTGGCATAATATTAGCTATGATATTCTTGATAGGATGATAAATACATTTGGGCAGGAAGAGCTGGTTAAAAGACCTGGTTCATCCACAAAATTCACTACAATATTACCTAGAGCTAGCTGGATATATGACAATTCAATTTTTGGTTTCACTGGACCAATAGATGGGTATCGCCAGAATGTTTCTATCACTGCTAGTCCTGGTTGGAATACAGATTTCAAGTTTCAAACAGTAAAATTAGATGCTAGAAAATATTGGAGATTTGGTCGCGACTACACGCTCGCTGTAAGAGGGTTTTTCGGGAGTAGCCAGGGTAAAAACGCTCAGAAATTTTTTCTGGGGGGCATACCATACTTGCTTACAGACTTTCAAAGTGGTACAACAAATGGAGTCAGTGATCCTTCGGCGTATAGAAGTGTAATTACAGATACATCTAACTCAAATTTAATTACGGATGTATATTTTACAGAGTATGCATTCCCAATGAGGGGTGCTCGATTTGCAGAACGAATAGGTACATATGCTTCATTATTTAATTTTGAAGTTAGATTTCCATTCATTAACTATCTTGCGCTAGGGTTTCCTTTAAAAGTTGTTTTTGGAAATATTAGGGGCCATGCTTTTGTTGATGTTGGAGCCGCTTGGGATTCTGCAGATGAATTTTCTTCAAATAGTTGGCCAGAGAAATACGGTTCTAATGACACTGCTAAATTTTCTCCTTGGGTTGTGACATCCGGCTTAGGTGTGAAGATCAACCTTGGATATTTCTTATTAAGAGTAGAGTCAGCTTGGGATAAAAATCCAGGCGGATACTCAAAACCGCAGTGGTACTTATCTCTAGGGCCTGATTGGTAAAATATCGGCCTTGATTACATCATACATAGAAGGCAATTTTGCATACTTCTATGGCTAATAAAAAAAATAAAGTAAACTTTTTATGTTCTGCATGTGGTGATGATTTCCCGAAGTGGCATGGACAATGTCCAAGCTGTAAAGAGTGGGGCACCTTATCAGAGTTTAAAGTATTAGGGAATAAAAACATAAAAAGGTCTAAACTTGATTATAGAGATTATAAACCACTAAATGATATACTTGATTCCGATCCTGGCGAAAGAATTACAACAAATATTACGGAGGCTGATAGGGTATTAGGAGGAGGCCTTTTACCTGGTTCACTATTATTGTTAGGAGGGAGTCCAGGTGTAGGAAAATCTACATTAGCTCTACATATATGTTCTGGGGTTAATAAATCTATTTTATACGTTTCTGCTGAAGAAAGTGAAGAACAAGTTGCAATTAGAGCAAAAAGGATAAACGTAAAATCAGATAACCTACATTTATCTAGTGAAAATGATCTTAATGGTATCTTGACTCACATTGATAGAATTTCCCCTGCACTAGTTATCATTGACTCAATTCAAACAATTATAAATTCTGATTTAGACTCTTTGCCTGGATCTCCTAGTCAAATTAGAGATTGTGGTCAAAAGTTTTTAGAAGTCAGTAAACATAAAAATGTTATAATTATTATTATCGGCCATGTTACAAAAGAAGGGACCATTGCAGGTCCAAAAATGTTGGAGCACATGGTAGACACAGTTCTTTATCTAGAAGGAGATGATAGATATGAACATAGAATTTTAAGGTCTGCAAAGAATCGATTTGGAGCTACAAATGAGGTTGGAATATTTCATATGAATGAAGATGGATTAAACGAGGTTTCAAATCCTTCTGAAATGTTTTTATCCGAACGAAGTAGAAATATACCAGGGACTTGTATTTATCCTTCCTTAGAAGGCACTCGTCCTATTTTAATTGAAGTTCAAGCGCTTGTGTCCACCGCAAATTTTGGAACGCCGCAAAGGAATGTAAACGGATTTGACCTTCGAAGGCTTGCCATGCTTCTAGCAGTTCTTGAGAAGAGGATGGAATTAGTCATGGGCATTAAGGATGTATTTATAAATTTAGTTGGTGGTTTAAAAGTCGATGATCCTGCTGCTGATTTATCTATTTTATGTGCAATTGCATCAAGTTTTATGGATAAGCCAATAGATGAGACTATTGTTTTCATTGGTGAAATAGGTTTAGCAGGTGAAATCAGATCAATAAGTAGATTGGGTCATCGTTTAGCTGAAGTGGAAGCTTTGGGTTTTAATGGTGCAGTTGTTCCTAAAGCTAGTATGAATAGCAAACTCAAGAAAAATAAACTCAAGATCTACCCAGTTGAGTCAGTTAAGCAAGCATTTGATATATTATTTTGAATTTTTTAATTACCACGCAAGATAAAAAGACCTCTGCCAGAACTGGGGTAATAAAAACAGAACATGGAGATATTCAAACCCCAGTATTTATGCCTGTTGGGACCATTGGCGCTGTAAAAACATTTTCTCCACATGAGCTAGAAGGACTAGGGGCAGATATAATTTTAGGCAATACATATCATCTTTATTTAAGGCCAGGGACAGAAGTAATAAATCATGCAGGCGGTCTTCATAAATTTTCAAATTGGACAAGACCTATTTTAACAGATAGTGGAGGGTTTCAAGTATTTTCTTTGGCAAATTTAAATAAGATTAATGATGATGGTGTGGAGTTTCAATCTCACCTAGATGGGAGTTATCATACAATAACACCGGAAATATCGATGCAAATTCAGCGCGATTTGGGTTCGGATATTATTATGGCGTTTGATCATTGTCCTCCTGGCAAATCTAAATTAAATGAAGTTACCAAAGCTGTTAGGAGAACTAATGAGTGGTTTATAAGGTGTAAAAACTATCTAAAAGATAACCCCCGTCTTTATGAACACAGTCAAACGTTATTTCCAATTATTCAAGGCGGTATTAATCATAAAATGAGAGAAATGAGTATCGAAGGATTAGTCCCACAGGCAGATTTCGGGATAGCGATTGGGGGCCTTGCAGTTGGAGAAGAGAAAAACGCTATGTTTGATACTATAGAATTCTGTGATTCGTTACTACCAAAAGATAGACCTAGATATCTGATGGGGGTTGGAAGACCTACTGACATAGTAAAAGCAATACGGCGTGGAGTTGATATGTTTGATTGTGTTATGCCAACCAGAAATGGTAGAAATGGCCAGATCTTTACCTCTAATGGGACGATAAATATTACAAATGAGAAATATAAAGATGATCACTCCTTCATAGATGAGAATAGTGACCATGCCTTTGGACGTATGTTTACTAAAGCCTATATAAGACATCTTTTTGGAATTAAAGAAATACTTGGTTTACGAATTGCATCGACCCTGAACTTATCATTTTATATTTCCTTAATTAAAAAAATACAAGAGGTGATCATCCTTGGTGAGTTTGATAGTTGTCTAATAGCTGGTTAAATGATATGAAGCATCTTAGAGGCATGTAAT
>CAJWTA010000050.1 GCA_913046805.1 uncultured Fidelibacterota bacterium | reverse complement strand
TACAATGAAATTGATAAAAAATTAAAATCATCAAATAAAGAACGCGAGAGGTACATAAAATCGATTACTTCTGCATTAACTGAAGAGTTAAAATTAAATCAAATGAATTTTCGTGTTTATGGAAGATCCAAATCGCATTCATCGATTTATGGTAAAATGATTAAAAGGGAAAAAACCTTTGAAGAGATTAATGATATTATGGCAGTTAGGGTTGTTGTGGGTAAAATTGAAGATTGTTACTTAGCTTTAGGAATATTGCATCAAAAATTTAAGCCTATTCAAGAAAGATTTAAAGACTTCATAGCTATGCCTAAAAGTAATGGATATCAATCAATACATACTACCGTTTTTGGATTAGAAGGTAAGATAGTTGAAATTCAAATTAGAACCGAAGATATGGAGAGAACTGCAGAAATTGGAGTTGCTGCACATTGGAGGTACAAAGAATCAGGAAGTTCTTCAAAAAGTATTGATACACATGTTGAATGGCTTAGAGATTTATTAGATATGCTTCAAAGCGAGGAAAATGACCCTAAAGAGTTTATGCATCTTTTAAAAATTGACCTTTTTGGTGATGAAATATTTGTTTTTACACCAACAGGGGACCTCATACAATTACCTGCAAATTCCACACCAATAGATTTTGCATATTGTGTACACACTGAAGTGGGACAAAGTTGCCTTGGTGCAAAGATAAATAATAAAGTTGTTCCACTAAACACTATTCTTAAAAATGGCGATAATGTCGAAATTATCACTAGCACATCTCAAAGACCAAATTATGGATGGCTTGAATTTGCTGTAACGTCAAAAGCTAGAAATAAGATTAAAAATTATTTACAGAAAAAAGAAAAAGAAGAAAGTGTTAAGATTGGTGAGCAATTATTTACAAAAAGCTTAAGAAGGTTAAAGATGACAAGTCAATCGGATAAGCTTAAAAATATGTTTTCCAAATTTGGCTTAAATAGTGTTGATCAATTATTTGAATTTATTGGCAAAGGCGAGATCTCTGTACGCGATCTCTTAGATAAAAGCATCACAAATGATAAAATTTTAAAGCAAGACGAAAATGAAAGCATATTTAATTTTAGAAGGAGTGAAAGTAAGAGCATAAAACTTCAGGGTATTTCAAACGTCATGGCAAATTTTGGAAAATGTTGCAATCCTATACCCGGAGACAATATGGTTGGTTTTGTTACAAGAGGTCGAGGTATGACGGTGCATCGTTCAAACTGTTACAATCTTCCAATTTCAAGCGAAGAAAGTGATCGATTGGTACCGGTTGAATGGGAAGTCTCAAGATCCGACCTATTTAATGTCCATCTCAAAGTAATTGGTCAAGACAGAAAAGGTCTTTTGAAAGACATGACGGAGACTATTTCAAAGCTTAACATAAATATTACATCAGTTGATATTAAAGTTAAAGACTCTGTTGCCTCAGCAAGACTGATTGTGCAAGTGAGCAACATCAAGCAACTAGATAGAGTTTTAAAGAAAGTTTCAGAAGTTAAAAGCATAGATAAAATTTCGCGAATCCAAAACTAATTTCACATGGGAAGACTTTTAGCTATAGATCATGGTGATAAAAGGATAGGTTTAGCGATTTCAGATCCAAATCAAATAATTTCAAAACCGTTAAAAACACTATTTCTGTCAGATTTAAATTTTTTTTTTGAAAAACTCTCAGAGATAATTAATGACTATAAGATTGAAAAACTGATAATCGGTTTTCCTTTAGGAATGGACGGAAAGAAAACTGGGCAAACAAAAAAAGTCGAAACCTTTAAAGTAGAACTAGAAAAAAAAATAGATATACCAATAGTGATGTTCGATGAGAGGCTAAGTTCTGTCAGCGCTAAAAAGTCTTTAATTAGTCAGGGTATAAAAACCGGTTTCAATAAGTCAAAAATAGACCAAACAGCTGCAGCTATTTTTTTGCAACATTATTTAGATTCGAAAAATTATTAATGATTTTTAATAAAGTTCTTTCTAAAAAGCATCTTTCTTTAATGTCAGGCATTTTGATAGGGTCTTCGTATCCTCCTGGGTTCGGCTTGATAGCTCTTTTTGGTTTGGTACCTCTTATCAGGATCTGGATTATATCAAGCCCATTAACCTCTTTAAAATATTCTTTTTTTTCATCACTAGTTTGCTCAATAATATCACTTTATTGGATAGGTTTGAATTCAGGAGCCTCATTTATTCCAGTGCTATTATCATTGATTGCTGCTGTATTATATCTTTCAATATTTTGGGCAGTTATGGGGTACATCACTTCTTGGTTTCAAAAGTACTATAAATACACTCTTTATCTGATACCCCTTATTTGGGTTTCAATGGAGTTTGTTAAAAGTTATGGACCGTTGGCCTTTTCATGGTCGAGCTTAGCTCTTACTCAAACGAATTTTTTACCTATACTTCAAATAATCGACATTACCGGGCCTGAGGGGATTTCCTTTTGGGTTCTTTTGATCAATATTACCATTTATTCAATTTTATTCAATCGCAAGCAAGCATATATGCAAAATGTTGTGTTGATTTTTTTTATCATTATTCCAGTAATTTATGGATTATTCATAATTAGTTCTTTAAAAGAATCTTTATGGGACAAAAAAGAAATCTCTGTTATTCAGCCAAATATAGACCCTAACTTAAAATGGGAATTAACCTATAGGGATGAGCTTTACAACACAATGGATTCATTGAATGTGCTGGCATTCGAACTTTACCCAGATCTAGTTTTGTGGCCTGAAGCAGCTTTGCCCAATTATATGCGAGTATCCTCTTCACGAAAAAGGTATGAGAAAATTGTCGTTGATAGATCAATACCTTTATTGATGGGAACATTAGATTTTAAATCCATAGATGGAGAAAGAAGATCTCTGAATGGATCAATATATTTCGATGGTAGCGATAAAAATGAAATGTACCACAAATTATTTTTGGTTCCATTCGCTGAGTACATTCCCATGTCATCTCGATTTCCAATACTTAAAAAATTGAATTTTGGCCAAGGAAATTTCGTTCACGGAAAAGAATACTCACTTTTCAAACTAGACTCTTTATTGTTCAGCAATTTAATATGCTACGACCTCTCAAATCCTCTCATTGTAAAAAACTTCATTAAGGAGGGCGCAAGGTTTTTGACGGTTCAAGCTAATATTGCATGGCTACAAAATTCCTCAGGTGTGAGACAGTTTTTTGAAATGGCAAAACTAAGAGCTGTTGAAAATAGAGCGGGGATTGCTATTAGTGCAAATACAGGGATTTCAGGCATTATCAGTCCAATTGGTGAGGTAACGCATAAAATCCAATACGATAAACAAGCAGTAATTAAAGGTGAGGTTTTATTGAACAAAAAATTAACTTTTTTTTCAATGTATGGTAATATTTTTTCAAAAATATGTTTTTTATTAATTGTAGTATGTTTTGTTATTATCAGATTAAATCGTTTATAATTATATTTTTATTATTTTTCTCATCCAAAACTCTTAGCCAGTTGGATACTGAAAAATCTATAGATCCTGTAATTAAATCCTTTCTTGTGCCAGGATGGGGGCAAAGCGATCTTGGCTTTAAAAACAGATCTAAAATATACAATTATATTGAGGTTGGCATTTTATTATCAATCTTTTCCAGCTCAAAATTCTCCAATGAAATAAAAAGAAATTATATTACATACGCATCTGAGCATGCTGGAATTACTGCCAATGACAAGGATCGTGAATTTTGGGTAGATATTGGCAATTACAATTCGATACATGATTACAATAATGAACATTTGCGAAACAGAGAATTTGGAGATTTATATCCCCAAAACAATAAGTGGAGTTGGAATTGGGATAGCGAAAAAAATAGAATGTATTTCGAATCAAAACGAATACAAGCAGATAAGCTAAAACTTTTTTCCTCATTTACTTTAGGGGCTTTATTTGTAAATCATTTTGTCTCAAGTATTGACGCACTCTATTTAAAGCGATTGTTGTCTAAGAATAACTTATCAATTAAACCCTATATTCAAAATAATGATTTGATTATTGGATATACATTTGAATTTGCTTTATAAAATGTTCAACCATCCAATAGTGAATTTATATTTCTTTCTTTCGATTTCATTAGCTTTGGTTCTTGCTGCCTCATTTCGTGATTTGTTATCGTATAGTATTTTACTTCTATTTATTGTAGTTAATAATGGTCAAATCTTTTTTGATGTAATTAAGAAGTTTTTATCTACAATATTTTTTTTACCATTCATGTTGATCTTTTATGTTGCAATTTCATTATCATTTACACAAATGACATTTTATGAAGCAATGGAAAGTGCTATTTTTGCTTTTTTAAAATTCAGCGTAATCGTGCTTTTTATGAATTTTTATTTAGTAACATCATCTTCTGAAAAGCTTATCATTTCATTTAGATCTCTTTGGCTTATTACAACATTAAGATGGAAATGGGTAGACGACATATTCCTTTTCTTGTCATTGGCATTACGATTATACCCCACCTTTCAATCAAATTGGATAAATAATATGAAAAGTCAAAAAGCAGTTGGAATAAAATTTAGCAAATCGTATTACAGAAAATTGTTTAATATTGCAAAAGAGCTACCTTCAATACTTGCTTATCAATTAAATAGATCAAGTGACATTGCTTTAGCAATGAAACTCAGAGGCTATGGATTGCAATATCCACGAAATGTAATTCACCCAATTCCATTTACCTTTACTAACTTTATCCAAATTGCATTAATCACAATTCTTTCGAGTTACCTTATTGGACTTTTTTAGATATAAAGTGGTTGTACAATATGACGGTTCTCGATATCATGGATGGCAAATCCAAAAAAATTTTGTTACAGTTCAGAGTGAGATTGAAAAAGCACTTTCAAATTTAACTTCCCAAAAAGTAGCTATAACTGGTTCGGGACGAACTGATGCCGGTGTTCATGCTTTAGGGCAAGTGGCTCACTTTGACTTAATCGAAAAACTGAATTCCGAGGTTATTGTGAGCGCTCTAAATGCTAAATTGAATAAAGACATTCGAATTATTAGCTGTGAGAATGTAAGCAGAGATTTTCATGCTCGTTTTTCTGCATCAAAAAGATTTTATACCTATAGACTTAGAACCAATACTTTTGTGCTTGACCAGCATTTTACCCATCAATCATCCCCTTTAGATATAGATTTACTTAACGAGGCTTCTCAGTTAATTATTGGAGAGCATGATTTCACCTCTTTTAGTAAAAATAATCCAAAAATAACCAACAGAAATTGCCTGATATATGATTCAATATGGAAAGATAAAGAGTCGTTACTAAATTATAACATAAGTGGAGATAGATTCTTGCATCATATGGTACGATATTTAGTTGGCACAATGATTGAAATTGGAAAGAATAAATTCTCTTTAAGAAAATTTAAAGAGCTTTTAAGTTCTCCAAGAGAAAATGTGCAAATTTATAAAGCTCCTCCAAATGGATTGATTTTAAAAAAAATTGAATATGAAAAAAATTAGTACATTATTGATAATTTTTAGTTTTTTATTACCTGTACTTGCTCAGTCAGTAGATAATTCTCGAAGAAATGCTTTAACAAATGCCATTCAGTATGCGAGCCCAGCGGTAGCAAGTATAAATGTTACTCAAATACAACGTTATTCTGTTAATCCATGGTACGAGCAGTTTCAGCGTGATCCACTATTTTCACAATTATTTCCATCTGAGCTTAGCTTAAGAGAAGTCAAGAGCTCTGGTTCAGGTGTTGTAATTAGCCCTGATGGTTATGTTATAACTAACGATCATGTTGTTGAAAATGCATCAATGATTATTGTTACTTTACCAGGGGGCGAAGAATATGAGGCAGAAGTTATAGGTGTTGACCAATTAACAGATTTAGCGCTTTTAAAACTTGATGGAGAAAACTTTCCTTATGTAAAAACCGGAAACTCCGACAAGTTAATTATTGGTGAATGGGTAATCGCTCTTGGAAATCCATTTGGACTATTTGATGTGAATCAGCAGCCAACTGCAACAGTTGGCATTGTCAGTGGAAAGGATATGGACTTCGGCCAACAAGGTGCTCGAGTTTTTCAGGGAATGATACAAACCGATGCAGCAATTAACCCTGGTAACAGCGGCGGACCTTTGGTGAATGTGCTTGGTGAAATAATTGGTATTAATACCTTTATCTATACAGGAGGAAGAAGCAAGCAAGGGTCAATTGGTATAGGTTTCGCAATTCCAATTAATCGAGCACTGAAAATTGTCAAAGAGCTAAGATCGAAAGGTAAAATTGTAAGGGGTTTTAATTTGGGTATTAGAGGACAGTCTCTCGATTCTCGTACAGCAAGACTTTGGAAAATGAAGTCAGATAGAGGGGTCATTATTTCTCAGATTGCTCCAAATAGTCCTGCTGATAAAGCTAAATTTCAGTATTTAGACGTTATCTTACGGGTGGAGGGTACAACTGTTTCGAGTGTTAAAGATATTTACGAAATAATCGCTGTACTTGATTTGCGTCCGGGTGATCGTGTGGATCTTAAAATTTGGAGAGACGGGAGAATAATGAATAAATTTTTAATTTTGGATAGCTTGTAGTTATGATAGCAAAAGAAGGGAGGATTATTTTAATCATTCTGTTGGCGTTCTTTTTTCCGTTCGGTATTTATGCACATGCATCAAATTTAATAGCATTACATTTTTTATATTATATCTTTGGATCCTTTTATTTGTTCACAGTCTATTTTTTTAGGAATCCGCAAAGAAAAATTCCAAATGATAATTCAGCTGTTGTTTCTCCAGCTGATGGTAAGATAGTTTCGATAAAAACCATTAATGATTCTGATATTGGTGAATTCTCTCAAGTGATATCAATTTTTTTAAGTTTGTTTGATGTACATGCTTTTAGATATCCACATAATGGCACAGTAAAAAGTGTTAACAGAAAAAAGGGTAAATTTATTGCTGCTTTTAATGATCAGGCATCTAATCAAAATGAGCGTGTTGTTACAGTCGTTGAGGCTGATAACTTTACCTATAAAGTCACGCAAATAGCAGGTTTGATAGCAAGAAGAATTTTGTGTTATGCTGTTCCTAATCAATTAATAAAAAAGGGCGATAGGATGGGTTTTATTCGTTTTGGGAGTAGAGCAGATATTGTTGTACCTTCAAATATTAATATATGTGTTAATGTTGGTCAAAAAGTAAAAGCTGGAGAATCAATAATAGCACGCACACAGCAATGAACAAACGATCTATAGGTATAATTGTATTAATTTTATTTTTCGGTACCCTTCTGGGAACTTTATTGGGTGAATTATTAGCATGGATTCTCCCAGATAGCGTAGTTCGTGAATTTTTTCTAAGGAGTATTGATTTTTCACTCGCTGGATTAACATCTGATGGATCGGGAGTCATTTCGCTTGATCTTGTTATGTTCTCATTACAATTCGGCTTGAGTTTTACATTTAATTTTACAAGTATCATCGGCCTGTCGATTGCTTATTATTTTTTACGCTATTTTCGATAAAATGAATAAATTTATAAATCTATTAAACACTTTTAAAAACAATTGGAGTTTTGTATGTCTGATTTTAACTTAGTTTTTGCGGGTATGCCAGGTGGTTGGGAAGTAGCATTAATTGCTTTGGTCATCCTATTGATATTTGGTGCAAAAAGACTTCCAGGTTTAGCGCGTGGATTGGGGCAAGGAATTCGCGAGTTTAAAGGCGCAGTTGACGGCGTTAAAGACGAACTAAAGGATGTTCAAGAAAGCGTTGATACACCTAAAGAAGACGACGATTCATAAATGCAATATATGAAAAATACTGTCTAGTTTTTTCCTTATACAATTTATTTAATATACTTAAATCATTCCCTAAGATAGATTCAAATGATAA
>CAJWTA010000049.1 GCA_913046805.1 uncultured Fidelibacterota bacterium | reverse complement strand
CCAAGTGAGTTGATAGCGAGCCGCCAAACGCGCTCTCCCCCTTTATTAAAAATTAAATCTGAGAAAGTCTCTTGAATCATCCAGTCTCCATTTTCAATTTCAGAATCAAGCTGCTTAGACGACCACCCCGCGTATCCAAGCATTAACTTGTAATTACATCTACCTATTGATTGTGCTTTTATGATGGAATCAATATGATTTGATATAAATAATTTTTCAGAAATCTCCACACAATGATTTGAAAGTGCTTTGTCATTATGTATGACAATACCTTTTTCTGGCGATAGTGGACCTCCATTATATATTGGAGTTTTATTGTCAATCTCTACACCCATTTTTTGGTTTAGGCCATCGATGATGTCTAAACTTATTTCTTCGTCAATTTGCTTATTGATTACAAGGCCCGTTGCTCCTTGTGAATTGTGCTCAAAAATCAAAACCACTGATTTTTTAAAACGGTCATCTGGCATATGTGGCATTGCAATAAGTATTTGATTGGTCAGATTTTTCATTTTAACAACAGTCTATTTATCTTGAATTAAATAATAGTGTGAAAGTACCAAATCATTTTTTGATAGAGAAATGAAATTGCGTAGATTTAGGGTCGGTTTAAATCACCCTAGCTTTGAACACAAGAAAAAGTGCTAATTATATCATGAAAAAAAATATAGATAAAATTGTAATTAAAGGTGCAAGACAACACAATTTAAAAAATATAGATATTGAAATATCAAGGAACAGGCTTGTGGTAGTAACAGGTCTATCAGGCTCTGGAAAATCATCTTTAGCCTTTGACACTTTATATGCCGAAGGACAGCGTAGGTATGTAGAATCTCTTTCGTCATATGCGCGTCAATTCCTAGGACTTATGGAAAAGCCTGATATTGATTACATTGAAGGTTTATCGCCGGCAATCTCTATAGAACAAAAAGCTTCTGCCAGAAATCCTCGATCAACAGTTGGGACAGTTACTGAAATACACGATTATTTGAGATTGCTTTATGCAAACGTTGGAAAGCCTCATTGTTGGATTTGTGATAGAGCCATTCAAAAGCAAACGGTCCAACAAATAGTTGATTCGATAGTAAAATTTAAAAAAGATACAAAAATTAACATTCTGTCTCCAATAATTAGAGGTAGAAAAGGCGAACATAAGGTTGCGCTTGCAGATGTAAAAAAAGAAGGATTTCTCAGGGTTAGGGTAAATGGGGAAATAAAAAATATTGATGATAAAATTGTATTAAATAAAAATAAAAAACATACGATTGAGATTGTTGTTGATAGATTAATACTGGATGACGATTACATGGATCGCCTTACTGAGTCGGTTGAGCTGGCGTTAAAAATTGGAGGTGGTATGATAATTATTCAAGAGCTGCCAGATACGGACCACTTGTTCAGTGAGCATTTTTCGTGTCCTCATTGCGAAGTATCAATGGAAGAATTATCTGCAAGAATGTTTTCATTCAATTCCCCCTATGGAGCATGTGATAATTGTGATGGTTTGGGTTCACATATGGAGATTGACCCCGATATGGTTATTCCTGATAAGACTAAGTCAATAATCCAGGGAGCGATTCTCCCGCTGGGTGAACAACCCAGAGGAAATTGGTATGGAAGCGTATTAAAAAGTTTATCAAAAAATTACAATTTTAGCTTTACTACTCCATGGTACAAGTTAGATCCAAAGGTTCGTGAAATGCTTTTAGTTGGAACCGGAACTAAAAAATTAAAAATGGAGTATTCCTCAAATAGATGGACCGGAACTTACACTGGAGGATGGGAAGGGGTCATTCCCAATCTCATGCGTCGATATAAACAAACGAAGTCCAACCATATCAGAGATTGGATAGAGCAGTTTATGAGCATGAAATCTTGCCCCGAGTGTTTGGGATCAAGACTAAAAAAAGAATCGCGATCGGTGACAATTAATGATAAAAGCCTTGGAGACCTATCATCTTATCCTATCAAAGAAGTTAAAGAGTTCTTTGAAAAGATAAAGCTAAATGAAATGGATGCTACCATTGCAGAGCAAATCATTAATGAAGTTAATAAACGATTAAGTTTTCTTGTTGATGTTGGTTTGGATTATCTTACTTTAGATAGATCTGCTACAACGTTATCTGGAGGAGAGGCACAACGAATTAGACTGGCAACGCAAATCGGCAGTCAGCTAGTTGGTGTTCTATACATTCTTGACGAGCCATCGATTGGTCTTCATCCTAGGGACAATGCGCGGCTTCTTGGGTCGTTAAAAAAGCTTAGAGATCTTGGAAATTCTATAATAGTTGTTGAGCATGATCAGGAAACTATGGAAGAAGCCGATCAGATAATAGATATTGGACCAGGTGCTGGTGAGCATGGCGGGGAGGTTGTTTTCTCGGGAACTCCTAGTGAAATAATACAATCTCCAAAGTCCATTACAGGTCAGTATTTATCCGGCAAAAGATCAATAGAATTTTCTACTAAAAGACGAAGTGGAAATGGAAAAAATATTCATCTTGAAGAAGCCTCAGGGAATAATTTAAGAAATATAAGTGCAAAGTTTCCTCTGGAAAAACTAGTCGTTATCACTGGGGTTAGCGGATCAGGAAAGAGTACTCTGGTCAATGAGACACTTTATCCTATTTTATCCAAAGAGTTGAATGGATCCAGAGCCTACCCACTTCCTTATAAAAGTGTCAATGGACTTGAATATATTGATAAGGTAATAGATATAAATCAAAAACCCATTGGGAGAACACCTCGCTCCAATCCAGCAACCTATACAGGTGTATTTACATTCATTAGAGATTTGTTTGCGCAGCTACCTGAGTCGAAAATAAGAGGATATAAACCCGGTAGATTCTCATTTAATGTTAAGGGTGGGCGTTGCGAATCATGTGAGGGTGACGGAATTATAAAAATTGAAATGAATTTTTTGCCTGATGTATATGTCACTTGTGAAGTATGTAAAGGTGCGCGTTATAATAGAGAGACTCTAGAGATCAAATACAAAAATAAAAACATAGCCGAAATATTAAGCATGTCTGTTGAAGAGTCTTTAAATTTTTTCACTAATATACCTCAAGTAATGAAAAAACTTACCACGCTCAATGATGTTGGTTTGGGGTATATTCGATTAGGACAGCAGGCTACAACATTATCCGGAGGTGAGGCGCAACGAATTAAATTATCAACTGAGCTTTCAAAATCAAGCAGAGATAAAACTTTTTATATTCTTGATGAACCAACAACCGGCTTACATTTTGAGGACGTAAAGCTTTTGTTGGGAGTATTGCAAAGGCTAGTAGATAAAGGAAATACAGTTGTAATAATTGAACATAATTTAGATGTCATTAAGAGTGCTGATTGGATCGTCGACCTTGGGCCTGAGGGAGGAGTTGACGGAGGCGATTTGATTTTTTCAGGCACACCCGAAGAAATAGTTAAGCAAAAACACTCTTACACAGGACAATTTTTAAAGGAAATAATTAAAAACAAAAAGGTGGCATAATGAAAAGCCCAAATGATCTTAAACAGTACTTTGACAAATGGGAAATAATCAAAGATTTGATAGATCAATGTATTGATATAATGCTCAATCTAAGACAATCAGGACATCCAGGTGGATCACGCTCGAAAGTACATGCCATGGTTTCTACATTGCTCTCGGGTGCAATGAGGTGGGACATAAGAGATGCTGGAAAGGTTTTTTCAGACCGATACGTCTTGGTTGCTGGACACACCAATCCGGTAGTGTACGCTACGCTTGCTGTTTTAAATGAGGCGTTAAGAATTAAGCATAAGCAAACGAAATTGGATAAATACACCCATCATATTGGAGATGATTTTCAATTAGTATGGGAAGATTTGATTAGCTTAAGAAACAATAAAGGTCTTCCTGGACATGCAGAAATGGAAGGAAAAACTTTATTTTTTAAATTTAATACCGGACCGAGTGGTCATGGTTCACCAGCGGCTGCGGGTGAAGCATTAGCGCTAAAATATGCCAATGTGCCAGAAGTGAAGGTATTTGCTTTTGAAGGCGAAGGTGGGTTAACAACTGGGGCTTCTCACGAAACCATGAATTCAGCTTGGGGTTTGGGTTTGGGTAATTTGGTGTACTTTCTAGATTGGAATGACTTTGGAATAGATGCGCGTCCGTTTAGTTCAATAGTATATGGAACACCCGAAGATTGGTTTGGATCGCATGGCTGGCATGTAGAAGGCACATCAAATGTTGAGAACTGGGAAGAGTTAACAAATGCGTATTACAGGTTGTTGGTAACGAATGCAGATCCAAACATTCCCAAAGTCATATATGGTAAAGGCACTAAAGGAAGAGGGTATCATAAGATTGACTATTCCAGTCATGGTTCGCCTCATAAAAGGAATTCAGATCTTTTTTGGAAAACAAAAGAGGACTTTGCTATTAAATATAATGTTGAATTTAATGGTTTTAATGAACAGCCCGCTGAAACGAGATCAGGTCAAGAGGACCAGGCTAATTCATATTTTGAGTCTGTTTTTTCTGTGCTCCAGTCCAATCAAGATCTAGTAGATTATATTGCTGATACGCTTATTGACCTAGGCGAATCAGTTCCACAAAAGATTGAATCTTGTAAAATAACTGCAAGCAACCCCAGCAAAGACCCTGACATTTTTAATTTGGAATCCTTGCCAAGCGATTTATTTGTAGAGCCCGGAACAAACGCTCCTAATCGAGTTGGCTTTTCAAAATACGCAAGTTTTATAAACTCAATAAGCATTTCAAAATATGGTCGACCTCTTGTTGTTGCTATGAGTGCTGACCTTGCAGACTCAACAAATATCTCTGGTTTTGCAAAAGGTTTTGGAGAAATGGATGATATGGGATTGTATAATTATAAGGACAATTCAGATAGTCCGCTAATGCCTCAAGGCATAACTGAATTTACAAATTCTGGAATGCTTGCAGGTCTTGCTACAGTGAATTTTTGCAATGAACCATATGATGATTTCAATGGTTTTTATGGTGCAATGAGCACCTATGGTTCATTTAGTTATTTAAAATATGGGCCAATTAGACTGTTTAGTCAGCTCGCGCAAGATTCAAATTTAAAGGTTGGTAAGCTTTTATGGGTGGCCGGACACTCTGGACCTGAAACAGCAGAAGATAGCAGAACACACTTTGGTATTTTTGCACCTGGTGTAACCCAATTATTCCCTGATGGCCATATAATCAATCTACACCCTTGGGAGCACAATGAAGTCGCGCCTGCTCTAGCAGCTGCCATGAGCACAGATGTTCCTATTGTTGCTTTGCACTTAACACGACCACCAGTTGAGATACCTGACAGAAAAAAACTTGGTATGGCATCTCATCTTGATGCATCCAAAGGTGCATATATTATTAAAGATTATGATAATGAGCATGAAAAAAAGGGAGTCGTAATTGTTAGAGGTACAAGCTCAACAAGTTCCGTAGTTCAAATACTTGATCAATTAAAAAAAGAAAATATAAATGTTAAAATTGTTGCTGCTATTTCTTGGGAGCTTTACAAAAACCAATCAAATGAATATCGTGAAAGCATCATTGGTAATTCAGAATGGGCAGACTCAATGATAATTACAAATAGCGCCTTAAAATTAATGCATAATTGGACATCAAATAAAATTGTTGAAAATTATAGCATGAGTCCTGATTTTGATAACAAATGGCGAACAGGTGGTTCTGTTGATGAGATAATTGCCGAGTCAAAGTTGGATGGAGTCAGTATAATGAAGGGCATTAAAAAATTTGCCAACGAAAGATCTGCTAGGTTGGACCTCATTAAAAAACATCTCCCACTAGCAAGGGTATAGATTTGACGAGCGCTGATCATTTTTGTAGTTTCTTCTTTAACTATTTTCAATTTTTATATAATTAGAGCATATCTTGACCGAAATTCATATTAATGATCCTCAACCATTCGATGATGATATAGCCATTGAAAAATCACTTAGACCAAATACCATTGATGAGTTTATAGGTCAAAAAGATATTGTAGACAGTTTGAAGCTTTATATAGAAGCAGCTAACAAAAGAGGGGAATCTTTAGATCACGTTTTATTTTTTGGACCGCCAGGATTGGGTAAAACGACCCTGTCAATTATAATAGCGCGTGAATTAGGAGTAAATGTAAAGCAAACGTCTGGACCTGTACTTGATAAAGCAGGTGATTTGGCAGGTATTTTAACCGGTCTTGAGGAAAAAGATGTTTTCTTTATTGATGAAATACACCGATTAAATGCTGTAGTTGAGGAATATTTATATTCAGCAATGGAGGACTATAAAATTGAAATAATGATTGACAAGGGTCCAAGTGCACGAAGTGTTCAATTAAATATTGAGCCATTTACCCTCGTTGGGGCAACCACTCGATTGGGTAGCTTAACCTCTCCATTAAGAGATCGTTTTGGTGTTTTACTGCGATTTGACTATTATGAAAAAGAAGATTTATATGAAATAATAAAACGTTCTGCAGAGATTTTGGATGTTCAAATTGATAAGGAAGGAGCTCTTGAACTTGCTAGCAGATCTAGAGGAACGCCAAGAATTGCAAATCGAATTTTGAGACGAACCAGAGACTATGCCGATATTAAGGCAAGCGGAAAGATTACCAGCGATGTTGCAAAGAAATCTTTAAATACACTTGGGATAGATAAGTTTGGGTTAGATTCAATGGATCGTACCATACTTGAAACTTTGATTGATAAGTTTAATGGTGGCCCAGTTGGTTTAAACTCTCTAGCAGTCGCTGTTAGTGAAGATGTATCTACAATTGAAGATGTATATGAACCTTTTTTAATAAAAGAAGGTTTTATACAAAGAACAAATCGTGGTCGCATTGCTCAAGAAAAATCTTATTCGCATCTAGGAAAAACTATAACAAAAAAACAACAAAGGTTATTTAATGATTGAAAAAAAGAAAAAATGGAAACTAGCTGATTTTGACTACCCTCTTCCAGAAAAATATATAGCTCAATATCCAGCTAAACGTCGTGACCAATCAAAACTCATGGTAATCCACAAAGACACTGGAGAAATTGAGCATAAAATATTTTCAAATCTTCCAGACTATTTTAAGAAGAACGATTTATTGATTACAAACAATACAAAGGTTTTTCCTGCAAGACTTTATGCTAACAAAGATAGAACCGAGGCAAAGGTCGAGGTTTTTCTTCTAAGAGAACTTGAGAACGATCTTTGGGAAGTAATGGTTAGACCCGCCAGAAAAGTTCGAATTGGAAATAAATTGATGTTTACTAAAAATGTTTATTGTGACGTGATTGATAACACTATTTCAGGTGGGCGTGTTGTTCGATTTGAATATGAAAATGAAGATATATACGAAGTGATTGATAAAGTAGGAATTTCACCGTTACCTCCTTATATCAAAAGAGAGTCTGAACCCAAAGATAAACTAAGGTATCAAACTGTTTTTGCGCAAGAAAGAGGTGCGGTTGCCGCTCCGACAGCCGGCCTTCATTTTACAGAAGGGTTAATTAGTAGGCTTCATAAAAAAGGCGCGAAGACAGCTCACACTACTTTACACATTGGCTTGGGAACATTTCGTCCAGTTCAAGTTGAGGATTTAAATCGTCATCAAATGGATTCAGAATATTTTGAAGTTTCTCCAGATACAGCTATGCTGATTAATGAAACTAAGAAAAAAAGGAAAAAAGTATTTGCGGTAGGCACATCAACTGTTAGGTCCCTAGAGACTGTCGCTGTTTCTGGTTTTCAGGTATCACCTAAAAGAGGGTGGACGGATAAATTTATCTACCCGCCTTATGATTTTAAAATGGTGGATGCAATGATAACTAATTTTCATCAACCAAAGAGTACTTTGCTCATGATGATATCTGCCTTTGCAGACAGAGATTTGATTATGAAAGCCTACAGAGAAGCTAAGAAAAATAA
>CAJWTA010000048.1 GCA_913046805.1 uncultured Fidelibacterota bacterium | reverse complement strand
CTCAATTTGGACGACTGGGAAATTAATTTGCAACATAAATTCACAATATTATACCCGGACACATAGTTGAAGTTAGTTTCATTACACTATGCTTCTTTATTTCAGAACAATATAAATTTGTTAAAAAATAATTTATCGTTTGTTTAAAAATACTATTTCTTCAACGAAAATGAGGGGACCATATACGGAACTTTTGACTTGTATTTGGTAAACTTTTTACCAAATTTTTTTTCAAATCTTTTTTCTTTAAAACGTGGAGCAATAACACAATAAATTGTAAAAATTATAGCAATTAAAAGCTGATCTAAAGTCCAAATGGGTGTTGTCCAAGTGGTTAAGGCAAAGGACGCATAAATGGGTTGCCTAACAAACCTGAATAAACCAAAAGTTGGCAAATCTGGAAACTTTGGAACCTTATTTTGGGCAAGTGACATCCAACCAAGTGCACCAGACTGTAATTCTGCCCCTGCATCAATACTGGCCCAAATGAGTAGCAACCAAGAGCAAGAGTAAAGCGCACACATTATAACAAAAGATCTGCCAGAGGATTCCCAAAAAATAATTTGGGTTGGTGTCCAACAAAAGAATAGCAAAAATAATTGTACAGAAGCAATTAACGCAAAAATTGTTGGCGCAAGTGTTTTTGAATATTGTTTTGGCGAAAAATAGGAAAGATATTTTCTACCTCTAGATGATAATAAAAAGGAATGGGCCAATGGGAATTGAAGTAATAAAATTAAATTAGTCAAATACGAATAAGGATCGGGTACGTTTCCAAAAGACCGGGACATTCCAAAAAACATCGATACAAGCATAACAAGCACCGAAAACGTAAATATACAATGACAAACAATACCGTATAAAAAAGCGACCAGCCATTGTTTCGACAATCGAAACGATAAAAATGTGTTAAATGTCATAGCCGACAAGTCGGCCAATGGATCGATAATTGTACGCCTCATGCAGTGGAAGTAGAGTTCACTCGCGGTATGTAATTGAGGCAGTAGGTCGCACGTGGTATTTAGTAAATTTTAATAGTGGCAAATTAAATGACCTCAATTTTTATATGTCTTTTTTGATTTATAGATTGAAAGTTCTACTTTATGCGATGTAGTGGAATAACTAGAGACCAAAAACTTTTGCAAATAATGCTTAGTTTTTGCCATTTAAACTGGTTTGTTGCGCATTGGTTGTTGCAAATATTAGAGGTTCTAAATGTCTGAAGAAAAAGATCAAATCTTTGATTGGTATCGCATTATTACCTTTATGGAAAAAACTCTTCTTGTTGTTATCGCGTTTTTAACGACCTACGCAGTGGTTGTTGAAATATTTGTTGTAGTATCAGAGCGTGCGGTAAAGCTTACTGATTTATTGTTATTATTTATTTACGCCGAAGTATTGGGCATGGTTGCAGCATTCTATAAATTTAGAAAAATTCCAATTACTGTTCCGATATTCATTGCAATTACCGCGCTGTGTCGATTAATTATTTTGCAAGGCAAGGGCATTAATACAATTGATCTGCTGTACGAAAGCGGTGCCATACTTTTACTAGCTCTTGCGGCCCTTGCGATAAGATGGAATTTGGTTAATTTGATAAGGCCAAAAGATAACAACGAAAATCGTGATTAAGAGACGGTGTTAAGTCAGTTCAGACCTCAAAATTCCATTTAGGTTTGATTTTTGTTTAGGTTGTGGATTGATCTACTAAAAAGAAACCGGTCATAAGCATCAATCGGTAAGTTGTTAAAAATCTTGATAAGTAAAAAAGTTAGAGCAAATACAAATAATCCTCTAACGATAAGAATAGTGAACAATGAAGGTCCTATTAATAGCAATATTGTTGTGTCTTCAATAAGCGAGTGAAATAAATTAATAAAAATGAGTGCGCCGACTGCTGAGCGTGGTGCAACTAAACCTTGTTTTACGTCTTTAATCATCAGCCCTCCACCAAAACCTAGTCCTAAAGTTAGTCCAACAACCACAATTGTAGATGCGCTCTGCCCTATATTTAATATTTTTAAAAAAGGACTAAGCAGAAGACGAATTATTTTTTCAATTCCGATTAGACGCAGAATTTCTAAAAAAGTTATTAAAATTATGATTACGAATTGAATGAATATTAAACCTCTTATTTGATCAATAATCCACTGTTGAAGGGTGGGGGCCATTGACATTTCGGGTAAATTAAGAACGGCGATTTGATCAAAAAGCTCAAAAGTTGAGAAGAAATAATTTAACAATGTGCAAAACAAAATACCAGACAAAATTCTGATAATAATTGTCGCTCCAGCTGAAAGACCGGCTTGCCGTGAAATTGCAGCCTCAATTATTACTGAATGGGTAAAAAGTATAAAAGATGCTAAAATTGTGGTTTGTGCTACCGTTAATTCTTCAATTCCTGGAGTTGATGCAAGAACGATTATTCCCGCATAGGGGTTTGTTAACATCGTGGTTGTAATTGCAAGAGCCATTTCTGCCGGTAGACCCATCATCGTCATAATCGGCCCAAAAAGATTTGTTAGCACTTGTACCAAACCATAAATCTCGGCAATTTTAACCAAGATTAGAGTTGGAATCATTATTTTGAACAACTCGAAAGAAACAACGTAAATATCACTCGTTACTTTCTTTAAAAATTGCACCATGAATTCCAAACCTTTTCAAAAGTCTTTGTTTATCTCCTTTAATTTTTTAAGCAACATAAATATAAAATTCATCTGATTTTTTAAAATTTGCGTACTTTTTATTAGTAATACTACTCCAATTTTTATCATAAATACTTGACTAAATTGATGACAGCGTCATTCTCATTTAAAAACAAATTTGACATATTATTTTACTGTTTTGAAACGTTATCACTCATAAATTTTAAAATTTTACAGTCAATCTTTAGATTAATTATTGATAATTTTATTTATTTGTTTGGAGATTTTAAAAAAAATAAAGAAGTCATTCTTATCGATCTTAAAATAAATTGTATTAAAGCAATGCGACTAGGAGAAACTAAATGCCTGATGTAAAAATGATAGTTAATGGAAAGCCGGTATCGGGTTCCGTTGAAGGTCGAACTTTACTTGTAGAATTTATTCGGAACAATTTACATCTAACTGGTACTCATGTTGGTTGTGATACTAGTCAATGTGGCGCTTGTGCCATTCACGTCGATGGGAAACTCGTAAAAGCTTGTACGATGTTTGCTGTGGAGGCTAATAATCGTGAAGTGGCTACTATTGAAGGCCAGGCAAACAACGACGGTTCTTTAAACTTTATACAGCAGGCATTTAAAGAACATCACGGTTTGCAATGTGGTTTTTGTACACCTGGAATGGTTATGGCAACTGCTGATTTACTAAAAACAAACTCTAAACCTACCGAGCATGAAATTAGAGATCACCTAGAGGGTAATATTTGTAGATGCACAGGGTATCACAATATAGTAAAAGCGATTTTGGCAGCTTCCGGTCAGGACGTTTCACGCATTGCTGCAGAATAATTAAATTTGTAAAAAAATGTATAATTTCGAGTTTAAACAACCCAAAACGGTGTCAGAGGCATTAAGCGCTCTTGTAAATGATGAAGCGCAGCTACTTGGAGGTGGGCAAACTTTGATACCAACAATGAAGCAACGTCTTGCAAGCCCATCAACTCTCGTAAGCTTAACAGCAATAGAAGAGATGAAAGGAATTTGCTTAAATGATGATGGCAGCATTTCTATAGGTGGAGGAACAACACACGCTGATGTTGCTGCCAACTCGAATATATTCTCAGGATTGATTACTCTGGCAAAAAATATAGGCGACGCTGCCGTAAGAAATAGGGGAACGATTGGTGGCTCATTAGCCAATAATGATCCTGCTGCTTGTTATCCTGCTGCTGCTTTAAGCACTGGTGCAGTAATCATAACAAACAATAGGGAAATTTCTGCAGATGATTTTTTTAGAGGAATGTTTGAAACGGCACTAGAGGAAGGCGAAATTATTCTTTCAGTACGTTTCCCAGTTCCATCTTTATCTTCTTACCAGAAATTTATTCAGCCTGCCTCTAGGTTTGCTATCGTAGGGGTCTTTCTGTCGAATTTTGACAATGAAATAAGAATTGCTATTACCGGCGCATCGGAGGAGGGTGTTTATCGATGGCGTGAAGCCGAAGTCGCTCTCAATGCCAACTTCTCTGAAGGGTCGCTTAATGATCTTCTAGTGGAGCCAGAAGGAATGATTGGTGATATTCATGCTTCCTCAGAATATAGAGCTCATTTGGTCAAAGTTATGACAAAAAGGGCCGTTAAAAACGCATCTTAAAACGATAATTAAATTTCAAGAATTTCAAAATTTAGGGTTTTTTTATTTATGTAAAAGATTACAAAGCCAAAGTTGGTCTTTGCTTTTACTTTTTGGAGTATTTTATGGAAAATTCTTTTGCAAATTATCCCAGTTTGCGTGGAAAAAATATACTAATAACTGGTGGAGCGTCCGGCATTGGAAAAGAACTTGTAAAAGCCTTTGCCGAGCAGGGGTCTATTGTAGCATTTATAGATATAGATGAAATTTCAGGAAGGCAGCTTTGCATCGACGTTGGAGACAATATTTTCTTTGAAAGATGTGATTTAAAAAACATTGATAAATTAAAGTCCTGTATCCAAAAATTAAGATCAAAAATAGGGTTATTTGATGTGTTGATAAATAACGCTGCTCATGATGATCGTCACGATTGGCAAGAAGTAACTGAAGCATATTGGGATGAACGTTTTGCCACAAATTTAAGACATCAATTTTTTGCCATCCAATCCATAGCAAATGATATGATCGAAAAGGGAGGGGGTTCTATTATTAATATTGGTTCTAATTCATGGATGGAAGCTGTAGGAAACTTTCCGGCATATGCCACGGCAAAATCTGCTGTTCATGGTCTATCTAGAACGCTTGCAAGGGATCTTGGAAAATATAGGATTAGGGTCAATACTGTCGTTCCAGGATGGATTATGACGGAACGACAAAAAGAATTGTGGGTGACGCCCGAAGGTTTGGAAAATCAATATAAAAGGCAATGCTTACCAGATCTTATTAAACCCGTTTATGTTGCAAGAATGGTTTTATTTTTGGCATCTGATGACGGAGCAATGTGTACAGCAAATAATTATATGGTTGAGGCTGGATCAATTTAGTGTAGTTGCTTGCTAGAATTTATTTAAATCAGGTGTAACTTTTGATTGCTTTGTTGAACATCTTCGAAATTGTTGCACCCGTCTTTATTTTGGCAGCTGTAGGTTATTTTTGGGTAAAGTTTGGTTTCGAGTATCGAGTTGAGTTTATAACACAGTTTGCCACGGCTTTAGCTGTTCCGTGCTTGGTTTTTACTGCACTCATGAATACTGAATTTCAGCCCTATTATTTTGGTAATCTTTTAATGGCAGCAATCTTGGGTTACTTTCTTTTGGCTATATTAGCTTTTATCTTTATTAAGATTTTTAATCTTGAGCAAAGAACCTATCTTATGCCTCTTATTATAGGAAATACTGGAAACCTAGGTTTGCCACTTTGTCTTTTTGCTTTTGGGGATACTGGCTTTGGATATGCTATTATTGTGTTTTCCGTGACGAGCATTGTAGCTTTTACAATCGGTATTAGGATAGTGGCCGGTGGCGGATCAATAAAACAACTCCTGAAAGAGCCCCTGGTGGGCAGTACGGTTCTGGGTCTAATTTTTATGTGGCAGGGATGGAAAACACCAAGTTTTTTAGGCCATTCCTTAGAGTTAATCGGACAAATGGCTATACCAATGATGTTAATAACCTTGGGTGTTGCAGTTGCCAGATTAAAAATAACCGATTTGAGACAATCTTTTTTATATAGTTTTTGTAAAATTTTCTTAGGAATAACAGCAGCTTTGTTGGTAAGTTTTATCTTTGATCTACCGAAAGTTGCGATTTCCGTTCTTATATTACAGTTTTCGATGCCAGTAGCTGTGACTTCTTATCTTTTAGCTGAAAAGTATGAAGCTGATGCAAATGCAGTTGCCGGCCTTGTCGTTGTTTCAACATTAATTACTGTTGGAATTTCTTCTATATTACTTGCTTTTTTGATTATCTAGCAATCTCATTATTATATTTAGAATTTTGAAAATTATTGTGAGGTGATATTATTTTAGAATTTTTGCCTTTGTTTATTTTTGTATTTATTGGCCTGTTTACCCCAGGTCCAAATATTATTCTTTTGACTGTTTCAGGCGTTAAATTTGGAATTAAAGATACATATCCGCATCTTTTTGGGGTGGTAATTGGAACTGGGTGTTTAGCGGCACTCGCTTCGTTGGGAGTGAATACAATAATTCTGAAGGCTCCAATATTAGCCTCTTTACTCAAAATTATATCGGTAAGTTGGATTACCTATTTGGCTTTGCAGCTACTAGTTAAAGATAAAATTGAAAATGAAGAGAGTAAATCAAGGCCATTTAAATTTTCGGAAGCGATACTGTTTCAATTTATTAATCCTAAACTTTGGGCTCTTACCCTATCTGCATCAGCTGGATTTAATTTAGATGGTTCAATTTTTTTTAAGACTGTATATTTTTTTATATTATTTTCTGCAGTCAATTTTATTGTTTGCTCGTTTTGGCTAGCTTTTGGGAGCTATGTTTCAAAATTTTTAAAAAAGAGAGTAATCTGGCGTTGTTTTATGTTTCTTATGGCTGTATTTTTACTACTCAGCGCATATTTGATTTTGATTCAATAGTCTAAGAATATTTACGTTAGATATTATAATTTGATCGGAAAAAATGGAAAAAATTGCACTTATTAGCGGTGGAGCGAGAGGCATTGGTCGTGCAGCGGCTGAAATCTTCATAGAGCAAGGTTTTAAGGTTATTATTCTAGATCGGGACAATGAGGAGCTCAAAAAGACTTGCAATCAAATTGTTGGTGCAATCCCATTTAACTATGATGTTTCTGAAGAAAAGATTATGAAAGAGGTTTATTCCAGAGTTGATAGTGAATTTGGAAGACTAGATTGTCTTATAAATAATGCAGGAGTTGCTGATTTTGGACCCATAGAGGAATGTGATAGCAAAAAATGGCGTACCGTTATGGAAACAAATTTAGATGGTGTTTTTTATTTATCACAGTCACTAATTCCTCAACTGAAAAAGACAAAGGGAAGCATTGTCAACATTGCGTCAATTTCCGGCTTACGAGGATCCACCCTTAGAGTTGCTTATGGGACATCAAAAGCTGCTGTTATTCAACTTACTAAACAACAGGCCTGTGAGTTGGGAGAATACGGCATCAGGGTAAACACTGTTGCGCCAGGGCCAGTGAAAACAAAATTATCTATAGCTGTTCATTCACCAGAAATCATCAAAGCTTATCATGATGCCATCCCTTTGAATAGATATGGGTCTGAACGAGAAATTGCAGAGGTTATTTACTTTCTTTCATCCTCTAAAGCGTCATTTGTAACTGGTCAAACAGTTGCAGTAGATGGCGGATTTGAAGCAACAGGGGTGGGATTGCCAGCTTTACGAGAATAACACCGATTATAACTCTAAGTTTATAAAGGTTAGATAATGAATATAACTAGTGATCATATAAAAAGTTTTTCAAATGATGGGGCCGTGTTGTTAAAAGGTGCATTCAGTGAATTCGTTGAGGGCGCACAGAAAGCTATTGAAGAAAATATTGCTAACCCAAGCTGGAGAGAAAGAACATACAGACCCGATGATGGTGGCCAAGCTTTTTTTCAGGACTATGTCGTTTGGAATAAATTTGATGGTTATCGAAACTTGGTAAAAAATTCAAAAATGGGTTCAATAGCCGCAAAACTTATGAATTCTAAAACAGCGCGCATTTTTCATGATCACATCCTTGTTAAAGAGCCTGGTAATTCGGTCGTAACTCCATGGCATCAAGATCAACCTTATTATTTATGTGAAGGAGAACAGACCATAAGTTTTTGGGTCCCATTGGATTATATTCCGAGAGATAGAACAATTGAATATATT
>CAJWTA010000047.1 GCA_913046805.1 uncultured Fidelibacterota bacterium | reverse complement strand
CAATCGCAGGAGTGACAGGACTTGAACCTGCAACCCCCGGTTTTGGAGACCGGTGCTCTACCAATTGAGCTACACTCCTATATTTATTTGTCAACGTTGAAAAATAAAGAATACTTTATTTTTCAAAATTACTTTGTCTCTTTAAAGATGACATGCTTACGAATAATTGGATCATACTTACGATATTCTACTCGCTCAGGATGATTGCGCTTACTCTTTGCAAACGTATATCGATAACCAGTACCAGCAGTACTTTCCAATTGAATGATGTCGCGTTTACTATTGCCAGCCATATAAGAGGTACTTAACTATTCAACAATTTCTGTTACTACACCAGCGCCAACTGTGTGACCGCCTTCGCGAATTGCGAAACGCAACTCTTTATCCATGGCGATAGGTGTAATTAATTCAACTTCTAATTCAACATTATCCCCAGGCATAACCATTTCAGTTCCACTAGGAAGTGTAGCTACACCGGTTACATCAGTAGTTCTAAAATAAAACTGGGGTCTGTAACCATTGAAGAAAGGGGTGTGTCTACCACCCTCATCTTTTTTCAATACATAAACACTAGCTTTAAACTTGGTGTGAGGGGTGATTGATCCAGGGGCTGCAAGAACCATTCCTCTAGTAAGGTCTTCCTTATCAATGCCTCTCAACAAAAGACCAGCATTGTCACCTGCGCGTCCCTCATCTAGAAGCTTACGAAACATTTCAACACCAGTAACCGTAGTTTTCTTATCAGCTCCCATACCAATCATTTCTATCTCATCACCAACTTTAACAATACCGCTTTCGACTCTACCAGTACCAACAGTACCTCTACCTGTGATAGAGAACACATCTTCAACCGGCATTAAAAAAGGTTTGTCAATATCTCTTTTTGGCTCAGGTATGAAGTTGTCACAAGCCTCCATTAATTCAGTGATACAAGCAGTAGCTGATTCATCTGACACATTTTCGAGTGCCTTCAGAGCAGATCCTTTGACAATAGGTATATCATCACCTGGAAATTCGTATTCGTTTAATAAGTCTCTAAGCTCCATTTCAACAAGCTCGACAAGCTCTTCATCATCAACCTGGTCTATTTTGTTCATAAAGACAACAATTGAAGGAACATTAACCTGTCTGGCAAGAAGGACGTGTTCGCGAGTCTGAGGCATAGGCCCATCTGCAGCATTCACAACCAAAATTGCTCCATCCATCTGAGCAGCACCCGTTATCATATTTTTAATGTAATCCGCGTGCCCAGGACAATCAACATGAGCATAGTGACGATTAGGTGTTTCATATTCAACGTGAGCTGTTTGGATAGTGATTCCACGCTCACGCTCTTCTGGAGCATTGTCAATACTATCAAAGGAACGATTTTCAGCGAGACCTTTGTTTGCTTGAGTCATAGTTATAGCAGCAGTCAATGTAGTTTTTCCATGATCAACGTGGCCAATAGTTCCAATGTTTAAATGAGGTTTACTTCGTTCAAATTTTTCTTTAGACATTTTTTATTAATCCTCCTGATGATTAATATTAATTAATTTATTGTTGAAAGAGAGCCTACGGCCAGAATTGAACTGGCGACCTCTTCCTTACCAAGGAAGTGCTCTACCACTGAGCTACGTAGGCACTTCGAGCGGGTGATGAGAATCGAACTCACACTACCAGCTTGGAAGGCTGGAGTTCTACCATTGAACTACACCCGCAATGTGGGGACAGAAGGATTCGAACCTCCGTAGACGTACGTCGGCAGATTTACAGTCTGCTGCCTTTGACCGCTCGGCCATGTCCCCGATGTGATTATTAAGAAATACAACTTAAAAAAATTACATCTGAGCCGGCGAAGGGACTCGAACCCCCGACCTGCTGATTACAAATCAGCTGCTCTACCAACTGAGCTACACCGGCAAGTCGGATTTAACTCTCATCATCTCATACAATAAAACAGATTCAATTCTGTTATTATTGCAAAACAAATTCAAATAGCGAATCGATTTACATAGCTCGAAAGAACACACCGAGCTACAATAATATCGAAAAAAGCCTATAAAATTAATTAATAATTACTACAGTTTCAACGATTTTTATAAGGAAAGGGGAAAATAATTTGTAACTATATTTTTATCACTTTTGTACCAGAAGGGGTATCTTTCAGCTTCCAACCTAAAGAAAGTAATTTGTCTCTTATGATGTCTGACTTTTCCCATTCTTTATTGTTTCTGTAATTTTGTCTACGGTTCACCAGTGATTGTATTTCTTCTGGCAGCTTGTATTCACCATCTAAAATAGCAAAGATCGAGTCAAAATGATTAATAAAAGCATTCCCCATTTCAGCTTGATCTTTTGACAAGCTTTTTTTGTCGATTAATTGGTTAGTCAAACGTAACCAATTAAAAAAGATTGCAAGAGCTTTGGGTGTATCTAAATCATCCTTTAAGGCCTCATTAAAATCAGTAGCTTCCTTAGGGAGAAATTGCGATACATTTTTAGTGACATCTAAAAGACGCTGTCGTACTTCCTCAATTCGACTGATTGCTGATTTAGCTTCGTTTTTTCTTTTTAGACTAAAATTTACTTTTGACCTGTAATGAGCACTAAGTACAATAAATCTAAAATCTTCATAAGAGAATCCATTTTCTATAAGGTCCGAGATAATGTAAAAATTATTCAAGGATTTGCTCATTTTTTTTCCTTCAATTGTCAGAAACTCTGAATGAAGCCAAAAATTCACGAACGACGAATCTAGCGCACATACAGATTGAGCCAGTTCATTTTCATGGTGCGGAAATTTGTTATCTACACCCCCGCAATGTATATCAAAGTGTTCACCAAGATACCTAGTTGACATTGCAGAACACTCAATATGCCATCCAGGTCTTCCTCTGCCCCATGGAGAGTCCCAAAACACTTTTCCGTCCTCGCTTTTGTGGGACTTCCATAATGCAAAATCATTATAACTATCTACATCATACTCATCGGAAAGCTGAGCTTCACTAATAGTTTTTGAATTCGATAGATTAACCAATTTTCCATAATTAGGGTACTTTGAAATTTTAAAAAAAACAGATCCTTCTTTTGTTACGTAAGCAAATTCTCGCTCAATTAAAATTTTTATGATTTCAATCATTTCATTGATATGTTCTGTCGCTCTTGGATAATTATCAGCGTCTAAAATTCTAAGTGATTTTAAATCTTTTAAAAAAGCATCCGTATACTTAGCAGTGATTTCCTTTAAATCTTTATTTTCTTCGTTCGCTTTTTTAATAGTCTTATCATCCACATCCGTAATGTTCATAACATGATGCACCTTGTAATCGAAAGCCAATAAAACTCTTTTAAGGAGATCTTCGAAAAGAAAGGTTCTAAAGTTTCCTATGTGAGAAAAATCATAAACCGTTGGTCCACATGTGTAAAAACTAACTTTTCCTTCTTCAATCGGGACAAATTCTTCTTTTCGATGTGTGAGTGAGTTGTAAAACTTAATCATGAATTATTAGTGGCCTCATCGAGTATCATTTGAATTACATCCGAAAAACTATATCCATCGGCTTTTAGCGACTTTGGAAGCAAACTAGTTTCAGTCATTCCAGGGAGTGTATTGATTTCTAAAAACCAAAGTTTATCTTTATCTCCTAAAAGAAAGTCCACCCTGGAATAATGATCGCAATTTAATAATTTATGAATTTTTAAAGCTTCACTCTTTATATGATCACTTAGATCAATATCAATATTTGCAGGGCAAATATAATCTGACATTCCAGCTGTGTACTTGCATTCGTAGTCATAAAGATCATTTTTAGGAATGATTTCAACAACTGGAAATGATCTTTCTCCAATAATTGGAACAGTGATCTCTCTTCCTTGAATGAAAGATTCAAACATAATTGAATCTGTAAATTCTAATGCGCTGTCATATGCGCCACTGAGTTCTTTGTAATTTTTTGCAACTGACAACCCGATAGTACTCCCAAGATCATTCGGTTTTACTACCATTGGAAACCCTATATCTTTAATGATATCGTCGCTGGGCAATGTTTGTTTTAGTACCCATTTTGGGGTATTTATTTCATTTTCACTCACTATTTTTTTTGATATGTTTTTATCCATGCAGTTTCGCGAAGAGTCTTTTCCTGAGCCGGTAAACAAAACTCCAAGAGATTCCAAATAAGCTGCAATATTTCCATTTTCTCCATCCCCACCGTGAAGAGCATTAAATATTAAATCTACAGCAACAATTTGATCTTCGAGTAAATGAATGCCATCTTTAGGGTCTAAAACAATCACGTTGTTGCCTAGTGATTCCAAAGCTTTAAGAATAGCCTTTCCGCTGGACAAAGAAACATCTCTTTCGGGAGAATCTCCTCCAACTAAAAGACCAATATTCACTGGATACTCATCAGGCTTTTACTTACGGAAATTAGGTCTTTTGAAATATACGTAGGTTTGATATTTGGCACATCTTTTGCTTTTTCGCCTTTACCTGTTAAAACTAGTACGCTATCCATATTACAATTATTAGCTGCCTCAATATCGCAAAGATTGTCGCCTATCATTAGAGACCTCTCAAGATTAATGCTATGATCAATAGCAGCCATTTTGAACATACCAATACCTGGCTTTCTGTTTTTGGTTGAATTATCTGGATGATCTGTGCAATAATATATTCCAAGTAAATTCAAACCTTGGTCACAAAAACATTTTAGAATGTAGTCATGTATTATACTCAAATTTTCTGGATCAACAATACCTCTAGAAACACCTGATTGGTTTGTGATAATACAAAATCGATCAGAAAAACTTTTCAAATTATTTAAAGCTTCAAAAGTAAAATCGTAAAACTTAAAATCTTCTAATGAGTTGATGTATCCTGGATCAAAATTTATCGTGCCATCTCTATCCAAAAAAATTGTATCATATTTTTTCATTAGATAGCTCCTTTTCAAAAACATCAAATATTTGTATTGAGCTTTTAAAAAAATAATAGGCCCCAATAGCAACCAGTGGTAGATAGCTTACAGCGTGTAGAACAATTGCAAATGTTTGAGAATCGACGCTACTTAAGCCAATTAAATTATTCATTACGTAGAAAGATGCAAAATGATGAGTCCCTATTGCACCTGGAGCAGCAGGAACCGACATAGCCATCGATGTAAGGAGTAATATCACAGCAATCTCAATTGTGCTAATTTGAATATTTAATGAAACGAGAGTGCAATACGTTACTAAAAAAAGAATGGACCAAGACATAATAGTTAAAAATGATACTAAAATAAATGATCTCATTCCACTAATTAATGAAAAGCCTTTTGTAAAAGAACTCAGAGCTCTAATAAATGACAATACGGATTTAAAGTTCGTTAACTGAGTGCCCCTAATCTTTTCCATGATCAATTCTTTTTTAAAAGAAACAATCCATAAAAAAACAAAAACCGATAAAATAACAACAACCGAAAGCATTAAAGACAGCTCAACATCATAAGGAAATGAATAAGACAAAGAAACAATCAAAAGTAAAATAACAAGCCCTCCCAGGTCACATACTCGCTCAAGCACAATTGATCCTAAAACAGTGGAGGTTTTTAAATCGTTATTTTTCGAAATTGCATAACCTCGAAGAACTTCACCCATTTTAAATGGTAGAATGGAATTACCAAAATAACCAACCATGTTAGAAGCAAAAAGCTCTTTAACTGATACCGGTTTGAGTGAAAAAAGTAAAATTCTCCATCGAATAGATCTTAAATAAGTATAAAAAATCAGTAGAATTGTCGCCCATAATATCCAAATATAGTTGATCGACTCAAAACTTTTAATCGTATCATTTAAGTTGATATTTTGAAAAGAAAAAAATAAGCCCAGAAAACTAAGAAAAAACCCAATTAGTAATTTTAACCACTTACTCATAAAGATTAATTGTTTCTTTTGGTGATGGATTAAAACTGCTATACTTTTGAAATTCACCTATCTTGAAATTATTAATTTTGATATCGATATACTGATCCCTGGAAAATTTTAATCGCATTCTTTTTGGATTTCCAGATTTTAAGATTTCAATAAATCCATTATACCCTGTAGAAAAAAACGAGAAATTAATTTGAATACTATTTTCATGTAAAATTGCGTTAATAATTTCTACTTGTCGCATATTTCCAGATAAGAGTGAAAATATCCCCACATCATTATCAATCAGCTTATCAATGATGAGCTGATTTGTTTTTTTATTATAAGTTTGAATGGTATCGCCTGACAAAATAATGGTTTCCTCATCAATCTCAATTAATAGATGAAGAGAATCAATAACTTCAACATAGGCAGATATTGATGAGTTTAGATCGAACTGTTTTTGGTCAATCAGGGCATTAAAGCTGACACCAGAGTGTGAATACATTGCGGCTAAAAATTTGGAATACCAAAAATCTTTATCTTCATTTTGTGGAAAAGAAAAAAGCAAAAATAAAAAAAAATTCAATATCATTTAATTAATCAATTGAATCTAAATAGGACTCATCGACAAGAACTTCACGCGCTTTGCTTCCAGTAAATGCCCCCACAATCCCTGCTTGTTCCATTTCATCAATGAGTCTCGCTGCTCTTGAATAGCCAACTTTCAAACGCCTTTGAATTAAAGATATCGAACCCTGTTGATGCATAACTACCAATTTAACAGCATCATCGAAAAGCGCATCAAAACCTCCAGTGCCATTTTCAGTAACTAAACCCCCTGCTCCAGCTACCTCTATCGGACTTTCTAAAACAAGATCGTCTGCTTCAGATTGTTTGTTTATATGCGTCATTAATGACTGAATCTCATCTAAACTTAAAAAGGCATTATGAAGCCTGCTAGGCTCAGATGATCCGTAACCTAAATATAGCATATCTCCTTTACCAATAAGCTTTTCTGCTCCTGGGCTATCAATAATAGTCCTAGAATCTATTTTTGTGGCTACTTGAAACGCAATTCTTGATGGAAAATTAGCTTTAATTACACCTGTAATAACATCTACCGATGGTCTTTGCGTGGCAACAACCAAATGAATACCTACAGCTCTTGCAAGCTGAGTGAGTCTTGCAATTGGTGCCTCGACTTCCTTTGCATTCAACATCATCAAATCAGCTAATTCATCAATAAGAACAACGATAAAAGGCATTATGCTATCAGCTGGTTGCTTCTTATTATATTCTGCTATATTTCTTACTCCTGCATCAGCTAGAATATCATATCTTTTTCCCATCTCTTTTTCTACTGCTCTCAGCGCGATCACAGCATTTTCTGGTGTAGTTATTATTGGTTCATCAATATCTTCAATTTTTAATAAATGGTATTTTGAAAGGTCTTTATATACTGCCATTTCAACTTTTTTGGGATCAACTATTACAAACTTTACTTCATCAGGAGAAGCTTGGTATAGTATACTCGCAAGTATTGTGTTCATACAGACAGATTTACCAGATCCTGTCGTGCCAGCTATTAAAAGATGGGGCATTTGAGCTAAATCCAAAGTCGCAATTTCGCCATTGGTTGACTTACCAATAGCTAAAGTTAATTTTGATTCTGATTTAGCAAATTTTTCTGAGTTAATTACTGATTTGAAATAAACCATATCAGGGTTACGATTTGGGATTTCAATTCCGACTGATGATTTCCCAGGAATGGGGGCTATTACTCTAACCCTACTCGCCTCCATTACGCGAGCTAAATCATCTGAAAGAGCTACAAACTTATTTACGCGAACACCTTCAGCAGGCTCAACTTCAAACAATGTAATCACAGGTCCTGGGCTAACATTTACTACTTTACCAATTACACCAAATGTTTCTAGAGATTGTTGAAGGAAATTTGCACGATCAACAAGCTCGTCTTTGCTGATACCGCTTTGAATGCTTACAGGGTTTGTTAAAAGTTCGGGGGAAGGGAGAAGAAACTCCTTTTTGGCTGCTATTCTGTCCTCAACGGTATCAAGATCAATTTCCTCTTCCTCGATCATTTCTTCTACCTCTATTTTGCCAATGCCATCATTATCACCAGGTAAAGATTCATCAATTTTAGATTCATCATTTATACCCGAATCTATTTCAATTTTATTTTTTTTAGTTTCGGCTGAATCAATATCATTATCGATTTTAAATTCTTTTGGCTGAGCTAATTCTGAAACTGAATCTTGAAGCGGTTGATCTGTTAAAGGGTCTGCTTTTCTTTGGCCTTCAATTTTATTCAATAAATTCTGCGTATGCTCTTTTTTCTCTTTTTCGGCTTTAATATCGTCAGAAATTAACTGTCTTTGCGCTCGCCTTTTTTCAATCGATGAGTATATTTTTTTCAAAGGTTTATAAAAACTTAGATTAAAGTAGCTCCTTATAAGAACTAGCCAAAACATAGCTATTAAAATAAAAGTCCCGTATGC
>CAJWTA010000046.1 GCA_913046805.1 uncultured Fidelibacterota bacterium | reverse complement strand
CCGTCTCAGCTACAAAACGTCCGTCATCCGTAATTTGTGCGGATGCGGGGAGACCAAATTCACCATAATCTGACTTGCCTGCATATGAAAAATAAACGGGCACATCATTTAATCTCTTTCCACCGCTGTTGGTTGCTTTAGCATCTACTTTTAAAACATCTCCGGTTCGTATTTCATCTACTCCATCGGTTTTAAGATCTACCCCACGGGCGGGATTTTTTGATACCTTAATCTTCAATCTCTGAGTAACTCCTTCGGCACTAGCCGTTACTGTTACATTGCCTGATTTGTGTGTCATCAAATTGTTAAGGTCATCAAAACTAGCAACCCTATTATCACTGGATTTATACACAACGGAAACACTTGAGGTTCTATCGAGACCTGCCTTATCGACAACTTTCACAGATAGGTCTGTAATTGTGTTGGTATATAATTTTTTTGGTGACTGATTAAAAGTCACACTTTCAATAGGAGGGTATGGAACATTAATAACTAAACTACCGCGAACTCTATCGTCTCTTTTAACGGTAACGGTTTGCGTTGTTAACGTTAATCTTCCTGGCCTATGTACCTTTATAGAGGCTGTTACTTTTCCACCTGACTCACTTATCCTTGGTGAAACTGACAAAGCTTTTCTCTGCCCACTAACATAAAATGGATTATCAAATAATTTATTGTTTTTATCCAATAAGCGTATCTCTATTTCTTTTGTCTCTCCAACATTTATCTCAATTGAATCTGATCCAAAATCGAAGCGAAGCTGATTTTGAGCAAAGGTATTTGATAATAAAATTAAACTTAATATCAGTGACCGCATTTTTACCTCCTTAGTAAAATTTATTTTGTAGTATCTTAATTGTCTTGTGATCCTTGAATATACATCAGAAAATATTTTGCGTCTATTTTTAATTTTCTGACCAGTCTGGTGAATCACAATCACATAACTGACGAATTTTATCTACCAGATATACGATTTCTTTGTGTGAAAGTTTCAAACCCCAGCTAGGCATGAAATGATGTTTTTTCATAATTTTCCCACCATTATATAATGTTTCGTACAAGGTATCATCGGCTCTCTGTGAAATCGTTTTCGAGTCGGAAAGATTTCCCGGAGAAACGGGAAGATATTTTGCATTGTACCCATCTCCTGCGCCATTTAGTCCATGACATATAGAGCAATTAGCATCATACATTTCGTTGATCTGATATGGCTGATTTTCAACTAAATTAAAATAATGCTCTTGATCGCTATAACTTGTATCAACTTGCATTTTTAAAAAGGACTGCAGTAGTTCTGTCGTTTTTTTATTAATAACTTGTTTTGGCATAATACTTTCTGGCATCACTATATGGGGTTTTTCTAAAGCCATTTTTATATAGCCATCTGTTAAGCGATTCCCGGAATTAGATAGATCTGGCCCCACTTTTCCTCCTTTTCCGTTTAGTTGATGACACCCTAAGCATGAAAGCTGGTTATTTAACAAATTGGTTACCTTACTAGCCTGAAAATTTGATATGTCTTCCAAAACAGTTTTTTGTGGATATGTGCCAATCCATTCCATAACTGTTTCCACCTCATCATCATCTAACCTGTAATTTGGCATTCTGCTTCCTGTACCAGGAAAATAGCCATTTGGTCGCACAGGTTTTGGGTTTTTAAGATAAGATATTAACCACTGTTTTTTTGTACGCATTACTTGCCCAGATAAGTCAGGAGCATTATGTGCGCTAAACCAACTAGTTTCAGTTTCCATGACATGACAAGATATGCAGTTTTGTGATAGAAAAATTTTTTTTCCATCTTCGCTATTTATTTCAGGAAATTTTTTTTGTGCTTTCCTTAGCTCTTTATCAAGCTGCTTTAATTTCTTACTTCCAAGTTTTTCTAAATAACCAGATATTGATCCGACAATAATCTTCGATTCTTCACTGCTTTCATCGAAAAAAACCGGCATTGAGGTACCCTGCGCAATATGCTTTTGAGGATAAAATATAGTCTCATAAATCCACTCTTTTTTAAGTCTATAACCTGTCGAGTTAAGATTAATAGATCTATCAAGCCCCTTATCATTTAGAAGGTGACATGAAGTGCATTGATAGTCTTCGGCAATGAGCTTAGAAGTATTGATGTTATTATCGCCTGAACTATATTTTGCAAAAATTGGGGGAGTTTTTTTGCTTTTTAAATACAACGTTAGGGCATACGCCTCATTGTCCGACAAATTGAAATTGGGCATTCTTGAACGTCCAATATTTTTTCGGACAGTATGGGGTTCTTTTAAATAATCATATATGAACGATGGATTGTATTTTGAACCAGAATAAGACAAATTAGGTGCCCGCAAAGGCGTAAGGGTTGATTTATCAACACCCAGATGACAATTACCACATCCTAATTCATTGATTAAGCCTTCAGCATCGTTTGTGGTTTGAGAGAATACAAGCGATGAAAAGACAAAAAGAAAAACAGAGCTAAAGTTTAATTTACCAGCCAAATTTTATGTTAAACGTTGGTAATAGATGTGCTTGTCCGCCAAACGGATACTCTCCAACAATTAGCTTATATCCGAATGACAGATTTAGTGTATTGCTTTTTTGCCAGACCAATACGGATTGCTGTTCAAAGGCATAACGTCCTCCATTTCCCGGCATTAGATACATTTCATAATCGATTATATAATTCAATCTATTTCGTAAGCGACGTGCATATTCACCGCCTGTCTTAATGACAAAATCATTGTAGTAAACAGAAAGTCTGGGGTATATAACTGGTAGATCTATAGTGGCATCATTTGATAGTTTTTTTCCATTTAGTGCGACACCAACGCCACCATTAAGAGACAATTGACCAGATTCAAGGTTTCCCTTTGAGCCTATTAATTCTACATGAAATGAAAACATTTGTGGAATTGAAAATTGAGAAGAAATCAAAGAGAACATGTTGGGATCACCCATCTCCTTTCCAAGCGGACTCTGGATCCATTTTAGTCCAGGTGTTGGGTATTCCGTCCTAAATTTTCTAGCCATCTTCCATGAATTGTACATTGACATTTCTTGCTTTGCATAAATGCTGGGCATTAACAAAAATTTGTTTACACCAATTTCTGAACCATTGTTAAGAGCCATTTTATACGGAGAAAGTAGCCCTATCTCCTTTCGATTTTTTTCCAATAAATGTGCTGATTCGCTACTCCATTGGGCTGAGATAATAGAAAAAATGAATAATAAAGGGAATATTCTCATTCTACACTCCAATTGGCAGTAACAGGAATATGGTCAGATAGGGTGGTAGCGTCTTGATGTGTTTTTCCATTTGACCAATATGTATTTGTCCATAGATAGTCAAGCTTCCTATCCAGCTTCAGCTTTTCACCGGGACTGTGAGTATAATGATTAGATTCATTCGTACTGTATTGTTCTAAGTTTATAGCTGGCTCATAATTTCCATATAAATCATTTAACCAGTTTATTTCCTCGGTAAAATCACAACCTCCTTTTTTTTCATCATTTGGGTCATATTCGCCGTCCTCGCATTGATCATCATAGCAAAAATTTGTTTTGCTCGCGGTGGGTGGTATCGCATTGAGATCGCCCCCAGCGACAAAATTGAAACCATTGGATACTATATTATCAAGTATGTTTTTAAATCCAGAAATATGTTTTTGTTTTGTATCATCAGTTGCAAATGCGGTTAAATGCGCATTTACAGCAAAAAAAGGTGTTCCCGGCATATCCACCTTAGCCGTTACTACATTTCTTCGAAGGTAAAAAAGTTGGGTCAAGCCATCCTGGTCTCCTCGAAGAGGAAGTTGATATCTTTTGGGGTCTTCTAGTTTCCATTTTGACAAAATTAAATTTCCAGCGTCAACGCGACCAATGCCATCTGCTAAGATAATTTGCGACTTCCATTTAGAAGCATAGGCTCCATAGTTCATGTTGGTATTGTTTAATAACCATTGTACTTGATCTACGTAAGAGGAGCGCTTAGACTGAACATCAACCTCTTGCATTAAGACAATGTCAACATCGGTATCATTAATTTTTTTCGCTATGCCCTCAAGACCTGAAATTATTTCACTTTTACTTATTATCACCCTATCACCACATGCATCCAATGCAAAATCAAGGCGTGCAACCCCAAATCTAATATTCCATGTCATTACACTTATTGATTTTTTTGCAGGGTAGTCTTTAATCAAATTGGATTGGTATAGCACTGCATCTTCCACGTCATCAAACGTAGTTACCAGTGGGTCACAACCGGTAATAAATAAAAAAATAATAAATGAGTAGAAACAATATTTACTTTTCATAATCACATTCACTTTAATATTACAATTTACAACGCTCGATTCCAGTAGCAAACAAAACAACAGATTCATCCCTTAGGATCCATCCAATATCTTTTAATGTATTGTAAGCACCCCACACCACACCTGCTTCTGGACCAGAATTAATCAAAGTAAGCTGATTAAATTCCTCAGTCAATTTTGTGAGATTTTTTTCTGGCACATCTAATGCTATTCCATTGCTATCATATAAAATGTCTAAAATCCAATGGCCCCCTAAAGGTCCGGGCACATTCAATCCCAAAGCCATAGTGTAGCTGTCTTCAAAAAAATCTGTGGTTTTACTTAGGTCTTGGAATGCTTTAACGACTGGCGCGCATCCAGTAGATTGAGCGGCAACCATTCTAGGGAGCGGGTCTTTTACCACACCAAGGGATTGTAACTCTTGAAAGGCTTTCCACATACCTATTAAGCCAGTACCGCCCCCAGTTTCATAAACTATAACATCAGGAAATTTCCAGCCAAGCTGTTCTGCAATTTCGTAACCGAGTGTTTTTTTGCCTTCTACTCTGAATGGTTCCTTAAGTGTAGATATATCAAACCAGTCTTTTTCTTTCTGTCTGATCATTTCTTTTCCGGCATCCGCTATGGTATTCCCCTTAAGTACTACGTTTTTAGTATAACGTTTTGTTTCATTTACATATTCATTAGGTATGGTTTCTGGCAAAAATACATGGCAATTGATTTTTGCACTTTTACAATATGCAGCAGCTGAAACCCCCGCGTTACCTGCTGAGGGCAAGCAAATCGTTTCTACTTTTTGCTCTTTTGCCATTGTAATTGCTAAAGACATTCCTCTGTCTTTAAATGATCCGGTAGGGTTCACTGTTTCGTTTTTAACAAATACATTTTCTGAAATTGGAACTAAAGGTGTGAACCCTTCTCCTAGTGAAACTCTTTGCTCCACTTTAGGTAGAACGGCTTCATAGCGCCAAAGAGACTCTTCTTGCATGTTCACATGAAAATAATCTTTATTCTGTTCCCAGCTGTATCGAACAGATAAGGGCTTACCGCATCTACATAACCACACAGGTTTTTCTATTTTATTAAACCTTGAACCACAAGATGTGCAAACGTAATACATTCAATTATTTTTTATTTGGCTTATAGACTATAACTATTTGTTAGATGAAAGTTACTTGCTTATCTTTATAAAATAAAACAACAGAAGATAGGGTTCGTTATGAAATATTTAATCGTTCTAATTAATATCTTTTTCTTTTGCATTGGACATACAAGCGCTGACGATTTAAAAAGTCGCGTAATGAGTATGAAAGAAAGAGCTGAATTAAGAGACAAATTTCTTGATGACCGCATAAAAACCGTTCTTCCAGAAATAATGGAGCGAACAGGCATTGACATGTGGGTAATTATCGCACGTGAATACAATGAAGACCCTGTGTTGCGAACCATGCTACCTTCAAATTGGATAAATGCTCGCAGAAGGACAATATTAGTAATTTTTAATCCTGGTGATAACCGACCCCTTGAAACTTTTGCTGTTGCTAGATATGATGTTGGAAAGATATTTAAAAAGGCTTGGGATCCTGAACAAAACCCAGATCAATATGATGCTCTTTCAAAACTCATCATTAAAAAGAATCCTAAAAAAATTGGAATAAATCGTAGTAAATATTTTGCTCAAGCCGATGGATTGACATCTACTGAATACCAACTATTTAATAATACTCTTCCACGTAAAATGTCTAAAAGGCTAGTCACCGCAGAAAAGCTAGCTATTGGCTGGCTAGAAACTCGCAGCAGGCTTGAAATGGAGCACTATCCTGATATTTGTAAAATCGCACACGATATTATTAAAGAAGGTTTTTCTTCAAAGGTAGTTAAGCCTGGTGTAACCACAACAGATGATGTTGTATGGTGGTATAGAGAACGAATAAGAGATTTAAATTTAATCACCTGGTTTCACCCAACTGTTGATTTACAGCGTTCTGATAACATTGAATTTGATTTTATGGACGCATTTTCGAAATCTAAAGATGACAATATTATTTTTCGTGGAGACTTGCTTCACGTGGATTTTGGCATAACCTATTTAGGACTGAATACTGATACCCAGCAACTTGCTTACGTATTACGTTCTGATGAATTGGATGCCCCAAGTGATCTAAAATATGCTTTAAAGGTTGGGAATGATCTTCAGGATATTTTAACTAATGAATTCTCTGTTGGCAGAACTGGTAATGAAATTTTAAAAAGCGCACTTCAAAAAGCTAAGTCAGCAGGTATTAAGCCTCAAATTTACACGCACCCAATTGGATATTATGGGCATGGTTCGGGGCCAACTATTGGAATGTGGGATCAACAAAATGGGGTTCCAGTAAATGGTGACTATCCTTTATATCCTAATACTGCATTTTCAATAGAGCTGAACGCGAAAGTATTTGTCAAGGCTTGGAATAAAGAAATTGCTGTAATGCTAGAGGAAGATGCTTTTTTTGATGGACTAAAAACAGAGTATATAGATCCTAGACAAGTAAATTTAATTCTCATCAAATAGGAATGAATTCTCCTATTTCCTTATTTTTCTCTACTTTATCGTAATGAAAATACTTTCCATTCATAGCTATATATACTCCATTAGGTAAACTTTGAACGAATCCGATAGCTGCTCCTAGATTAAAAAGACCGTCAGAACTACCAAATTTATATGGAATCATTGCACCTGTCAGAACGATGGTTTTGTTCAATTTTGCATTAGCAATAGATGTAGCGGTATCAATCATTGTGTCAGTTCCGTGCGTAATGATTATGTTGCTCTCTATAGACTTGGAACAATTATCAACAACAAGTGATCTGTCATTATCATCCATTTCTAAGCTATCTTTCATCATTAGTGTTGATATATTAACGTCGATTTTTGCTCTACCAAGATCAAGCATTTCACGCAAATGAGTTTTTTTAAAAAAAAGATTACCAGTTATTTCATCATACTCTTTATCAAAGGTACCACCTGTTACAAAAATTCTTAAACTCATAAAGTTTACTCCAACAAATAAGATGCGTGCTGAGTAATAAATTTTTTAGCGGTTTTATCGCTACAATTTAATTTATGAGCAAGCTTCTTTATATTTAATTTGTTAACGTGTTTAAACATACAATCTGATACAAAACCATCAATCATGCCGTTTTCAATCAACGATATAATTTTAGATTCAACCGGACTAGAATACCACTTTTGGTGGTTCGGATTAGCGCGTATACTGTATGCTGCATTAATCTTTTTTGGTTCTATTTTTTTACTATAATTGACAGGGTTTTCAGAAGATTTTAATCCACGTAACCCATCTGCTAAAGACTTGATTTCATCAAGATCTAGACCTGCTGACATGAACCAATCTTCATATTCAATAGTTGGGTTATACAATGTATTGTCAACCATTAATTTTTTACCGCCTGAAATTTTTTTAAGATATACATAAATCATCTTATTGAAACGTTCTACAAATTGATCGGAATCAAGTTTTAAAGCGCACTTATAAATATATTCATTATTGATAACGCGAATCGTTTCTCGGTCAACTTTAGCATTTAGAGGTGCGGGGTCATGTAAAATACGATCACTTAATTTTACTTTTACGCCCCATTTAGCTATAGGGTCTACATAATCATATACGGAGCCATTTTTGGTAAATTCGTCATCACACAATCTATTATAGTATTCAATTCGTCCGTTGATATATGAAATGGATTCTAATCTCATTTTTTCATTGTCGTACTTAAGATTCCTATAGAAGATTTCATCTTGAATAGGGTCGTAAAACTCTACTTTATTCGATAAATAATACCCAAAGGCGGAGTCAATTGGGAGAAGGTTTCTTACTTTTGATCTTGCGCTTCTACTGTTTGCTTCTTTATGGTGTCCAACTAACGATTTTATGATATTATATATTTCAGAGTCTAGCATAAATTATTCGAATTTTCGGATATTATTTATTTTATCGACATTTATTTATTGGATTATTGAATAGTAATTTAATAAAAATTTAATTGATATGATATAATTAAGTTCATATTTTTTTTAAAAAAATTTTAAAAATTGTTTTTTTTTAATTTTTTATAACAATAAAAAGATCAAGAATTTTTGATAAAAACTGTTAAATATATATTTTATTTTGCCA
>CAJWTA010000045.1 GCA_913046805.1 uncultured Fidelibacterota bacterium | reverse complement strand
GCTGGGCAACCGAAAAAAGATCAAATCGCTATATCAAAACCTTTTTAAAGCAACTTCAAGAGGAAAACATCGAGGTTGTAGGAGATATTCGAGTTGCGCAATATAATGGACCAACAACTATTCCCCCTTTCCGAAAAAATGAAATACTGATTCCAGTATCCTACTGGTAATTTAAAACAGGTCATGAAAAAAATATTCATATTATGTTTTTTATTATGTGCTTGTGAAACAGTTGATCGTTCAACTATGAACTCGGTTCGTTTAAAATCAGATGCAACTACTGATAGCATAGAGCATGTAGTTAAAGAAATGTTGATTGCAATTAGTACAAACGATATTGAAAAAGCTCGATATCATGTTTTTGAAGATGGTCGTGTATTTAGAATAAGAAAAGATGGGATTGGCTTTAGATCAAATACTGATTTTTTTAAGCAGACAGCAGATCAATCGACAGATTATTTTGAGCGTATGTGGGATCCAATCATTATGTATCGCGGTGATTTAGCTATTGCATGGACTACTTATGATTTTCACTTGAATGGAAAATTTTCGCATTGTGGCGCAGAGTCTTTTACATTAACTCGATTTAATAATAGATGGATGGTAGTCGATTGGGCTTATACTGCAAATGAAACCGAGAATTGCAATAGCCCATTAGGTCCGATAGAAAAATAAGGAGATAACAAATTGAAATATTTAATTCAAACCCTAACAACAATTTTCTTCAGCATTTCTATGATCTTTTCACAGAAAACATTGATTTATGCAGGGTCGCTAATTGATGGTGTGGTAAAGAAAAAGAGAACAAATCAAACCATTGTAATTGAGAATGGTTTGATTGTTGATGTAAAGAACGGTTTCATGCAGCCTCAATCAAAAGACAAGCTAATCGATTTGAAAAACGCTACAGTGACGCCAGGATGGATGGACCTTCATGTTCATCTGGGTTCGCAATCTAGTCCTCAATCCTACAGTGAAGATTTTTACTTAAATCCAGAAGATTTTGCTTATAGATCTGTTCCATGGGTTGAAAAAACATTATTAGCAGGTTTTACAACGGTTCGAGATGTAGGTGGGGAAGTGGTGCTTGCTGCGAGAGATGCGGTAAATAAAGGATACATAAAAGGTCCCCGAATTTTTTCCGCGGGACGATCGATTGGTACAACTGGAGGGCACGCTGATCCATCTAGTGGTTTAAATCGAAAGTTTCGTGGTGATCCAGGTCCGCATGAGGCTGTAGTGAACGGAGCTGATGATGCGAGGAAAGCGGTACGGCAACGCTATAAAGACGGTTCAGATCTTATCAAAATAACCGCTACGGGTGGAGTCTTGAGTGTGGCTAAAAATGGTCAAAACCCTCAATTTACTGAAGATGAAATTAGAGCTATTGTTGAAACAGCTAACGATTATGAAATGCACGTTGCAGCGCATGCGCATGGTGTTGAGGGAATGCAGCGCGCTATTCGCGCAGGAGTTCGCACAATTGAACACGGTACATTAATGGATAGAGCAACCGCAAGGCTTATGAAACAGTATGGTACGTATTATGTTCCAACGGTTTCTGCTGGAGAGTTTGTTTATGAGAAAGCAAAAGAGCCAGGCTATTTTCCAGAAATAGTGCGCCCTAAAGCACTTGAAATTGGACCAAAAATTAAAAAAACTCTTGGAATGGCCTATAAGGAAGGAGTAAAGATTGCCTTTGGAACGGATATGGGTGTTTCCCCGCATGGAGAAAATGCTGATGAGTTTGTTCTCATGGTAGAAGCTGGAATGAAACCTATGGATGCGATTTTTGCTGCAACTAGTATAGCAGCTGATGTTTTAAATCAGAAAGATCTAGGGAGGATTAAAAAAGGAATGAAAGCCGATATTGTAGCTGTGAATGGTGACCCGTTAAAAGATATAACTGTTACAAAAAAAGTTGTCTTCGTAATGAAAGATGGCGTTGTTTACAAGGAACCTAAATAAGAGATTTTATGAAATTAAAATGGCTTACCTTCTCAATTAGTGGATTAATTCTGATTGGACTTGGATTATCTTTGCTTGGAGAAGCGATTATACTGAAGTACGAAAAAAAGCCATTTTTTTGGTTAGGAACTCTTGCGCTAATAGTTGTGAATAGTGGTCTTTGTTTTTTTGGCAATGCCATACGTTATCGTATACAGATAGATAGAAGTAAATAGAGGTACAATGATAAAAAAAATATCATTAATTCTTATGTTTCTTTCAATAGCATTAAGTCAAAAACCACGTGCTCGCGATCTAGGTATTGAGTTTAAAGGTGTTCCAGGGAAGTTAAATGCTATTACCGATGTTAAAGGTGTAGAAGTAGGTCATAGTACAATAATTTCTGGATCAGGAAAAAATATTATTGGCCAAGGACCAGTCCGAACAGGTGTGACAGCTATTTTCCCCCGTGGAAAAAAGTTTAACCCAGTTTTTGCAAATTGGTACAGCTTAAATGGGAACGGCGAAATGACGGGCACAACTTGGATTACTGAATCTGGATTTCTTGAGACCCCAATAATGATTACTAACACAAATAGCGTTGGAGTGGTGCGTGATGCTGTTTTAAAATGGTTTGTCGATACAAATTGGTATGGAAATAATGATTGGTGGTATACGTACCCTGTAGTTGGTGAAACCTACGATGGTTTTTTAAACGATATTTACGGGTTTCATGTTAAAGAGCAGCATGTATATGAAGCTATCGCTAATGCTAGCTCAGGACCCGTTATTGAAGGGAATGTTGGCGGTGGAACTGGAATGCTTACTCTTGGATTTAAGGGGGGAATTGGAACCGCTTCTAGAAAAGTTAAGATTAATAGTAAGACTTATACTATTGGTACATTAGTTCAATCAAATTTTGGTAGTAAAAAAAATCTTACTATTAGTGGAGTACAGATTGGACAAGAATTAAAAGATACACTAAATGTTGAATTTAATGCGCCACCATCAAATAAGCGCCAAGAGGGTGATGGGTCTATTATTGTAATTGTTGCTACTGATGCGCCTTTGCTTCCTCATCAATTAAAGCGAATTTCACATAGAATCCCAATTGGAATTGGGCTTGTTGGTGGAAGAGGTTCAAATGGATCTGGTGATATATTTTTATCTTTTTCTACTGCAAACCCCAAAGCATTTAACCGAAAAAATGAGCGCACAGTTAAAATTTTCCCTAATGACAAAATAACACCTTTGTTTGAAGCCACTGTACAAACCGTTGAAGAATCCATTATAAATGCAATGATAGCGGCAGAGACAATGGAGGGAATAAATAACAACAAAGTATATGCATTACCACATGGAAAGTTGATGGAAATTTTGAAGCAATACAATCGAGCCAATTAAATGGTTTATTGCATTAAGTGCGGAGCAAAAACTGTATCGACTGTACCCCCTTTAGACAATCGCTTAAGGGATGTTTGTCCTGCGTGCGGATACATACATTATGTAAATCCAAACAATATTGTTGGAATAATTGGTTCTTTTGAAGGAAAGGTTCTTCTTTGCAAAAGAAATACTGAACCAAGAAAAGACTATTGGACCGTTCCAGCTGGATTTATGGAAAATGGTGAAACGCTATTGGAGGGCGCTCAAAGAGAAGCCAATGAAGAGGTCGGAATCGAGCCTTCCCCTTCAAATTTATTTATGGTTTACAGTGTCCCTCACATAAGCCAAGTTCATTTTTATTTTTATTCAAAACTTAAAGATCAATCAACGCGGATAGGTGATGAGATTAACGATGTGATGTTCGCAGATCAAAGTGAAGTCCCTTGGGATGATCTCGCATTTAACAGTATTCGTGTTTTATTAGAATATTTTTTTAAGGCAGGTGAAGAAAAAGCGGCAAATTCATTTTTTAATCTATCTTCAAACGGGTAAAAAAATTAATAAATATCAATTTTATACTTGAGTCGTATTTTTTTTCATACATAATTTAGTATTAACAATTTAGGAAGGAGGTGATCAGTTGTCTATAAACTGTAGAACGCTGGCCTCCAAAAATAAGCCAGCAAATTAACTGACTAGATGTCAGCCTTTTGGAGGTCGGCAGCTACTAAGTATCTAGATAAAGGCCCTCGTGAATGCGAGGGCCTTTATATTTATAAAATAAAATCTCGTGTCAAATATTTTATTGCGTATTAATTTGAATAAATAAAACTTTTTATTAGAGGTAAACATGAAGCTATTCGTTCGCATTCTTTTTCTTTCATCCATATTTTCTCAGCAGCAGATTTCTTTGCCTATGGAGTTTGCTGGAGTTAATTACGATCTTTCAATCCCCCGTCCAGAGAATGTTATTGGACACAAAATTGGAGATAGACACACTCGAACAAGTCAGGTTGTTGACTATTTTGAGTCTATAGCCAGTATCAGTGATCGTGTAATTATGGATGATCATGCTGTGTCGCATAAAGGGAGACGACTCATTCATGCTATAGTAACCCACCCTGATAATCATAAAAATTTGGATAATCTCAGATTAGAAAATATTAAGATTTCGGATATGCCTAACCAGATGACAAATGCAAAATTAGAAAAATTACCACTAGTTGCATATCTAGGTTTTTCTGTGCACGGCGATGAAGCGAGTGGAACCGAAGCTGCAATTTTACTTTTACATCATTTAGCAGCAGGTACGGGGGATGAGGTCGATGAGATTTTAAAAAACACTATTTTAATTATTGATCCTATGTTTAACCCTGACGGTAGAGATCGTTTTGTTAATTGGGTAAATGGAAATCGTGGTGTCGTTCCTACAACAGACCTTCAAGATAGAGAGCATAATCAACCCTGGCCAAGAGGCAGAACAAATCATTATCTGTTTGACTTAAATCGTGATTGGTTGCCTGTTACACAGCCTGAAAGCGAGGGTCGCATAAAACTGTTTCACCATTGGAGACCACAATTCCTTTTGGATGTTCATGAAATGGGAGCTAACTCAACCTATTTCTTTCAGCCTGGAATTAAAAGCAGAATTAATCCTAATACACCCCAAGAAGGTATTGATTTAACTTATAAACTTGCTCCGTTTTTTGCCAAAAGACTAGATGATATTAAATCCCTTTATTACTCTGAAGAGTCATTTGATGACTTTTATTATGGCAAAGGATCGACATATGGAGATATACATGGTTCGGTTGGTATTTTGTTTGAACAAGCATCATCACGTGCGCGCGAAACGGATTCTAATCAGGGAAAATTAACCTATGCATTTTCTGTACGTAATCAATATATGGCTACGCTTGGCGCTGTAGATGGTCTAGTAGCGCTTCGCAATGAATTCTTAAGGTATCAAAGAAATTTTTATGCAAAATCTTCTGAGGTTGCATCAAAAAATAAGGTAAAAGGGTATTTAATCAACCTAAAGAAGAATAGAACAAGGGCTCAGATGCTCGTTAAGACTCTTCAGAGACATCGAATTGAAGCCTATGACCTTAAAAAATCAATAACGATTAAAGGTAAAAGATTTGCAAAAGGCGATGCCATAATAATTCCCACTAATCAACCTCAAACCCGGTTTATTGCAGGCGTTATGGAAAAGGTCACAACGTTTGAAGATTCACTTTTTTACGATGTTTCAGCTTGGACCTTACCTCTTGCATTCGGAGTAGACTACCATGAAGTAAAGCAGCGGCCCGATGCATTTTTAGGAGCAAAAATAAATGACATAAATATTGATGGTGGAAAGCTAATTGGAGGCAAAGCATCATCTGCGTATCTAATGCCTTGGGATAGATACTATAACCCGAAAAGTCTTTATCGCATATTAAATGCTGGTATTTTACCAAGGCTTACCACGGCGCCTTTTACTGCAATTGTGAATGGCCAAGAATTAAATTTTAAAAGAGGAACCATTGTTATACCTCTAATTCAAAGAGATGCAGATGCGACAATAACACCAAATATGGTTCACGCTTTAATGGAAAATTTGGTTATTGAAGATCATGTTAACATTTATGCTACAAATTCAGCTGCCACTCCAAATGGTCCAGACCTAGGGGGTGCGTTTCAAGGAGTTTTAAGAAAGCCTAAAGTAGCTATTTTGTCTGGTAATGGAACTTCTTCTTATGGTGCCGGTGAGTTATGGCATTTAATAGACAATAGAATGAGAATTCCTGTTTCCCTCCTAAACGCTGTTAATTTAAATCGCAAAAAACTATCGGAATACAATACAATTATCCTTCCAGATGGATCATACTCTGAGCTAGATAGTTCAGATATTAACAATATGAAAGAATGGATTACCGATGGAGGTACTTTGATTTCAGTTCAGACCGGTTCAAAATGGATAGTAGATAAAAAAATAATTAATGAAGACCTTATCGAGATTGAAAAAATGTCGTTAGACATACCATATGATCAGTTAAGACCTGTTACTGGGGCTCAAAGAATAGGTGGAGCAATATTTAAAGTTAAAATTGATAATACACATCCTATTGGATATGGATACAGCACCATCCACCCTATTTTTCGAAGAGGTACAAACTTTTTTAAACTATCTGAATCGGCAGCTGCAAATGTAGCAAGATATTCTGATAATCCTTTAATGAGTGGTTATATTTCTGAAGAGAAGCTTTTAAAAATAAAAAATTCAGCATCAATCATTGCTAAAAGACAAGGTCAAGGACATATCATATTATTTGCAGATAATCCCGCTTTTAGAGCTTTTTGGTATGGGACTAATGGGCTTTTATTAAACGCTATATTTTTTGGTCACACTTTTTAATATAGTTCTTATGGAAAATAAAAAAAAGAACCTCTTAATTCGGATGTGGAAATTTAAATTCTCTTTCATTGATTTCAGGCTTAACGCATTAGCGGGCTTTGCTGTTGGACTCATGATTGCAAAGCTATGGGATCCAATATTGAGTTTAAATTGGTACTTGTATCTAATCATTGCAGTCGCAGCATCAATAAAGCCTATGATTACATTTATTAGGCAGATTTAGAATACAAAAAACCCCATCATTCGACGGGGTTTGCTGCGGGACTGACGAGACTTGAACTCGCGACCTCCGGCTTGACAGGCCGGCGTTCTAACCAACTGAACTACAGCCCCAAAATAATCAATTATTGCTTGTCTCTGTAGACAAGTGAAATTGGAATAACAACAATGTACCCTAAAAAGAGCATTATAGGTGCCAGGGTAAGGCTTTGAAAGCTATTTACATCGCCACTCGCCATGAAAATATAACCAAAAATAACTAAAGCAAGACCTATAGAAAATAGAATATAGTTTAGCTTTCCAAATGCCCAGCTATCAAATAAACTAAAATTATTTTGTTTTTTATCTGTGCTCATTACGACGACGAAGTTACACTTTCTTAAAAGGGGTGCCAATTATTTTTTATTAAAATTTATAACCATTTAAAAGAGCTAAATATTATATAATTTGTTAATTAAGTATAAAATTAATAATTTTCGCCCCCGTTTATGCTCAAGAAAATTCAATTTTATTTAGACCGTTTTCTGACAGAAATCATTATGATTTCTGTTCTAAGTAGCATGCTATTCTACTACGGAATAGTATTACTATGGCCTCAACTTAACTCTGAAAACTCTACGAAAATTTCTATATCAAAAGGATCTACTTTGATTGATGTATCAAATCAGCTTTTTGATCAAAGAATCATTAAAAATAAAAAATCTTTCATTTTAGCTGTTAAAACACTTGGGTATGAAAAAGACTTGCCGGCTGGAAAGTTTTTGATTGAAGAGGCTACTACAAACTATTGTATCATAAAAAAAATCGTAAACAGTGTTGCCTTATCCAAAAAGATGACAATCCTTGAGGGGTGGTCTGTAAATGATATTGCACTAGAACTTGAATCAAAATTTAATATTAAAAAAGATAGTTTTCTCAAAGCAGTAAAAAGCCGTCGACTTTTGAGAAACTGGAAAATAGATAGCAATTCGTTCGAAGGGTATTTGTTTCCAGATACATATCTTTTACCTGAGGACGCTAGTCCAGAAGACGTTATAAATAAAATGGTTTTTGAGTATAATAACAATATTACACATGCAATGAGAACAAGAATGGCTGAAATAAATCTATCTGAAAACGAAGTTTTAACATTAGCTTCAATCATTGAAGGCGAAGCGATTTTCGATAGTGAAAGGCCACGAATATCTGGTGTTTATCACAATCGACTCAAAAAAAGAATGCGCTTACAAGCAGACCCAACCATTCAATACATTATTGAAGATTCACCCCGCCGTCTTTTGAATAAAGATCTCAAGATTGAATCGCCATACAACACGTATTTGAACTACGGGCTTCCACCTGGCCCTATTAACAATCCGGGTATCGAGTCAATTAAGGCAGCTCTCTATCCCGAAGACGTAGATTTTCTTTTTTTTGTCGCAAGGGGTGACGGGTATCATACTTTTACAAGAACAGAAAAAGAACATAATGAAGCAAAAAAAGAATTCCAAAAAATTAGAAGAAAAAATAAAAAATCAAAAAAGGCTAACAATACTTAAATATGGCAAACATAAAACTTAACGATGTTCAGAAAGCTGCTGTAGAATCATTCGGGAAACCTGTTCTCATATTTGCTGGAGCTGGTAGCGGCAAAACCCGCGTTTTGACGCATAAAATTGCGCATCTAATCAATGATAAT
>CAJWTA010000044.1 GCA_913046805.1 uncultured Fidelibacterota bacterium | reverse complement strand
GCGCAAAACCATTTAAAACAGAGTATGGATGGGCTAAATGTTTTGTCAATGAAGGCGGTATACGTGTTCCAATGATTGCTCATTGGCCTAAAAAAATTAAAAAAGAACAGCGCTCAAACCTTATTTCAGCATTTCAAGACATGATGCCCACATTTTGTGATATAGCAAGAATCAAGCCTCCAAAAAATATCAATGGCATAAGTCTCTTGCCAACCTTAATAGGGAATAAACAAAACGAAATGCATGAGTATCTTTACTGGGAGTTTCCCGCATACAATGGCCAGCAGGCTGTAAGAATGAACAATTGGAAAGCAATCCGCAAAAATATTTTTGACGGTAATATGCAAATAGAATTATACGATCTTAAAAGTGATCCTCAAGAGCAGAACGATGTTTCAAAGTCAAAACCAGAGATTATAAATAAAATAACATCTATCATGCAAAATAGCAGAACTACTCCGATTTACAAAAAATTTAAAATGTCTGAGCTTGGTGATATTTAAATAGGCGTTCTTTTCAAAAACCAAAAAACAAATGGTAGGCAAATTAGATACATCAATATACTATAAACCCCAGAAGGAATGCTTAAAATTGATAAACCGCTTTCAGGATTAATAATAAGATTTCCAACGGTTATTCCAACTGTACCATTTTGCATAGCAGATTCTATTGCTACGGTTATGGATTGCTTATCACTCATTTTAAAGAGCTTCGAGCTTTTATAAGCAATGATAAGCATTGTTAATATCAATAGCACAATTGCAGGTCCCAATAAAACAAAGTTATTGATGAACGTTTCCCATTCGCTCAAAAGTGCACCTAATATAATGATAGCAAAAAGGATGGTAGATATTTTGGAGGCTTTGGGTTCAAACTTATCGGCATAATATTTATTTTTTTCTCTTATCAATAACCCAATACCTACCGGCACTGCAGTAATAAAAAACATTGTCAGTCCTAGGGATAAAATATTTACATCTGGAGCCTCTAGTCCCATAAAGGATTTCATAGAAAAACCAACAATCAAGGGCAGCGTGATAATAGCTAAAATACTATTAAATGCAGTGTAAGATATTGATAATGCAGTATCACCCTTCGCTAATTTAGTTATGATGTTAGATGTTACACCCCCTGGACAGCATGCTAAGATCATCATTCCAACTGCAGCCTCTTTTGTGATGCCAAATACTAGAATGACGATATAGGTGACTATCGGAAGAAGAAGTATTTGATTTGTTAAACCTACAAAGAAGGATCTTGGCTTACGAACCAAATTAGTAAAATCACTCAATTCCAGCCCTAAACCGAGTGAAAGCATAATAAATATTAAACTGGCAGGTAGAAAGATATCAATTATCATGATATAATAATTAAATAATTGAAATTGTATTTATTTATTTCAATTAGCTAGAGCGTTTAGCCTTTACAATAGCTGCTTTAATTTTTCCTCTTAATATCTTGTCTTCTAAACTGTTGATTTCTTCCATATTGCCTTTTATTCCTTCTGCAACCATTCTAGCAAATTTGTCTTCGTCAGTTTCTGAAAGAATCTCGTCATTTTTGTTAGTTGGTTTTTCATCGCTTGAATTAGAACCCGCTTCTGGCATTGGAGGCCTTTCAGCAGTGCCCTTGTTGATTTTCATAATCAGGGATTTTGACTTTGCCCTTAATACTTTATCTGTTAATTCATTTAAAGGCCCCTCATCTCCATCCAATGCCTTATTCACCACCATTGCGATCGTATCCTCTTTTGAAAGGACAGCATCATTAGATCCTTGGGATGCTGCTGGCTGAGTAGATGCAGGCGCAGAGGCACCCGCTTCTGGCATTGGAGGCCTTTCAGCAGTGCCCTTGTTGATTTTCATAATCAGGGATTTTGACTTTGCCCTTAATACTTTATCTGTTAATTCATTTAAAGGCCCCTCATCTCCATCCAATGCCTTATTCACCACCATTGCGATCGTATCCTCTTTTGAAAGGACAGCATCATTAGATCCTTGGGATGCTGCTGGCTGAGTAGATGCAGGCGCAGAGGCACCCGCTTCTGGCATTGGAGGCCTTTCAGCAGTGCCCTTGTTGATTTTGATCAACAAAGCTTTAGCTTTTCCTCTAGCGTAAACATCTACAGTTGATTTAATGATATTTGCATCACCATCAAGAGTTTTATTAACTAAATATGCTGCCATTAGATTTCTGTCTTCAAACAAGTTATCAGATGCGTCACTAGACTTGGAGTCAACCTCTTTTTTATCTTCTGAGGCAATATCTTCAGCAGGAATCATATATCCCAGATTATCTAATGTTTTAGATTTACTACTATCAAAACCCCAAACACTCATAAATGAAAATGGACCATAGCTTTTGCGGGTTAGCGAAAGGGTTGTGCCCTCTGAATGAGATGCTAAATCAAAAGTAACATATTCTTTATGAAGCGGATTATATTGCAAGACCATTTCTAATTTTTTGTTTGGAGTAGCTGAGGCTATCATACCTTTGCCGGAAGGAAATACTCCTCTATTTTTAATAGTTAGAAGAGATCCAGGAGCAAAGTTAAACTGATCAAATGAATATCGGTGAACGTATCTATCTGTTTTAACAATAGGTAAAATCCTCGCTATTCCTGGAAACCAATAGTTGTAACTAGCAAGATTAACAACAGCATTCCAAACGGTTTCAACACTAGCTGAATAATTATGACTAACAAATGTCTCAGATTCGAAAGGAGAAAGATATGTCGATACCTCGCTGGTCGTGCTTTGATCTTTTGCGGTATCTATTACAAATAAAATTGTAACAAGCAAAAAAGCGGTAATCGAAATAATTAAAACCATATAAATATCCTATATAAGCATGGTAAATTTAATATTTGTAATAATAATAACGAAGATATTGATTGGAGGTATTTTGAAATCAATTAATGTTCAAGAATTAAAAAATCTAATTGATAAAAAGAGTAGTTTTGTGCTTTTGGATGTTCGAGAGGATGAAGAATTAAAAGTAGCAAAACTCAATATTTGTAAACATATACCAATGGGCCAAATTGCTGATAGGCTAAATGAACTAGAAATAGAACAACCTATCGTTGTGATGTGCCACAGCGGCGTACGATCAGCAAGAGTCTGTCACTACTTACACGAAAAAGGTTATGATGTGTCCAACTTAGCGGGTGGAATTAGCTCTTGGTCAAGAGAAGTAGATCCGTCTGTTCCACAATATTAGTGCTTAAAGCACCGAGACCCAGTAAATAGCATAGCAATACCATGCTCATCGCAAGCTTCGATAACTTCAGCATCTTTGATCGATCCACCAGGCTGGACCACGGTTTTTATTCCAGCATTTGCAATTAAATCTATACTGTCCCTAAAAGGAAAAAAGGCATCCGAAAACAAAATAGCACCGCCTGCACCACCAGTTAATTTACTTAGTGCAATATTGACAGAATCAACACGACTAACCTGCCCAGCACCAATTGAAACCGTAGTACAATCTTTTGCTATAAGTATAGCATTTGATTTAACGTATTTTAATATGGACCAGCCAAATGCAAGCGTATCATTAACAGTTTCAGCAATGGAGTTTTCCGTAACAGTTTCAAACGTAGATGACATCAAAATAGAGTTATCCTCTTCCTGAACCAAAATACCGCCATGGATATATCGCAAATTTAGAGGAGATTTAAAATTGTTTATATTACCGAGCTCAATAACTCGCAGGTTTTTTTTGTTCCTTAGAATATCCAAAGCATTTGAGGTAAAAGAAGGGGCAACAATAATTTCAACAAAGAAATCTTTTAGATAATTAGCAATGTATTCTGTACACTCCCTGTTCAGTGCCACTATTCCACCAAATGCAGAAAGTTTATCTGCTTCAATAGCTCTAACAAAAGCGGTGTCAATACTATTGTGAATAGCACCACCACATGGATTAGCATGTTTTATTACAACGCATGCTGGCTTCTCAAACTCAGTAATACATGACACCGCTGCATCAGCATCCATAATATTATTATAAGATAGTTTCTTTCCTTGATGTATCTGAGAGTTTAAAATACCATGATGTGAAGAATTATCTAAGTAAACAGATGACTTTTGTTGGGGATTTTCTCCGTAACGTAGATCTTGAAATTTATTAAATGATAAATTTAGTGTATCGGGTAACATATCGTTTGAAAGATATTTATCTATTGAGGCGTCATACTGTGCAGTTAAAGAAAATGCCTTACGCGACATTTTATTGCGAAAATCATATGAAATATTTCCACCTTTATTTATTTGCTCAATTAATAATGTATAGTCCGCCGGATCTACAATAACACATGTCCACCCAACGTTCTTAGCTGCAGATCTAATCATAGTCGGACCACCTATATCAATATTTTCAAGAGCATTGGCAAGTGTACATTCTTTTTTTAAAATAGCCTCAACGAAAGGATATAGGTTGCAGACTACAAGATCAATGGTTTTTATATTGTTAGCAATGATGTCTGCTTCATGAATATCTCGTAACCCCAATATTCCACCGGCGATATTAGGGTTTAAGGTTTTTACTCTACCATTCATCATTTCAGGAAATCCAGTAAATTCGTTTATATCAATAATTGGTATATTGCTATTACTTAAGGTTTCAGATGTACCACCAGTAGTGATTATTTCAGCTCCATTATCAACCAAGGAGCGAGCAAGTTTTTCAATATTCGTTTTATCATAAACTGAGATTAGCGCTCTCCTTATCTTAATTGGCTGTTCATTAATCGTTATATTTTTAAGCATGATTTTTACCCTCAATTAAGTTGAGGGCTTGTACAAATGCCTTACCCTCAAGATCTTGCACTCGCGCCTTTAAAGAATCAACGGTATCCTTAATATCTACTTTACATTTTTTTTGGATTAAAATTGGACCAGAATCGACATCAGCTGTCACATAGTGAATGGTGCATCCAGTTTCCTTATCACCGTTGCGAAGAACCTGTTTGTGGACATTGTTATTTATTCCACCAGAATATTTTGGCAATAATGACGGATGAACATTTAGAATTTTATTTTGCCAAACCTTGCAGAATGAATTAGAAAGAATTTTCATAAACCCAATCAATAGAATAAGATTAACATTGTTTTTTGAGAACGTATTTGTAAGCACTTTAGCATATTCATCTCTGGAGATTAAACGATCAGATAAATACTTCGCATTAAGATCATGCTTTTTTGCGCGCTTTAGAATAAACGCATCTTTTTTATTAGATACGACCACATTTATTTTTGCATTTATTGTACCAACTTTTATAGCTGCAATAATAGCTTCTAAATCCGTACCATTTGTAGAGCCTAGAATCCCAAGTTTTAACATCGTAATTCATCCATACGATCAATTTTCTTTTCAATGACAGTCTTTGTTCCGATATCTGACCTGTGGTAAAGTGGACCTTTTACTGAGGATATATTTTTTTCTGCATGTTTTTCAGCCTCATATATTGAATCTTGAATTGATATACAGGCTAGTGTCCGGCTACCGGTTTCTATTAGATTTTTATCTGATGAGTCTACAGAAGCGAAAAATACATTATCCAAATCTATCATATGATCAATACTAATTGGTTTATTTTTAATTGGATCATCTGGATATCCATTAGGAACTGCATACTTACAAACGGTTGCTTTGTTCAAAAACTCGATTTTACATTTATCAAGATCACCACTTAATATGCTTTTACATATGTCTATGAAGTCCGTCTTTAACAGTGAAAAAATATTCATGGCTTCAGGGTCGCCGAACCGTGCGTTGTATTCGATCAATCGAACTCCATTATTAACTGCCATAAATCCACCGTAGAGTACCCCTTTATAAAGTAGTCCCGTTTTTGACTTCAGAGCTTTTAAAGTTAGTTCATTAATTTTTTTCGCATTTTCTATATCGGTGTCGTTTAAAAATGGCAGCGAATGGTCTGCATCTGAATACGTACCCATTCCACCAGTATTGGGCCCTTTGTCACCTTCGAAAGCTCTTTTGTGATCTTGAATAATTGGCATGTGCTGTATATGCATTCCATCACAAAAGCTCATAAGTGAAAATTCTTCACCTATAAATTTTTCTTCAACCAAGAAACTTCCACCTTTTTTAATTATGCCTTCACAGAATGACAATCCATCTGCTATCGAATGTATTTGTTCCCCAAATACTTTTACACCCTTACCTCCCGCAAGCCCATCGTATTTAATTACAAATTTATCTTGAAGTGTTTTCAAATAGTCCTCAACGCCTATCATAGATGAGAATGCTTGATATTCAGGTTGACCTGGAATATTAAATTCTTTTTGAAGATTTCTTGTAAATGTTTTAGATGATTCAATCATTGCTAATTCTCTTCTGGGACCAATAACATCAATCTGTGAATCTAATAATGCGTCAGCAATTCCCGCTTCAAGAGGATTTTCTGGTCCTATTATCACAAATTGAACCTTGCATTTTTTAGCATAGTTTACCACAAATGTCGGATCGTTGATATTTCCTACAATGAACTCTTCGCATAAATCTATTATGCCTGGATTGCGACCACTTCCAATACAAAAAATCTTTTTTTGATAGCTCGATACAAAAAGAGATTTGGCAATAGCATGCTCTCTTGCACCTGACCCCAAGATCAATATATTATACATCATTAATAATTGTTATCTGGTTCTTGTGGAATCACTTCTGCTGTTTTCTAAAGATTGAAGATATGATTGAGTGATGTCTCCAGTGCAATAGTTTCCTGAAAAAACCGAGTCTTCGAAATTTTTTATATTCGGATTTCCTGTATATGCTGATCGCTTTAAATCATCTAGATTTTGATAAATAAGTTCGTCCGCACCAATATACTTTCGTATTTCACTTATCGATTTGTTGTTTGCAATTAGTTCTTTCGTAGCTGGCATGTCAATACCGTAAACATTTTGAAAACGTACTGGCGGTGAGGCGGAAGCAAAATATACTTTTTCGGCTCCGCATTTCCTGACCATTTGAATTATTTTCCTTGAAGTATGACCTCTTACTATTGAATCATCAACCAGCAAAACATTCTTACCCTTAAATTCTATTTCGATTGGATTGAGCTTTAGTGCAACAGATTTTTTTCTAGCAGATTGACCAGGCATAATAAAAGTCCTACCGATATATCTATTCTTCATAAACCCTTCACGATATTTTGCTCCAACTTTATGAGCAACTTGCATCGCAGAGGTTCTGCTTGTATCGGGAATGGGTATTACTACATCTATCTTTAAAGATGGATATTCGATGTTAATTCTTTCGCCGAGATAATCACCCATTCGAAGTCTTGATTTATGAACTGATATTGAATCTATTGTCGAATCAGGTCTTGAAAAATATACATACTCAAATAAGCATGGTGAATGATCGGTTTTTTTTGCGATCTGCTTTTTTGTTAGTTTTCCGTTTTCTCCGATAATAACCGCTTGTCCAGGCTTAACGTCTTGCATGAACTCATAACCAAGCGCTGAAAGCGCACTGCTTTCAGAGGCAAACATATAGTCATTATTTTTTTCTCCAAGTACTAGCGGACGAATTCCATGTTTATCACGAAAAGACACTATGCCTACTCCTGCTACTATCATCACAACGGCAAATCCTCCAGAAATTGTTTCGTAAACACGTTCAAGCGCAGCAAAAACATGTGATTTGCTAATCTTTCTAAATTGAATTTTGGATAGTTCATAAGCAAAAAGGTTTAACAAAACCTCAGAATCTGAATCTGTATTAAATTGGCAAAAGTGTGTTTTTATTAGTTTAGACTTTACCTTGTCACTGTTAATAAGTGTTCCATTATGAGCCAATGAGATGCTGATAGGATTTGCTGAGTAAAAGGGTTGAGATTCAATGACATCGTCACATCCGGCAGTTGGATAGCGAACATGACCAATTCCTATATTTCCATTCAGCTTTAGTAGATTTTCTTTTTTGAACACCTCACTAACTAGGCCCAATTCTTTATGCATAAACATCTTCGAATTATTCCAAGTGCAGATTCCTGAAGCATCCTGTCCGCGATGCTGGACTTGAATTAACCCATCATAGATATCCGCCGAAACATCATTTCCATCCGATTTGAAAATACCAACAATACCACACATTTATTTTAATCTCGATAATTTTGTTGCTAATCCAATGTATGTACTAGGTGATAATGCTAAAAGTTTTTGTCTATCCGAATCTGGTATATCGAGATTTTCTACAAAGATCCTCAGTGATTTTTGGTTAATGCTGTGACCCCTGGTTAGTTCTTTTAGTTTTTCATAGGCATCTTCTTTTCCATTTTTACGCAAAATAGTTTGAATAGCTTCGCCCAACACTTCCCAATGATTATTTAATTCAATATTTAGCTGTGCGTCGTTTACCTTTATTCTTTTTAAGCCTTTAGATATGCTTTTAATTGCTATAAAGGAATGTCCAAGCGCAACACCTTGATTACGTATAGTGGTCGAGTCACTTAGATCCCGTTGCATTCGCGATACAGGAAGTTTCGTAGCAAGGTGATGAAGTATTGTGCTTGATAGACCCAGATTACCTTCAGCATTTTCAAATTGAATGGGGTTAATTTTGTGAGGCATAGCTGATGAGCCAACCTCTCCCTTAATTTTTTTTTGTCCCAAGATTCCACGAGAAATATAGAACCAAAAATCCTTACTGAGATCTGCAAGAAT
>CAJWTA010000043.1 GCA_913046805.1 uncultured Fidelibacterota bacterium | reverse complement strand
CGATAATACTCCTTTTAAGTATTTAACTTATTATATTATTAAAGTTTAATTTTTTTTTGAATGGCCTCTTTTACAAAATCGATTTTTGTTATTTTTACAGTTACTTTTACCGAGTAAGCTCCGCTGGATTTATTTTTTTTCAAGTTTTGTGTTTCATACTGTAGATCTTGAGCCGAATGAGACTTTATTTGATATGCTGTTTGATCACTGAATACTGCCGAACTTAAATTTAAACTTTTAAACAAGTTCCTGTTCAATTCGTTTTCTTTAAATTTCTGGACTTGTCCATTAAGCTCCCCCAGTGCTTTTGTCTTAGCTATTTTAATTGCCAGTTTTTTCGAAGGTGACGAGCCTCTACCAATTCCTATAAAATAATCTTTCGAATGATCTTCAATAAATTTTAAATCGCTGGATACTGAATCGGTATCTTCTCTTTTGTGGCTTTCGACAACATCATTTCTCAACACCAAGTGAACACAGAAATATGTATCGTTATGCTGGTTATTTTTATTTTTCATATTGTTGCTAAAAACTAATAATCAATGATTTGAGTAAAGGCGCTGTCCTCGACACGATAAATGCAAGTTTTGCAATATCTACCCTGTAAAACATTTTAACTTAATCAAGCGCTTAAATTTTTGTAACAAAATTATTTTATATACTAAAAGTGAAAGTAATTTCTAAAATGAACGATTGTGTGATAAAGCGTTTTGAGCGTTTTTACGAATGTGTTTTTTTTTATAACTAATTTTTACTATATTATGATTAACAAAAAGGTAAAGTTATGCTATACACTCTAATATTTTTACTGCTTACTATTGGCAGTGTTCAGTCTCAAAGATTGTACACGGTATACGCTGGTAATTATTATTATCAACCGTCAAGTTTAACTATTGATCAAGGGGATACTGTTAAATTTGTTAATGATGGTGGCTACCACGACGCAGCAGTAACCTCTGGTCCTGAGATGTTACAATTACCTGCTTGTTCGGGACCTTGTGTTATTGGAATTTTAGTATTTAATAAAGTTGGAAAATACGAATACATATGCACTATTGGTTCACATGCTGTTTTAGGAATGGTTGGTTCAATCACTGTTAATTCTGTACAAAAAACCGCAAATATTCAAATCATTCACAATGCCCCCAAACCTGTAGTCGATATTTATTTCAATAATGAGATTTCATTGACAGGTATACCCTACCGCTCCAGTACTGGGCTAGTAAAATTACCTGTCTCATCTCGAATTGGAATTGCTCCAACAGGTCAAGGAGTTATAGCAGATTTTCCTCTTGAATTAGAGCAGTCTAAAAATTACGTTGTAACAGCTTTTGGTATTGTTGGAAATGACACTAAACCACTGAATATGTCGTCCTCAGACTTAGTATTAAATTCTGGAAATGAAAATAATTTTGCCCTTAAAGTAATGCATGGTGTTACAGACGCTCCAGATGTAGATATTTATGCAAACGGATCCATGGTTTTTGAAAATATAGAATACGGTAAATATTCTGATTATTTAAATGTGCCAGCAGATAATTACACTATCGATGTTACAGCGCATGGAAGTAAAGATGCTGTAGCTTCTTTTTATGCTCCACTTGACACATATGGAGGTGAAAGTGGTATTATTTTTGCTTCTGGATTTTTATCATCTGCAGATCAAGATTCAGCTTTTACGCTTATACTCTCTACGCCAAATGGTGACAGATTACAGCTAGCACCTAAAAAACCTGAACTATCCATTGCTGAGCAAAAGTCCAATATGTTAAGTGAAATTTACTCTGTATCTAATTACCCCAATCCTTTTAATCCTACAACTAGTATCAACTACAATTTAGGATTCGAGTCAACCGTAAATGTTACCATTTATGACATACTTGGGAATGTGGTTAAAGAGGTTTATAGTGGATTACAAACACCAGGAAAGAAATCCATTAATTGGAATGCTACAAATTTTAAAGGGGAAACTGTTAGTTCAGGGATTTACTTTTATGAAATAAAGTCAAACCGGTTTCACATAGTTAAAAGAATGATGTATATCAAATAGTGATTATTAGATTTGGCTTTATAAAAGCTCTTGACTTCAAAAATATTCTTATTTTAATAATTTTTCTAATTTAAACCATTACCACTTAGGTTTAATACAGTGACAAAATCAAAAAAAATAAACTATTTTTTCATGACAATACTTATATCGGTTGGGATTCAATCGTGCACCGACATAAATGAAGATAGTCAAACTAAGGGTGGGTTAATTGATGGCATCAATACAATATATGCAGGAAATATGTATTATAACCCATCTGTCATAACAATCAGCCAGGGAGATTCCGTAAGGTTTATAAATGAAGGTGGTTTTCACGATGTATATACCACCTCTGGACCAGTAAAATTAAGTTTAGGCCCGTGTAGTGGACCTTGTACTATTGGAACTTTAGTTTTTGATGTATCAGGCAGATACGATTACATATGTAGCATAGGTTCTCATGCTCAACAAGGAATGACAGGTACAATAATCGTTAATCCTAAATGAATTGAAGCTTTGCAAATGAACGCACACACTTAATAAAGGCCAATAAAAAGTATAAATCCAATATTTTACACATAAAAAATTTATTTAGATCAATAACTTCATATCTTTTTATATAATTTTTGGTTGTGTTCCAAATTTTTTTTTAATTCTATTTCAATAATTTTTAGCGGATTACAAACACCAGATAAAAAATCCATAAATTGGAATGCTACAAAATTTAAAGGTGAAAATGTCAGAGTAATTTAATTTTATGTAAAGGTTTATTTAATTTTGATTAATCGAATATAATATTCAGGTTCACTTTCTCTTGAATCTGCGCAGCTCCATAAACCTATATCATTGCTAACACTGCCATATGCAAATCTATTAAAATTAAGATCTTTCCCAGATACAAAATTTTTAACCGTTACTAGTTTTGGAAAATCTACACCGTCCTTTTGTACAGCCCCAAATAGATTAGGTCCAAATCCTTTTGGGCTACCATCGTCGAAATTACAACCACATTCTCTTTCTCTAAAAATATCTAAAATTTTATTTCCAATTGGATCAAGAGTATTAAATATTTCTGGACCACCATCTACAAAGGTTAAATTATTTGAGTGACCACAGTGGTGGTAACTCATTGTTTTGTTTAATTCATTCGATGAAAAAATGTTTGAATCAGTTATAGAGTAAGTTACCGAACCACACGTAGCATCTGCCCAATCTGATATTTTTTCGAATTTAAGGATCCCGATTTTTTGAAAGTTTGGCATTGGATTTTCGCCTCTATCCATTAGAATTTCCCATTCCCCAATCAGCCACATGGAGTCATAACCCTCGTCCTTTTGACAACTAAAGAAAATAAAAAACAAAAAAGGAATAATTTTTTTCATAGCAGCTCCCCCTTAATTATGTTTGTAATTATTAAATGAAGTTGTTAAAGAATTTAGAAAGAAACTATTTTGAAAAATTAAAAAAATTTGAGCCACTGAGCGGAGTCGAACCGCTGACCTACGCATTACGAATGCGTTGCTCTACCAGCTGAGCTACAGTGGCTATTAGCTCTATCCTTAGGTTAGATTATTTTAATAAACAAATTTACCCAACCGAAAATAGAATTGAGAAACACAATAGCAAGTATTGGATAAATGATTAATATTTTTCGTAATTATCCTACCTGAGGTATGGACATAAAACTATTATTCATCTAATAATTTTTCAAAAAAAGGCACAAACTTTCGATCAAAAAACTGTTTGTTCGTCTCCCATATTTCACGGCCGTAGTTGGATCGATAAAAGCTCAGACCTATTCTATCGAAAGCTCTTTCATCTAGAATGTTATCCTCTAATTGAAGAAAGATATTTTCCACCCTACGAAGACCAGTCATAACAGTTAAAAATAATTGCATATCATCCACTGGATCAAAATCCTCCCTTAAAGCCCCATCGTACAACCTGACGGTTAAGCGGGCAATGTTTCGATCAGTTGCCATGGCAAGATAAAGTTCAGTTGCTTGGTCAGATATAGCCTGATTGGTTGAACCTCTTACCGCAGTAGTATTTTGCCGTATTTCCATCCCTACAAAAATTAAAGATGCAATCACACTTACAAATCCAACAAGTTCTAGTGTATTTCTTTTCATTAACTGTAAATGTTAATTAATCATTCAATACCAAGAAGATCTATTTCGAATATAAGTGTAGAATTAGCTGGTATCGGTCCATTGTCTCTGCTTCCATAACCAAGCTCTGGCGGGATAGTAAGCTTACGCTTACCGCCGACCTTCATGCCCATAAGACCCTCATCCCAACCTTTAATTACTTGACCTGCTCCAACGGTAAACCTAAATGGAGACCTACCAGGATTTAAAGAGGAATCAAATTTTGTACCATCCTCAAGGAGGCCTGTGTAGTTAACTGTTACAATATTAAATTTTTCAACCTCTTGACCATCGCCAATTTTTATATCTTCTATTACTAATCCATTGTTCATTGTTTGTTTTTCCTTACTGCAGCTAACTGCAATTAACATTACCGCAAACGTAATAATTTGCCAATTAATTTTCATTATTTACTCCAAATTCTATAATAAAGTTTACATCAATTGAAGGATAAGAATTTCCTTAAATTTGTGCCTAGTTGCATTTTGTAAACACGAGAAAGGAAACAATTATATTACATCAATCGTATTAAATTTAATCCGAGTATATAAAATTAAATCTGAATGATTGCAGAGTTTATAAACAGCAAAAGATATTTATTTCTCTTTTTAATCGCTTCTTTGATCGCCCAGTCGGATAGCCGACTAAGACTTCAAAGGGCGGATACACTTCAAAATATCACTATGAATGGTGTGTCTATGCAGTATCTCAAAGGCAACGTTATTTTCAAAAAAGGGGACATGGTTTTACGTTGTGATTGGGCAAGATTTGATAAGCAATCTCAGGAAGGGTTTTTGTATGGAAAAGTCTCTATGGACCAGAAGGATCAAAATCTTGTTTCTGATTCTCTATACATTGATTCTCCTAATGACATATTGATCGCATACAGTAACGCAGAAGTATGGGATTCAACTTATCAATTAATAGCTGACACCTTATATTATTTTTCTGAGTCTGATAGTGGCTCTGCAAATGGAAATACCATGCTCAAACAAAAGAATCAAATAATTAACGGTGATAAGATAGAGTATAAAAAATACCCCGAATCTTCAGGGGTGTCATACTCTGCAAAGGGTAATGTTGTCATTAATGAAAACGGTCGAATAGCTACTTGTGGAGAAGCGATTTACGACCGTCAAAATGGAAAAACATCTTTAAGGATTAATCCAAAAATTGTTGACAACATGCAAACTATCTCTGGAAATGAGATTTTCTTGACCTACAAAGATGATGTTTTGAATAGTATTTACATCCCAGAAAATGCAAAAGCTACTAATCCATCTAACGGTAAAAAAGAGTGGATAGAAGTTGTTGAAAATGACACGATTAGACACTCTAGCGATGCTAATTTTATAAATGATATGACCGGATCAACTCTTCGAGGTTTTTTTGTAGATGGATCACTTGATTCTCTCAGGCTTGAAGGTATGGCAACTACTCTATATCACTTATTTGAGGATTCGGTTTATCAAGGAAAGAACCTGGTTTCCGGTGACACCATTAGCATGAACTTTGATAATAAAGAACTAAATCAAATTTTAGTAGCTGGAGGTTCACGTGGTACTTACACGCCCGATTCAACTACTGGAGATGTGGATGGTCCGGTTGTTTATTCTTCAGAAGATATAGAATATGATATAGCAAGAGAATACATGGATTTGCACGGTGAAGCAGACATTAAATATACAGATGTAAACCTCTCTGCTGGTTTTATAAACATGGAGTGGAATAAAAATTTGTTAAGAGCCACTCCAATGTCTGAGCGTGATTCTACATATGGTTTTTTAATGCCTTCCATGATTGAATCTGATAAAGAGCCTCTCACTGGAGACTCGATGCTCTATAATCTGGAGACGCGCCAAGGAAAAGTAACCAAAGGGAAGACAAAAGCTGAAGATGGATATTATCATGGTGATGAAATACGAAATCAAGACATGGACATCTTTTATGCTGAAAACGCCATATACACAACCTGCGAATTAGATCATCCGCATTTTCATTTTCATATGAAAAAAATGAAAATGATCAATGAAGATAAAGTTGTTGCTCGGCCAATCATTCTAAACATTGCTAATATCCCAATTTTTGGTTTGCCATTTGGAGTATTTCCACATCAAAAAGGAAGAAGAAATTCTGGGTGGATTATGCCTTCATATGGCACCGATGCACGCTGGGGAGGCTACGTGAATGGACTAGGATACTACTGGGCAGGCAGTGAATACTTTGATACAAAACTTACAATGAGTTTTTACGATCGCGATGGAATAACTTTTCGGTCTAAAAATAATTATTCAAAAAAATACAGTTTCTCTGGAAATATAGACCTTGAAACAAAGCAGCGATTCTCTAGCTCAACCCCTGCTGAGGATAGAGATATTTTTAATCTCAGTGAAAATAGACAAAGCGATTACGTAGTCAGATGGAATCATAGGCAGCAATTAAGGAATAATCAATCTGCCTCTGTAAACGCGAGTTATTATTCAAGCGGAGATTACAATCGTAGAACTGGCATCGAGCAGCAAAAAAGATTGAACCAACAAGCAGTTTCAAACGCAACATACTCTAAACGATGGCCTAAAGCGCGAAATAGTTTGAGCATAAACCTTTCCAGCAGAAGAGACCTCATGGCTGAACAAAAAATTGACCCCAACTCTCCATTTTATACAATACCAACTCGCAACGGTCAACAAATTAACCTATCAAATAATGTTGTCCCACAGATGGCTTTTTCTCATAGTCAACGCGCTCTGTTTCCAACAAAAGCAAAAAATAAAAGTTGGTATAATAATATTAATTACAATTATTCTTCCCGTTTTACCAATAATCATAAATATTATTACGAATCAGAAAAATACGCATTAAATGATTCAACTGATTCTTTTAGGTGGGGCTTGGATGAGCAAGGTGAAATTCATGAAAAAACATTTTCAGATTACGTAATTTCACATACTTCAGGACTCAATATGTCCTCAAAAATTTTCAAATATTTTAATATTTCCCCCAGTCTTTCATTAAAATCTGATTGGGTAAACCGGTCCTATTCCGGTTTTATTGATTCAACTGGATTGATCAATAAAAATGAGGTTTTGGGTTTTGCGAGCCGTACAACTGGTTCATTCAATTTAAATATGAATACTCAAATATATGGTTTATTCCCTTTAGAAATAGGTAATCTTAAATCAATACGTCATGTTGCTTCGCCATCGATTGGGTATTCCTTTAGACCAGATTTTTCCAAAGAAGTTTTTGGTAGAAATCCAAACTACTACGAGGTAATAAATCAAGATAATGGCGAAGTGGTTTATTTTGATAGATTTTCAGGTACACTTGCTGGGGGAACACCAAGGGGCGAAAACCAATCTGTAAACCTTTCAGTAAATAACGTTTTTCAAGCAAAGGTAAAAGAAAACGATCAGGAGGTAAAAAAAGATTTATTCTCATGGAGACTTAGCACAAGTAATAATTTAGTTTTAGATCAATACAATTGGGGGAACCTTAACTCTTCGATTCGAGCCAACATTAGGCAAAAATTGAATTTAGATTTCTCAATGACTCATGACTGGTACGATTTTGATAGTGTCAATAATACTAGAATTAATAAAATTAGAAAATCAAATGGAATCCCAACACCAAGATTAATAAATGCGAGATTTTCCACAGGTCTAAAGTTCGCTGGAAAACGCAGAAACCTTTTGAGTGAAAATGATATTGGGTCTGAAATAGACACCATGGATACAAACGAAAGAATTGACGGGGCAAATTTACCTGGATTAATAGATGGCATTTCATCAGAAACTAATAACACTTCACCCATAAACTTGTGGTCAACCAGTGCTTCATTCAGCTTTGCATATAATAATGCTAACCCAAATAATGCCCAAAAAACATTTTGGATGTCTTCAAACTCAACAATTCGGCTAACTCAAAATTGGAAGGTTCAGTACAACGCCCGCTTTGATTTAATTGAACAAAGTCTAGTGAGTCATACGTTCTCGATATATCGTGATTTACATTGCTGGGAAATGAGCATTAACTGGACACCAAGCGGTTATGCATCGGGACTTTATCTGCGTTTAAATGTCAAGTCACCAAATCTAAGTGATTTAAAATTTGAACAACGCGGAGGCACTTTTACTAGACCATCACTTTTTGATAGATAAATTATGGCAAGCATTAAGCATGAAGATTGGATTCCAATTGGCACTTATAGTGGCATTATAAATGCAGAAATGGCAAAAAATATTTTACATAAAAACGACATACCTGCTTATATAAAAAGTGATTTCTTTGGTAGTGCCTACAATTTAAATGCCTTCAACATTCCCACTGGTGTTGTAAAATTGTATATTCCTGAGGGTTTTAGAAAAAAAGCATTAGATTTGCTGCAAGGCATCGGGCTTCAAAATGAGTAAAAATCATATAAGATCAATCAAAGGCACTCAAGACATTCTTCCGGAGGAATCTCATAAGTGGCGAATTCTTGAAAAGAAAATCCATGACACAATGGAATTATTTAACTATGGGCAAATAAGAACACCCGCTTTTGAAAAAACTGAACTCTTTGATCGCGGAGTCGGTTTGGAAACTGATATTGTTACAAAAGAAATGTACAG
>CAJWTA010000042.1 GCA_913046805.1 uncultured Fidelibacterota bacterium | reverse complement strand
TTAGATCGGACATCACTTTTTTAACCATGTTAGAAGGAATCGCAAAACCTACTCCCTGATTTCCTCTGTCAAAATACCCATTTGAATATATTGCAGTGTTAATACCAATCAAATCTCCAGATGAATTAAGAAGTGCGCCTCCACTATTTCCAGGGTTAATAGCAGCATCTGTTTGAATGAAATCTTCATACATATCCCCTTGAAGAATATTTCCTCTTCCTTTTGCCGAAACAATTCCTGCTGTTACTGTATGACTCAGATTGGCAGAAAAAGGACTTCCTACAGCTATTACCCATTCACCTACTCTCAACTTATCTGAATCTCCTAGGGCAATATCTGATAAATTCTTAGCCTTTATCTTAATCACGGCAAGATCTGATTTGGGGTCTTTACCGATAATGGTCGCTTCGTATTCAGACTTATCCAATAACCTTACGGTTATTTCATCCACATCTTCCACCACATGATTGTTCGTGATGATATAACCTTTTTTTGCATCAAGTATGACTCCAGATCCCAATGCAGAGGATTTGTATTCCCTTTGACGGGGCTGATTAAAATAAAATCTAAAAAGATCTTCCTGTGGGGAGTTTCTATTTGACTGACTTATATCAATTTTTTTTTCAGTAAGTATCGTCACAACTGCAGGATTCACCTTTTCTGCAATATTAGCAAATTGATCGCTGAATTGTTTTAAAACTGCATTTTGAGATGTAGCAGACGACAACAATAAAAAACAAACGCTTGCGTTCGTTAATAGTTTAATCATATTTATCAACATTTTATTTATCACTTTAATGTAAAATTAAATTTAAGGTTCCAAATTATTTTAGAGGTACGGTTTAAGGTCATTATAAAAAACGTCTTCCGGTCTTGGACCAATGTAGCCCCTAACAATATATCCTTCTCGGTCAATAATTAAAGTAGTAGGTACTCCTGTAATTGGTCTTCCAATAGATTGCCCGTACTCAATCATTACCATTTGGGTTTCATAGCCATGAATGTCTTTCAAAATAGTATAATCCATTTTCCATCGCTTCATGAATTTAATTAACTCTTTATCCGTGTCAGTTACTCCACTACGTGGTATGGTAATGCCAAGAATCTCTAAACCTTTCTTGTTGTATTTTGTATGCAAATTGTTAAGATCAGGTATCTCCTGCAAACAAGGGCCGCACCAGGTACCCCAAAAATTCAACAAAACAACTTTTCCCTTGTAGTCGCTAAGGTTTACCAATTTTCCTTGAACAGTCCTTAATTTAAAATCTGGAGCTTTGATTGCGTAATCAGGTCTTTGAGGTTGTTTTTTGCTATCTGATTTTGTAGAAAGCTCAGATGGCTGGTCATTCTCTTTAATAGATGGTGATTTCTGGCAGCTATAACTGGATAAGGCTCCTACAAAAATAAGTAATTTAATTAAATTCATTTAGGTTCCCCTCCAAACCAGCGTCTAAGAAATCAATGAAGTCGTTTATATTTCTTGTCATTCCAGGAAAAGTACTTATTACTTCATCATTGGGGCTCAATATCACATAGTATGGCAAAGCAGCGGTTCCAAATCGCTCAATTTCATACAGTTGATTTTCCTTATGATTTGGGCCCCCATCAGTATATAACTGAACCAAGGTCATATTTTTGAAGCGCTCTTTAATTTCGGGTTTGGTAAAAACATTTACTTCCATCCATCTGCAATTTGTACAGGTGTATCCTGTAAAGTCAACGAAAATAGGTTGACCTGAAACACTTGAAGCTTCAAAGCCCTGATTAAGGTCTTTGTACCATGTTAAGCCTTCATGGTACGAAAAAGCGGATGACCCACCAGTGATATTTGTGTCCATTTGTGGTGGCAGATATGAATAAATAAGACCATGCAAACGTTGACCATAAAGTCCAGATGATAAATAAAGGCCAAAAACTAAGAAAGTAGTACTAATTACCAATCTGCCAGAGCTTAAAAATTCTACAGGAGAGTCATGCGGAAATCTTATTTTACCTAATAAATAAACTCCACAAAGCAGCATTAATATTGCCCAAATAGCCAGTACAACATTATGAGAGAAGAATCCCCAACCCCAGACTAGATCCGTATTGCTTATAAATTTAAAGGCAGCGGCCATCTCTAAAAATCCCATAACAACTTTTGTTGAATTAAGCCACCCTCCAGATCGGGGTAGGTTTGCAAGATATTGCGGAAACAAGGCTAGAAGAAAAAACGGGGATGCAAAGGCCGCGCTGAAAACAATCATTCCAATCATTGGCCAAAACCATTGTCCTTGCGACGCCGCAACTAATAATAGCCCAACAAACTGAACCGTACAGGTAAAGCTGGTGAGGGTAAAAGTGACTGCCATGAATATTGTCCCAAGGACCCCATCCCGACTCTCTTGCCTAAGCGATAGCTGTTTGAGCTTATCAGGAATATCTATTTCATACATGCCAAATAATGAAAAAGCAAAATAAATAAAAAGTGATGCAATGAATAGATTGACCCACGGATTTGAAGCAAGCTGATTGGCGCCTGATGCACCAAGAGTTAGAGCTAGAATGAACCCAAGCAAAGAAAAAGTAGCAACTATTCCTCCAGCATAAATTAATGCATTTGAAAGCGGAGATCCTTTTTTGGATTCACCGCGCTTAATAAAAAAAGATACCGTTATTGGAATCATTGGAAATACACATGGAGTCAATAAAGACAAAAATCCCATAGAGAGAGCTAATAGTATAAACGGGAAAAATCCCTCCATGATTGCAGCATCTAAATTAATATTACCAGATTCGTCGCGAACAAGGTCGGTGTTTGCTATCATATCCGTAAAGCCTTCTCGTGGAAGGCCTTCGATTATTTCTGCCTTAACTTTAAGTGTTTCTTTGTTTGGCGGATAACACAACGTTGCATTACAAACCTGATACAGAACTTCGACCTCAACTTCGTACACTCCAGGATCAATATCATTTTTGACTAAGAAGGGTGCTTGAAAAGAAGTGCCACCATGATGAGTTCTTGTTGTTGTTTCAAAGGCATCATCATATTTAACAACTGGCTCCTCTTCAAGTACCAAACCGATATCTTTAATGATTTCAGAACGCAAAGTTACTTTAGAAGCAACGGGCCCTTTCCCTTGATCTCTTAAGGCATAAACTCTCCATTCTTGCTCCATTTCAGCTTCAACAACTATTGTAGAAACTTCCCCAGCGCGCACCTCTTTTTGTTGAAACGCCTTGAGGGTTACGGGAGTTTCAAACTGGGCCCATATCAAACCAAAAAAGGAAAGTAGAATAACTATATTTTTTCTAATCATTAAAAATAATCATGGATGCTTTAATTTATAATGAAAAAAATAAGGTATTGTTCCTTAATCAATTTCAATATCGCTTCTGTTTGCAAGCTTTACTTTCATTTCAACTTTTTCAATGGGATTATCACCGTCTGGTCCTCTATATCCTGGGTTTTGCTTCCTTGGAGTATCGGAATAGACTATTTGATCAATAATCTCTAAACCCTTAATGACTTGACCAAAGACTGTATACTGATTGTTTAATTGTGGAGTGGATGCATGGCATATAAAGAATTGACTTGAGCCGCTATTAGGATCCTTAGATCTAGCCATCGACAAAGTCCCTTTCACATGATCTTTATCATTAAACTCAGCAGGTATAGTCCATGAATTTGGATCATCTTCGCGCCCTACACCAAAAAATTTACCCGCTCTTCCACCAGTACCGTCATTCATTCTATTGTCATCTTTTGAATTAGGGTCACCTCCCTGGATTACAAAACCAGGAATAACTCTATGAAATGTAGTTTTATCAAAATAACCTTCGTCCGCTAAAGCTTTAAAGCTTTCAACGTGCATTGGTGCTACTTCTTCATAAAACTCTACCACCATATCTCCAAACTGGGTCGATATAACAGCTACTTTGTCTTCTTTTGCGCAACTCATAAATGCTACTCCAATTATAAATATTAAGAATGTTTTTTTCATTTTGCTAAACTCCTGCTTCCTGGTTTTTGAATCGGTATATTTGCTAAGCTTGAAGGTAATTCGCTAGGATCATAGCTTTTAACCTCTAAAGATGCTAACGATAATTGGTTTTCGTGAAGATTCACGGATCCATTGCTTCTATCGACAATTACACCAACACCAACAATACTACCTCCATGCAATTCAACTAAATTCATTACTTCTCTCACGGATCCTCCAGTAGTAACTACATCTTCTACTACTAAAGCTTTTTCGTTCGAACAAATTTCAAAGCCTCTTCGTAATGTCATTTGACCACTTTGTCGTTCTGCAAAAATAGAACGTTTTTTTAATATTCTGCCTATCTCTGTTCCCAAAACGATTCCTCCAACAGCAGGAGAAATAACAAAATCAATCTCTTCAGTTATAAAATGGTCAGCTATAGCGCTTGAAAGAGATTCAAGATATTTAGGGTGCTGTAATAACTTTGCGCATTGAAAATAGGAAGAACTATGTCTTCCAGAAGTTAAAACAAAATGTCCTTCTAGCAATGCACCAGAATCTTTGAACATTTTTATATACGAATCGCTATTCATCTATAAATTCTCTCATCTTGTCAACATACTCTTTTGCAGAATTTCGAATCGATTTTTCACTTAAATCGGTTGAGAAGATAATACCTCTAGAAACATTAATTAGGCATTTTCCGTTTTTATTTCCATTTTTCATGCTTTTTTCAAGACTACCGCCTTGAGCGCCGACACCAGGAATTAACAATGGCAGACCTGGTGCTATTTTCCTTACGTTCAGTATTTCTTCTGGAGCTGTTGCACCCACAACTAGTCCGATGTTTTCCTTTTCATTCCATTCAAAGCTCTTTTTTGCAACCATTTCATACAAATTGCTACCGTCTAATTTCAAATTTTGAAAATTTATAGATGAAGGATTAGATGTTTTGCATAAAATGAATGCTCCTTTTTTCGAATTTTTTATAAATGGGTTAATTGAATCAACTCCCATGTAGGGATTTAATGTAACCGCATCAAACCCAAAGTGATCAAATAAGCTTATCGCATATTGCTCAGCAGTGTTACCAATATCGCCTCGTTTTGCATCTCCAATGACTATTGTATTATCTTCAAAAAGCTCCATGGTTTCTTCTAACCATTTAAAGCCATCTGATCCCCATCGCTCATAAAAACCTAAATTGGGCTTGAATGCTACTGCGAGATCCTGCGTTGCAGAAATAACTTTTTCCGTATGAGTTTTTAGATCATTTATAGTAACATTTTTATTTGCAAATCCTTCAGGATTAATATCGAGCCCCACGCATAAATGGCTTTGCTTTTTTTCTATCTCTTTTAACAAATGATGATTAAAGGAATTCATATTATAAATTTACTGCTTAATCAAGGGAACCTCAAAAAGGGAATAGTGTATATATAAAATAAATTTTTTGTACAAAATTCGCTCCATTACCGCTAATTTTTCAGCAATCAAATGCATTCTTCATCAACAATTATAGCCTCAAGTGGTGTCTTTCAAATTGAATTTCTTAAACAAGTTCACAATCAAGATTTTAACGAGTTGATAAAGGTCTCTAAGTCCCTTGAAAAAGAATTTGGACTCCGTGCAATTCTTACCGAAAGCACCATTGAAAAATATTTTAACCAATCAAAATCGCTTCCTTTCATTGCTCGTTACAGAGGTGAAATAATTGGATATATCATTGGAATTCCACTGGAGGAATTAAAACAAGAGCCATGGGTAAGAACTGAAAAAAACTATGGTAAGAAAAATACTATATATACCTACGCATTTGTAATAATGGATTCTTTTAGAAGAAATGGCTATGCCAAAATGCTCAAAAAAGTATTTCTAAGTAAAGCTGAGAAATTAGAAGAGATAAGCTATGTTACGGGTCACGTACTCAAGGGTATATCTTCTAATTTTTCAGGAAATATTGAAGTTGTAAGCACTGTAAAAAACTGGCAAGGTACTGGGAAAGAATTTGAATATTACAGAAGAACTATAAGTTAATCCTTATTTTTTGTTATCAGACTTACAGCTACGAGTGAAAATACAGATAAAGTAATTGCTGGAAGGACTTCATCCATGCTTCCATAAATTTTTGGGGGGATTATTTTCTGAATGAATAAAGACTCTTTCCAAAGCAGGGTTGTTATGGTCCCAACTAATATAGATGTAATTGCGCCTTGCTTTGTGGCCTCTTTCCAGAATAGAGCTGCAACCAAACTTGGAGTAATTGCGGCACCATAAATTGTATACGCATATAAAGCTCTTTCGAAAAATCCTGCGGATTTTGCAAAACCAAGTGAAACCACGTAAGCTATAATACCGAGCACAACAACCAATACCCTGCTCAGGAAAACAATTTTTTTCTGATCGGCATCTTTATCAAAATAATTAAGATAAATATCCCTCATAAGGGTTGTTGTTGGCACCAATAAATAACTATCTGCTGTTGAAATGATAATCCCAACTATTGTTGTCATCATAACTGCTCCAATAAATGGAGGAAGAAACTCATGAGAAGCATATATCAATACATATTTTCCTACCTCGGCATCTGGTATCATACTTGAAGCAATCCAAGCTGCAACAATGATCATTAATTCTGCTATTGCAACAGCTATTATTAGGGTTTTTGTGGCTGATTTAGCTCCTTTAGCATCTTTGCTTGCAAAAAATCTCTGATACATGTTTGCGTCTCCCATAATCAGTAAAAATGATGGCAAGCAAAAGTTTATCACGTCCATTAATGAGTAAACTCCCCAAAAATTCATGTGGCTATTTTTATCCATTTCTGCAAATGAGATTGCCATACCTTCTAATCCACCAGCTTTTATAAAAAATATTGGAATTGCAATGACAAAAGAAGTAATTATTATTATACCGTTTGCTACGTCAGTGTACGCCACACTTACTAGTCCAGCAAGCATTGTGTAAAAAATAATAAATACTGCAGCTATGATAGTTCCAAGCTGAATTGAGATTAGAGGATCTCCATAGCTGTCTACTAAAACATCTTTCAGAACTGTATAGATTACTGCGCCACCAGCATTGTATTGATAGCTAACAATTACCATGTATGCGATAACAAGCGCAAAAACGGAAAGGGTTCTAGCAACTGGACCAAATCTATCCCCTAAAATTTCAGGGACAGTAAACTTTTCATAAGCTCTAACCTTGCCCGCAATCTGAGTTAAAACAATAACGCCTAAAACACCCCCAAGGGGCAAGATCATTGCAGCTAAACCTGTTTCGTATGCTTTACCAGCATTGCCTAGAATTGAACCTGTTCCCATCCATGTGGCAAGCATAGTTCCAACTAGAATCCATGGAGTTAGGGTTCTGCCTGCAACCGCAAAGTCAGATTGCGTTTTAATTTTCTTAGCCTTATACAGACCTAAACCAACAAGAATTAAAAGATAAATTAGGATTGTTGATAAGTATATCATCAGTACTTGAAAGTTAGTAATTAAAAGTATTTAAAGTTAATTTTAATTCTGGTATTATTATTAATAAGTTGTTAATACTAGTTATCAATAATTTTGATATTTCAATTAGTTTATAATTTTACTTTAAAAAAAAATATGAAACTTGAATTACACTGGAAAATAATAATAGGATTAGTGCTGGGCCTTGCCTTTGGAGTGGTTGCTGCAACACAAGGCTGGGTAAATTTTGTTTCTAATTGGATTTCTCCATTTGGTAAAATTTTTATTAATTTACTCAAACTCATAGCAGTCCCATTGGTTCTTTCATCGTTAATAACCGGAGTGGCATCTCTTTCGGATTTAAAAAAACTATCAAGGATAGGCGGAAGAACCATCTCAATTTACATTACAACGACCGCAGTTGCGGTAACAATAGGCTTACTCGCAGTAAATATTCTTCAACCTGGAGCTACAGTTCCTGACGAGATGAAAACAAAGCTCCAAGAAACATACCAGTCGTCTGTGTCTGGTAGAGTAGAAGCTGCTGAAGAAGTAAAAGAAAGAAGTGTCCTTCAACCTATTGTTGATATGGTTCCAAGTAATTTTTTTAATTCAGCTTCAAATAACAGAAATATGCTTCAAGTGGTTTTTGTAGCAATTATAATTGGAATTGCACTTATTCAAATCAGCAAAAGCAAAGCAAAGCCCGTACTTGATTTTTTTGAAGGTATAAATGAGCTTGTAATTAAATTGGTTGACAATATTATGTTAATCGCACCATTTGGCGTATTTGCTTTGATTGCTGACACGATTACCTCTATTGCAGGCGATAACGTAAAAAATGTGTTGGAGCTATTAGGGGCACTTGGTTTTTATATGTTTGCAGTTATAATTGGTCTCACCTTACAAACGCTATTCACCTATACGCTTGTACTAAAGTTGTTTTCAAAAATTTCAATCAAAAAATTCTACCAAGGACTTGCACCGGCGCAACTCTTAGCGTTTTCAACAAGCTCGAGCGGAGCAACGCTTCCTGTCACAATGGAAAGATGTGAAGAAAAATTGGGCGTCTCAGAAGAGGTATCATCTTTTGTGTTGCCACTCGGAGCCACTATCAATATGGATGGAACAGCATTGTATCAAGCCGTTGCTGCTGTATTTATAGCACAAACACTCGGTATGGATCTAACATTAGGTGCTCAATTGACAATAGTACTGACTGCAGTACTAGCATCTATTGGGACTGCAGCTGTTCCTGGCGCTGGTGTTATAATGCTAGTAATAATACTTGAGGCGATATCGGTCCCAAGTGCTGGAATCGCATTGATTTTGGGAGTTGATAGGATTTTAGATATGCTTCGAACCGTAACAAATGTTACTGGAGATGCCAGTGTTGCAGTTGCTGTTGCCTCTTCTGAAGGAGAATTAAAAAATGTTTAAAGCTATACCATGGTACTTGAATTTCAGGATCTTCAATTATTATCCTAGAGTCAAACTTCTGCTTTTAAAAAACAGGCCTTTCCTAAAAGGATGAAGGAAGTTTGCTAATAGTAGAGAGCTCTACCGTGTTTATACGGATCCTGAAATCGATACCGTGGTAAAAAAACCCCGATTACTCGGGGTTTTTTATTTATTA
>CAJWTA010000041.1 GCA_913046805.1 uncultured Fidelibacterota bacterium | reverse complement strand
CAAAATAATCCTGGTTATCCAACTGCAAAGCTTGGGTTTTTATCTCATGTTACAAAAGACTTTAGGAAGCAATTTTTAAGTAATTTGGTAGATGAATACCCTTCATCAACCATCATGCAAAAAGATAATTCATTCTTAGTGTATCCAGCTGGAGTCAGCGATTTGAAGGACCCGGTTAAAATTGATTCAACTAGCAAAATAAATGGATCGTTTAGTGACACTACTTATGCCTGGATAATGCCAACGGATACAACATCTTCGGATACAAATTACTATACGATTGATAGTATGAGAGTTGAGTTTACGGTAATTGACCCAGGGGGATTAGTTGGCAGAGACACCATTCCGTTCTTTATTAATCCCAAAAATGACCCACCGGTTTGGTCAGGTTTGCGCGATACGATAGTTGTTGAAAGCGATTCAATATCTTTAGATTTTGCAAATTATTTAACGGATACGGATGACACGCTTTTAACCGTTTCTATTCTACCGCTTACGTACACGAAATTTGTAGATATCAAAACTCCGAAAGATAGTATTATTGGCGATACGGTATTTTATATTTCTCGAGGTAAAAACGAATTGGTCAATTTTAAACCTCAATCTTTATGGTATGATTATAAACCTGCAAATATACCAGGTCAAGAGGGTGAGCTAAGAAATGGTATATGGAACCCCAAGGATACATCAAGCAATCAAATTAAATTCGAAATTACGGCCGTTGACGACTCTGGAAGTGTCGCAATAGATACTTTCTCAGTCAAGATCCAGCGTGTACCACGTCCAGAGATCCGCATGTACGTTGTCCAAAACAATGCGTTTTCTGATTACTATGAGATATTCCTCATAGATTCGCTAGCTTCGACTACGGACATCAGCTTGAAAGTTCAATCTGAAACTATACGTCTGGATACAGCGGCCGATTATACTTACGTTGGAAACCATTACATTAGAGGATCTGTCCTTCAGCGCGAATTTGACATCTACGCCAAAGGAACAGTTGGAGACACCACACTACCTACAAAGATAATAACATTTACTCTAGCTAAATCGTATGGCAATTGGTCAGGATCAAGTTCAGATGGCAGATTTGGTGTATTGGGCAGGAATGGATCGGTAGACTATGACCAAACGCTTATGATCGTGGATTCATCTTTATTTGAACCCTATTTTAATGATCGCGCATCATATCTTCTTGGGAATGAATCTTCACGTTTTAAAAAATCGGTACAAGTTTCATTGCTTTCAGAAGAGAGTGAATTAGCTATCTATCAAAGATCTATCGGTTCAGGTTGGGTGGAGCTACCATCTTACAATGAGAGCGGACAGGTTCTAGCTTACACGGACAAAATGGGGTACTTTAAAATGGGTCCAAAGACACTGGTAGTTCCCGGCCAAACTTCATTGCAGCAAAATTATCCAAATCCATTTAATCCTTCTACCACCATTGAATATGATCTTGGCTTTATAGATGGACCAAATCAACGAGTAAACATAACCGTTTATGACATTTTAGGTAGAAACATTAAAACCCTTATAAACGAGCAGCAGAGCATAGGCAGGTACCGTGTTAAATGGAATGGTAGAGATCAGAACGATGTACCGGTATCATCTGGGATTTATTTTGTAAATCTTATGACAGATAGCGGAAGAACAGAAACCAAAAAAATAATGTTAATGCGATGAGCGGTTTTATAAAAAAAATACCTGTTGTACTAATAAGTACAATTAGTTTTTTATTCATCGATGGCTGCAGAAAAGACTTTAGCGCTACCGCTGAGCATAAGGCTTCCTATGGTTGGGAGATGTATGAGACTAGCGATTATCTGAAAAGCAAAGAATGGTTTTCAAATTCTGTTTTAACGGATGAAAAATGGAAAGATGGTTATAATGGTCTTGGCTGGTCGTACGCTAAGCTTCTAGAGTTGGATAGCTTAGACACTGAAAATATTGGGGCAATACGCACGTTTCATCGAGGATTAATTCAGCCTAAAGATCCTTGGAATTCCACAGATGTACACTTGGAGATACTGGCTGGCTTAACATTCGCATACCACGCCAAAGGAAATAGTAGTGAGGCGGTAAAATTTGGTAGTGCACTCATAGACTCAACTTTGATTGGTATCAATCCATCAAGATGGCATTCCTGGGCATTCAGCCATGACTCTACTCTAAATTATTTAGATCTACGCATCACAATGGCCTCTTCCTATTTTGCACTAGCAAAATTTGATTCAACGCATAAACATTTAAAGGTAGTGTTAGATTCATTGGGATCATCAAGCCTATTGATAAACGATTATACTACTTTACTCGGAAGACAAAAAGTTGCTCAACAGCTAGACAGTCTTCAAAAAGTACTTCAGCAAAAATAAATTTAAATGATCCAATCCCACTTGATCTGGATGAGACAAGCCCTTCTAGAGGCTCAAAAAGCCTACAAAATCGAAGAGATTCCTGTTGGGGCAGTGGTAGTGAAAGATGGAAAGATTGTAGGCAAAGGATACAATCAGCGTGAGCAATTAAAAGATCCAACAGCTCATGCTGAAATCATTGCTATAACTGCAGCAGCTAATACAATTGAAGATTGGAGATTAAATGAATGTATACTCTATGTCACCAAAGAGCCCTGCGCGATGTGCGCAGGAGCAATCATTAATTCTAGACTAAAAATGGTTGTTTTTGGTTGTTACGATAAAGAAATGGGTTGTTGCGGTTCGTTATATCAGCTTTGTGGAGACACGCATTTAAAAAATAAGACTGCGGTTAGAGGGGGAGTAATGGAACAAGAATGTCTTTCAATTATCCGTGATTTTTTTGAAATTCAACGTCTTTAGATTATTGTTTAATTAAAATGGAGTTTTAAATGAAAAGACTATTACTAATACCCGCTTTTGTGTTTTTAACCATTGCCTGCGAAGACGAAAAAGATGACGCCGCTAGTTCTGCTAATTGTGCTACAATTATGGCTGAGTTGGATGCTGCAAATGAAGCCTTTGAAACAAGCATGTCTAAAGCTGATTGCAATAAGGTCATAGAAAAAGCAGAAGCGTTGGTGAATTGCATGCCTGAAGGAGATGAAAAAAATGAGATGAAGTCTGACCTTGATGAAATAAGAGGGGTTTGCTCACTATTATAAAGATAATAATTATTTAATGTTGAGTAATATCTGCATAAATAGTATTATTTTGGAGAGATGGCAGAGTCTGGCTGAATGCGCCGCACTCGAAATGCGGTATATCCATTGGATATCGGGGGTTCGAATCCCTCTCTCTCCGCATTAGAAATACAGAAATAATAAAGTATGAACGAAAAAAGAAAAATATTCACTATACCAAAAGGCTATTCAAAAAAAGATACAGCTGACAGGTTAAAATGGTTACAGGAAACCACCAATTTTGATTATGATGATAACCTAGAGGACCAACCAGAGAGCCTAAAAGGGATTATTGAAAACCATATTGGTTACATGAAAATACCAATGGCAGTTGCTGGTCCACTTAAGATTGAAGGAAAATTTGCAAACGGTGAATTTTATGTTCCTATTTGCACCCTTGAAGGAACACTTGCGCTATCCATGACTAGGGGAATGATTGCTTCTCACAGGTCTGGAGGTATTCGAACAAGCCATATAAAGCAAGAACTATCAAGGGCCCCTGTTTTTATCTTTGATGATTTAAAAAAATCAGACCATTTTATGACTTGGGTTGATGATAATTTTGAAAAAATAAAAGATGTAGCAGAATCGACAACTAATTATGGAAAACTATTAAGAATTGATCAATATCCAATTCAAAATTTTGTCATATTGGACTTTATCTTAGATACTGGAAATGCGGCGGGTCAAAATATGGTTACTTTAGCTGCAAAAAATTCATGCGACTTTATAAAAGAAAAAACAGGCGCTGAATTTTTTCTTGAGTCAGGTTTTAATAGCGATAAAAAAGCTTCAGCTCGCAATATGATCATGGGAAGGGGTCATAGTGTTATTGCCGAAACTACGATAAGTCATTCAGTAATCCGTAGTGTATTGGACGCAGAAATTGAGAATTTGAAAAAATATCAAGAGATTGGACCAACAACAACGCGATTAGCAGGTACAGAGGGTTGCCATTTGCATGTTTCAAATGCTTTAACGGCAATATATTTAGCTACTGGGCAGGATACCGCATGCGTTGCAGAAAATTCAATCGGTCATTATCAAATAGAGCCTTTGGATAATGAAGTAAAATTTAGATTGACCCTTCCGAGCTTAACTATTGGTACGGTGGGTGGAGGTACAAGGCTTCTACCACAACAACAAAATTTAAAATTAATAGAATGCAGTGAGGGCGATGATGCGTCAAAAAAGCTTGCTGAAATCATTTGTGCATCTGCTTTGGCTTTAGAAATTTCGCTTTTTTCTGCATTGGCATCCCATACATTTACTAAGGCTCATATGAAATATGGGCGTTAACTCAATCGCATGTCAATTCTTGACAATCCTAAATATTTTTATTTAATCGAAAAGCAGTCAATCTTCTTTCGTGTTTGGAAAAAGTTATTTTATTGGTACTGCAATACCGTTTTTACTTTATATACACCTGTTAAAATCAATGGAAGAGAAAACCTTCCTGCAGGCTCGGCAATTTTTTGCAGTAATCATAATAGCCATATGGATGTAGCTTTAATTAGTTCTGCAGTAGGAAGAAGTTTTAATCATTTTGGAATGCTTGCTGCGATCGATTATTGGTTTGAAAATAAGGTAAAAAAATTTTTAACTAATCTTGTTATGAATTTGATACCTATAGCTCGCAGGACAAATAGTAAAAAGAGCACTATTACATTCAATGATACGATAACTTTATGTAAGAATTTTATGCAAAACGGAAGTAGAAATATTGTAATATTCCCAGAAGGTTCTCGCGGTGAACCCGATGCAATGAAACCGTTTAGAAATGGAGCTGCAAGATTCGCACTGGCATTGAATAAACCTATTGTTCCAGTCTATATCAAAGGCTCATCGCGTGCATGGCCTAAAGGTAAGATTTTTATGAGACCTGCTAAGATAATGATTAATATACTTGAGCCTATTTATCCCAGTGATTACATTTCAAAGGACAATCCCAACGATTTGAACACAAAGGATATGACCAATCATCTTGAGAAGATTATTTTAGATGAAAGAGAGAAATATGCAAACAGATAAGTTTTTTGCTACCAAAAGCAATAAGCGTTTACATAGATGGGGTTTTAATGACTCTGGGTTTGAATTAACAGGAGAAAAAACCGTGACTTTTAGTGGGAATCGTTATGAAGTAAGCGGGACCACGATGCCCGATTTTATCCCATATATTGAGAGCGTACTGGGTATAGATTTTGATAAAGAAGATCAAATATCCCCTATTGACACCAAACCAACCCAGCCATCTAGCTTAGATCATGAATTTTTTCAACAAATTAAAAATTCTTTTAACGAGGATAGATACACTGTTGACGATTTAGAGAGGTTGATACACAGTCATGGTCAGGAAACCTTTAAGGATGTTTATAAAGTATTATATGATTCAATTGAGCGAAATGTTGATTTAGTTTTTTATCCAGAAACTGAAGATGAGGTATCAAAACTTGTTGCGCTCGCAGTAAAGTTCAATGTTTGTATTATTCCATATGGAGGGGGTACGAATGTTACTCGCGCTCTAACGATTCCAGAGAACGAAAAAAGATCCGTTATTTCAATGGATATGCGAAGAATGTCAAAGATTGAGTGGATAAATAAAGAAGATAGAAGAGTGTGCGTTCAATCTGGCATTACGGGAGGCGAATTAATAGAATTGCTTAAAGAGGAGGGTTATACAATAGGTCATGAGCCCGACAGCGTTGAGCTCTCAACAGTAGGTGGCTGGATCGCTACCAACGCAAGTGGAATGAAAAAAAATAAATATGGAAATATTGAGGACATTGTTGAAAATGTTAACCTCGTATCACCAAAAGGAATTATCAGCCAGATTAATCCAATATCTAGAGGATCAATTGGTTTTAAACCTCAAAATGTATTATTTGGTTCAGAGGGGAACATTGGCGTAATTACAAAAGCGGTATTAAAGATTCACGAAATTCCAAAGCAGCAAAAATTTAACTCCGTATTATTTAAAAATTGGAATGATGGAGTTTTGTTCATGAAGGCGCTGTCTAAAACAAATTACATACCCGCGAGTGTGAGACTGGTTGATAATATACAATTTCGGTTTGGTCAGGCTTTAAAGCCTAGAGCGGAGGGATTAAAAAATCTCAAAAGTAAAATTGAGAAATTTTTCATTATCAATATGAAGGGATTTGATCCTGATAAAATGTGTGCGCTCACTATTGTATCGGAAGGAACCAAAGAGGAGGTAGATTATCAGCAAAGAAAAGTCAGCAGATTAGCAAAAAAACATAAAGGCGTAATTGGTGGACCCGGCAACGGCAAAAGAGGATACATGCTAACATATGCAATTGCTTATGTTCGCGATTTTGCTGCAAAATATCAAATAATGGGCGAAACAATGGAAACCACGGTTCCATGGAGCAAAATTCAGGAAGTTATCGATGCAACCTCCGAAAAAATAGTAGAGCTACATAAACAATATAATCTTCCTGGTAAGCCCTATATATCCTATAGAATACCGCAAATTTATCATACGGGTGTGTGCATTTATTTCATGCTAGGTATGTCGGTTAAGGGTGTAGAAAAACCCGAGGAAAAGTTTGGTGAAATTGAACATTCCCTTCGAGCAACAATTATTAAGCACGGTGGGTCTATATCTCATCATCATGGAGTTGGAAAGCTACGTAAAGATTTTATTCCAGATATGCTCTCTAAGACAAGTATTGATCTCATAAGAGAGATGAAGCAAACACATGATCCGTCAAATGTATTTGGTTCCAGCAATGGCATACTTGCAAACAACATTGAGAAATAGTCATTTCTAAATCCACCTATATAATTACCGGAGCTTCATCCGGTATTGGAAAATCGCTTTCTGTGAAATTATCGAAAACCTCCAATGTGGTATTAGCGTCACGGAATGTCGAAACTCTTAACCAGATTTCAGATGAAATTAATAGCAATGGCGGTAGCTCTATTGCAGTAAAAACTGACGTTACTAGTCTTGATTCATGTAATAATATGATCAAAGAATCTATAAGAGCATTTGGAAATGTTGATTCATTAATTTTAAATGCTGGCATAAGTATGTGGGCTAGATTTGATAAGATTACCGATACCACTCTTTTTCATAAAATCAATGAAATCAATTACCAGGGATCTGTTAATTGTGTATATGCATCTATTGATGAATTAAAGAAAAATAATGGCCAAATAGTCGCCATTACAACAGCACAAGCGTTGATGGGTTTTCCAAATGCTTCTGCATATTCTGCTTCAAAGCATGCACTGCATGGTTTTTTAGAAACACTGCAAATTGAATTGGGAAATACGATAAGTGTAAGCAATGTGTACTTAGGCTGGATAAAGGGGACCAACTTACGAGCCAATGCTCTAGGACCTGATGGTAAAAAAATTGGGGATAGCCACCACAAGCATAGTAGCAGGGCGATAGATATTGATGACTGTACCACAAGAATAGTTCAGGGAATTGAAAAAAATAAAAGGTCAATCTATATACCTTCATTTTTAAGATTCATTCCTATTGCAAAGCTATTTTTTAGGAAATGGCTATTTAGAAAAATAACTAAAGTAACTCGTCAAGAGGAGAGTTAAGTTCTTTAGCACTTACCAGGATTTAAAAGATAAGAGGTATTCTTTTGAAAAATTTTTCACTTTTTACGTCCCAATGACGACACTTTCAAAAAACTAAAAATATGGTGATATTAAAATAAAATATCTATTAAATACTTTTTTCTTACTATCTATTGCTTTCACTCAGGTTACTAGTTTAAAAGTAACTGTCCTTTCAACAATGGTTGCAGATTATGATTATATAGGAGAGTGGGGTTTTGCTGCAATCATTGAATCAGATGGGAACCAAATCTTATTTGATACGGGATTTCGTCCAAATACTGTTTTGGAAAATGCCGATAGTCTAAATATTGATCTATCTCAAATTGAGCATGTATTCTTAAGTCATAATCATTTGGATCATGTTGGGGGACTTAAACAGCTCAGGCAAAAATTGATGATTAAAAATCCAAAAGCGATGAAGTTCGTGCATGTAGGAAAAGGTATATTTCTTGATAGATTCTCAAACGGTGAAAATCGTAATATATTTAAGAAATATCGACGTGAATTAGAGGAAATTGGTATTGAGTTTATCATTCATGAAAAACCAAAAGAAATTTTTCCATATATATGGACCTCTGGAGTGGTTCCTCGTATACATAATGAAAAAAATTGGTCTGGTTTTAGAGAAATAGTAATAAACGGTGAAACGGTAGAAGACAATATTCCTGAGGATCAATCTCTGGCGATAGTAACCAATAAAGGATTAGTACTTGTTTCAGGATGCGGTCACGCTGGGATTGTAAATACGCTAGAGCATGTTTCCAGTATTCATGGTAAGAATTCTAAAATAGTAGCTGCACTTGGTGGATTTCATTTGTTTAACAAAACCAATAAGGATATTAGCTGGACTGCTAAACATATGAAGAAGCATGGGGTAAAATATTTTTTAGGTGCTCATTGTACAGGTATTGATGCTGTATATCAGATTCGAAAATACAATAAAATGAAAAGAGAGAATTGTTCGGTTTCTGCTGTCGGCTCGTATTATGATTTAGACAAGGGTATGTTTTCAGGTTTAATATCTAAATAATTCAGAGATAAAGTATTAAAGATTTAGTTTTTTAAGTGATTCAGCTCTGTTAATTAGAATCATATGTGGGACAGTAAGTGAACCTAAAAGAACTATTACATTATAAAGCACTTCTTCATTCATTCCTGCCAAAAAACCCGGATAAGGCAATACTTCAAATCTTAATTGAAAAAAAACAACAAGCACACTTAAACCAGTTATTAAAACCAACCCAATCATGCTATCGTTATTTATATTTGATCTCCATTCTTTAAAATGATGTACGCTGTGTAG
>CAJWTA010000040.1 GCA_913046805.1 uncultured Fidelibacterota bacterium | reverse complement strand
GATGTACATATTTATGTGTAAATTATGAGTTATCCGTATATGAAATTATTTTTGATTAGGATAGCCAATATCAAGCATATTGCAAATGATAAAAACTTTAAAAACTTTTGATTTAAAAAATAAAACAGTTCTTCTGCGGGTGGACTATAATGTGCCTATTGAAAATGAAAAAGTTGCAGATGATTTTCGAATAAAGCAAACACTGCCAACAATCAAATATTGCTTAGAGGCGGGTGCGAAACTAGTTATTTCGTCCCACTTAGGAAGACCGAGAGGTAAAAAAGACATTAGTCTAAGTTTAATGCCAGTAGGAGAGACGCTTGCAGATTTCCTAGAAATGCCTATAAAGTTTTCTAGCAATTGTATTTCTGAAGATGCGCACGATGTGACGCTCGGCCTCAAGCCTGGAGAAATACATATGCTTGAAAACCTAAGATTTCATTCGGAGGAAATTGAGAACGATAATGATTTTAGCGCTAAGCTTGCTAAGCATGGTGATATTTTTATCAATGATGCTTTCGGTACTGCGCACAGATCACATGCATCCAATGTAGGAGTTGCAAAACATTTTTCTAGGAAAGGTATTGGATTTTTAATTGAGAATGAATTGAATTTTTTATCAAAATCCTTGTCAAAACCTGCACGCCCCCTGACCCTGATTTTAGGCGGCGCTAAAATTGATACCAAAATCAATTTGATCGACTATTATATTGGTATAGCTGATAAAATCTTAATTGGTGGTGGAATGGCTTTTACCTTGCTCAAGGCTCGTGGTATCGATGTTGGTGAATCGATAGTAGATCAATCTAAAATTTCAGCAGCAAGCAAACTGATTAATAAAGCAAAATCCAAAAAGAATTTGTTCTTGCCTAAGGATGTTGTTTGTTCGAAATCAATAGAAAATGGTTCCAAACATAACACCTACGATATAACAGAGATACCTTTTGATGAAATGGGGCTAGATATTGGACCTAAAACAATTGAATCTTTTTCAAAGCATATTGTTGATTCGAAAACGGTTGTATGGAATGGGCCCATGGGCGTTTTTGAATCTAGTTTTTTTGATAAAGGAACGAAAGAAATAGCGAGTCAGATAGTCTCTTGCACTGAAAAGGGTTTAATAAGTATTATGGGGGGCGGAGATACAGCATCTGCATTGCGAAAATTTAATCTAGATAACAAAATGACGCATTTATCCACTGGTGGAGGCGCATCCATAGAGCTTCTATCGGGAAAAAATTTACCGGCAATTTTTGCCTTGGAGGTTTAACAAAGTGAATCCTATCATAGCAGCTAATTGGAAAATGAATATGACCATTAATGAAGGTTTGGTTCTTATTGATAATATCCTAAAGGATTCATCTCCAGAAATATCACAGATTATTTTTTTTCCACCATCAACAGCATTAAAATCGATTAGTGATAAATTACTCAATACTGGATATAAAGTTGGTGTGCAAAATATTCATCACGAACAAAGCGGTGCCTATACAGGTGAGATATCCGCTCATATGATTAAGCCGCTTGGTGTAGATTACGCAATTATCGGACACTCAGAAAGAAGACAGTACTTCATGGAAACCGACCATCTGGTGAATAGAAAGATTCATAATGCTATCGCTGAAAATCTAACTCCAATAGTATGTATTGGAGAAACGCTCGAAGAGAGAGAGTCTGGAGAAACCTTAGAAGTCTTAAAAAAACAACTAGCTTCCGCCTTTAACGATGTCGATCGCAATTCAGATTTAATTGTAGCGTACGAGCCAGTTTGGGCTATTGGAACTGGAAAATCTGCAACCCCAAACCAGGTTGATAAAACCCATCGTTTTATCAATGAAATCCTGAATGAATTTTTTGAGACTCTACCTCAAATTTTATATGGTGGTTCTGTCAACGCTGCGAATGCTGCAGAGCTCTTTGAAATTAAAAATGTAGATGGATTTTTGGTTGGAGGGGCTAGCCTGAACTCCGAGAATTTTTGTCAGATAATTAAAAATATAACTTAAAAATATTGAGAGGTATTTATGATTGGTTTTTTAATAACCCTACATGCAATAATTAGCCTTCTACTGATTGTCGTTGTTTTAATGCAGGCAAGTCAGGGGGGTGGTTTATCCGGACTTTCCGGTGGTCAAACCACAAACGCTATTTTTGGCGGGAGAAGCGCTGGAAACGCTCTAAGCAAGCTAACTACTTATTTAGCAGGAATATTTATGGGTCTAGCTTTGCTTATTAGCCTGATTTCTTCGCCAGGTTCAGGCTCTTCTGGGTCGGTCGTTGAAGATGCTCAGCAAGATGGATCTTTAGCGCCAAACACTGAAAACTTGTCTTTACCAACCGTTCCTCTTCAGGAAGAAAAAGTTAAAGATTAGTTTTACATCAGGTTATTTTTATGCCTACTACACACGATTACTACGATGACCCAAGAAATAAAGATATTAAAATTTTTATTAATGGAAATTTTTTTCATCGAAGTGATGCCAAAATTTCAGTTCTTGATAGCGGGTTCCTTTTAGGTGACGGTGTTTGGGAAGGCATACGATTAAACAATGGCAAGCTACTTCACTTTGAAAAGCATATAGATAGACTCTTTTTTGGGGCTCGTTCACTTGCTCTAGATATCCATTTATCCAAAGATGAAATTGAAAAAGCTATAATGGATACCATCAATATTAATAACATGGAATCAAATGTTCATATTCGCTTTATTGTGTCTCGAGGTCTTAAAAAAACACCATACCAACACCCTAATGCATCTGTAGGTAATCCAACAGTAGTAATAATTCCGGAATATAAGGTTGCCGATAAATCGGTTACTGAAAAAGGTATAAGGCTTGCTCAAGTTGACACTATAAGGGATCATCGCGTGCAGAACCCAAACATTAATTCTTTGAGTAAGCATAATTGTATTGCCGCATGTATTGAGGCCGATAAAAAAGGGGCCGACGAAGGATTGATGTTAGATCCAAGCGGGTTTGTGTCTACCTGCAATTCCACCAACTTTTTTATTATACGTTCCAATGAAGTATGGACCTCAACTGGAGAGTATTGTTTGCATGGCATCACTCGATCAACAGTAATTGATTTGTGTAAGGAAAACAATATACCAGTTTATGAAAAAAATTTTAAAATCGAAGATGTGCATAACGCCGATGAAGTTTTTGTCACCGGTACATTTGCAGGCATTATTCCTGTTACAAGCGTTGATGGTATTTTGATAAATAATGGCAACAGGGGAGAATTAACCCACACCCTTCAATCATTTTACAAAAAACACATTGGGGGATAAGTAATGAAAATAGCAATGTGGTCTGGACCTCGCAACATTTCAACAGCTTTGATGCGCTCATTTGAGAATCGATCCGATACATACGTAACCGATGAGCCTTATTATGCATATTTTTTAACTGAGAGCGGTGAGAATCACCCTGCTCGCAAAGAAATTTTAAATAACCAGTCTTCGGACTGGAATACCGTTTCAAGTATGCTTATCGGTGAAATACCAAAACAGAAAAAAGTGTGGTATCAAAAACACATGGCACACCATATTTTTACACATTCTGATTTAAGTTGGACAAAGCATGTTACAAATCTTTTTCTAATACGAGATCCGAAAGAGGTTATCATAAGCTATCAAAAACGGTTTGATCTAGTGGACCATATGCAGCTTGGCTACAATCAACAAGTTCAAATTATGAATTTTGTAGCAGATACAACCGGAGATTTTCCGATTGTTATCAACGCTAAAGATGTATTGATGAACCCCCAAAAGATTTTAAGTGAAATATGTAGAATTATGCAGATAGACTTTGATGAAAGAATGCTTTATTGGCCAGCCGGTAAAAGGGATACTGATGGAGTTTGGGCTCCTCATTGGTATAGCGAAGTGGAAAAAACCACAGGTTTTCAGCCGTACTCCGATAAAAACATTGTATTGGATGCAAAATGGGAAGATATTTACTACCGCTGTATGATTGATTATGAGATATTGAATTCACGCAGCATCAAAGTTCATTAAAGTACTTTTATTTTAACCCAGATAAAGTTCTGTAGATATAAAGTTTTTAATGTATGTAAATTTTAACAAGCCGAAGTGGTGGAACTGGTAGACACGCTGTCTTGAGGGGGCAGTGGGGGAAACCTCGTGCCGGTTCGAGTCCGGCCTTCGGCACAAAATATTTATTTAAGAATAAGGAAATAATTACGTATGAGAAATTTATTAACAGCTTCAGTTATTTTAATGGGTATCGTTTTTGCTCAATCCCCAGACGAGTTATACAATTCTGCAAAAGCTAATCTGGATTCTGGAGATCTTTTAAAAGCAGAAAATGAATATAAAAGCGCAGTTGACATGGACCCATCTTTTGCACCAGCATACGCAGGACTAGCAATTGTTGCAATGCGAAAGGGAGATCTAAGGCAATCAAACACTTATCTTAAAGAAGCTATTGAAGCAGACCCTGAAAACAAAGAGTTTCGCCAAGAATTTGAACGTCTCAGCGAGCTAAACACCCTAATGGGAAAGGGTATTAGATCTATGAAAAATGGCGACATAGATAACGCTTTCGAATCTTTTAGGATCGCGTATGAAAAATTTCCACAGTATCCCGAGTCTGTTTTTAACATGGGATTAACGCATTTTAGAAATAAAGATTTTACGGAGGCGGTTAACTATTTCAACAAAACTATTGAAATAAATCCAGATCACAAGAACGCACTTACGGCAATTAAGAACGTCGCTAAAAACTTTTTTAATAAAGGAAATCAGCTGTATAAAAGAGGAGATTTGGAAGGCGCTTTATCATCGTATGATGAGGTATTAAATGTAGACAAAACCTTTTATCAGGCACACTTTCAAGTTGGCGTTATTCAGTCAAAAATGGGCGACAAAGACAAAGCGGTTCAATCCTATGAAAAATCTATAGAAATCAATCCTCAATTTTACAAAGCGTACTTTGCGCTTGGTTTAGCAAAAAATTCTACGAATGATACAGATGGCGCCTTAACTGCATTGCAATCTGCTATCGATATCAACCCAAGCTACGATAAAGCATATGGCGCAATGGGTGACATCTACATTCAACAAAAAGACTACGACAAAGCCAAGCAAACTTTGAAAATGGCTACAACAGTAAATCCCAACTATTCAAAAGGCTATGCAAACCTGGGTGTTATTTTTTCAGAAGAAAAAGAATGGAATCAGGCTATAGCTAGCCTTGAAATGGCCGTAGCTTTGAATGAACGAGATGCAATGAGTTATTTTCGCTTGTCTGGAGCGCACAACATGAATGGCGATTGTAAATCTGCATTGGACGCTGCTAGAAAAAGTACGGAATTAAAAAATAGGTTTGGGGGTGCATGGTTTGAGCTTGGGACAGCTGAATGGTGCAATGGTTCTGGTAATAAAGCTGGGGCATTGAACGCATTTGAAAAAGCTAGGAACGACAGATCTTGGAGGAAGATGGCCGAATATGAGATTGACAAAATTAAAAATCCTCAAAAATACGTTGAATAGTACCCCGCTTAAACCTTTATGATTAAAGCAATAATTTTTGATCTAGACAATACCTTATTGGACTTTGTCAAAATGAAGCAGTTTGCTGTTAAAGCCTCGATTAGAGCAATGAATGAGGCTGGACTTAATGTTGATGAAGAAAGTGGCTATAAAGATGTAATGGAGCTGTATATGACCACAGGCTGGGAAAATCAGTTAGTCTTTGATGATTATCTTAAACAGACTACTGGTGAGGTAAGTAATAAGATTTTGGCCGCAGGCGTTGTAGCCTATCGCAGAGCTCGTGAGGCCACCTTGCTCGTTTATCCAAATGTCAACAAAACCCTAATTGAGCTGTTAAAAACACAAATCCGTCTTGCTGTTGTTTCTGATGCTCCGAGTAGGGAAGCCTGGATGCGTTTGTATTATTTAAATTTACATCATGTTTTCGATCCCGTGCTTACTTTCGATGATACGGGCGCTCGAAAACCTTCCCCCAAACCATTCAAGTTAGCACTAGAAAAAATGAATGTTGGGCCAGATGAGGCTTTAATGATAGGTGATTGGCCCGATCGCGATGTTGTGGGTGCAAAGCAGATAGGTATGAAAACTATTTTTGCTAGGTATGGCGATACATTTGGAACCAAAGAATCGGGAGCCGATTGGGATGTTAACGATATCCATGAAGTGGTTGGTATAATAAAGGAATTAAACAACGTCTAAATTCTTCATTGGAACGGATATCGTTCAAATTGAGCGTATCCAGAAACTGCTTGAAAAGCAAAAAGATAAATTCATAAAAAAAGTTTTTACCTTAAATGAATCTGAATATTGTTTTTCAAAAGATATTCCGTCTGTTCATTTTGCAGGACGATTTGCCGCAAAAGAATCTATTAAAAAATGCCTATATTCGAGCGAAATCACCGCTTCGATTGGATTTAACGAGATTGAGATTTTATCTCGTAGTAATGGCGCACCGTTTGTTTCAAAGATAAAAGATTTCAATATAAAAGATATTCAGATTTCAATTTCGCACGAAAAAGATTTTGCAATAGCGATGGCATTGATGTTCCTATGAGTACTGTCTTGATGAAAAATCAGGCTTATGATCTCGATAGATTAGCTCTAAAAACGAATGGTATAAGTGGTCAAAAACTTATGGGCGAAGCTGGCAAAAAAATTGCAGATTTTATCAATAGCAATTTTAGTGATATAAAATCTATTAGTATTGTAGTAGGAAAAGGAAATAACGGAGGAGATGGTTTTGCTGCTGCAGTTTATTTAAATAAGTGCGGTTTCAGCATTGCCGTTTTCTCAATATATAGTGCCCAATATTTTTCGAATGAAACATCATATTATTACAAAGAATGCTTGAAAGAAAATATTTCTGTTATTTTTGACTCTGATCCTCCATCTGTCTACGATTTCAATAGTTTGGCAATAGATTCAATGCTAGGCATAGGTTTTAAGGGTGAGCTTTACGAGAACCTAAAAAACTGGGCCACGTGGATAAATAGATTTTCTGTAGTTATTTCTTGCGATATTCCAACTGGGGTATGTAGCGATAGCGGTACAGTATGCACAAAAGCAGTGAGTGCAGATTATACCATTGCAATGGGCTACCCAAAAATAGGATCTCTTTTAGAGCCTGGTAAAAGTTATAGTGGTACCATCAGATCGGTTGATATCGGATTTCCGAATAAAATCAACGAGTTGAATGGCCAAAAATGGAATGTTATAACAGATGATCTAATTAGAAATATTTTACAACCTCTTAAAAAAAATACCCACAAGTACAAACAGGGTAAGGTTTTGATATTAGCTGGTTCAGAGGGTATGACAGGCGCAGCCTATCTTGCAACGATGGGTGCATTGCGATCTGGTTGCGGATTAACGAAAACATTTGCCCCAAAATCACTAAATATTGTCTACGAACGCAAAATTACAGAAGGGATGACTGTGTCATGCGAGGATAGAGGTTCGGGATTTTTTACAAATGACAATTATAATCAGATAATGGACAATATCGATTGGGCTGATTCGGTTTTGATTGGGCCCGGACTTGGAAGAAATAAGGATACTGTGAGATTATTGCACAATCTTTATCTTGAGATTGATAAGCCTATGGTAGTTGATGCGGATGGGTTTAGTCCATTTTACAATGATTTTTCATTGCTTAAAAAAATAAAAAATGACTTTGTATTTACCCCTCACATTGGAGAGCTTAGCAAGTTGTTCGAAATAGATGCGGAAGAGTTTAAGATGGACATGATTAATATTTTTGAAAAGATGACCACAAACATGCCTGGTGTTTTAGTTGCAAAAAATGATTCTACAATTATATCCGATGGGATTAATGGATATATTAATTCAACTGGAAACCCGGGCCTTGCGACAGCGGGGACAGGAGATGTGTTGAGTGGTGTTATTGCTTCGCTTATATCACAAGGATATAATTCACTTGAATCATCAATTGTAAGTACATTTATTCATGGACTTGCAGCAGATAATCAATCAAATAATATTAGTCAAAGAGGTCTTATTGCGAGCGACCTGTTAATAGAAATAGGAAAAATACTTTCTGGGTATGAATTATAAATTTTACAGAGTCTTATTTGCATTATATGCGTTATTAATATTAATGCTTTCATCTACACCTAGCAGCGAACTTCCTAAATCTTGGCTACTTCAGTACGATAAGGTAATTCATTTTTTTGAATATTTTATATTTGGAATGTTAGCTATTAAAAGTATGCCAAAAGTTTCGAAAAAAACGGTGCTAGCTTTAATTCCAGCTGGTCTTTTATTTGGATTGATGGATGAATACCTACAATCATTTATATCTGGCAGGTTTTCAAGCGGCTTGGATGTCTTAAGCGATACGCTTGGTTTTGCTGTTGGTTTAATTTTAGTTTATACCGTAAGCAATGATAAATAAAATCTATATAAAAGACTACGCTATTGTTCGAGAGTTAGATCTTCCTTTTTTTGATGGATTTACAGTTATTACTGGTGAAACGGGTGCTGGTAAGTCCCTAATAGTGAAAGCACTGTCACTCGCACTAGGATCAAAGGCAGAAAAAACAGATGTAAGAAGCGGTCAAGAGCGATCAGTTGTTGAGGTCAGTCTTAGCAATCAGAAGAATTACCGTAGATTGCTCTCTAAAGGCGGAAGGATAAAATCCTATGTTGATGAAGAGCCTTTATCGGAAGAATCGTATCGAGAGCTAGTTTATAGCTTTGCTGATTTTCACGGACAGAACGAGCAACAGCTAATCATGAACAGTCGTACGCACATAGATTTTTTGGATCGTTTTTGTAAAAATGAAAACAAACTCAGTGCTATTGAAAAAATATACAATGAGCTAATCTTTACAAAAGAAGATCTAGCAAAAAAGCTTGAATTGTCTAAACAATCAAATGATAAAAAAGATTTCCTTGAGTTTCAATTAAATGAGATTCAATTAATTAGCCCAAAGCTCAATGAGGATGAAGAATTAACAGCTGAATTCAAGCGTTTGAATAATTCCGAAGAAACCATTAATGCAATTCAAAAACTTAATCAAAGTCTCACTGAACACGATCATTCAATTTACAAACAGCTGTATTCAGCGATAGATGAATTGGAGGGTCTTTCAAAGTATGACAAAAAACTCTCAAATTTTTTAGATGCTTTGAAGCAATCTTCCATGTCAATTCAGGAATCCTCTTCTGGGTTGGTCGAGTACCTTGATCAAATTGAAAGCGATCCATCAAAACTTAGCGAAGTAAATGATAGGCTTCAATCGATTGAAAGTTTAAAGCGAAAATATGGAGGATCAATTGAGTCGGTTATCGATCATGTTGAGAAAATCAAGACAGATCTTGATGAGCTTTCAGGGCTTAACCTAACAATTGAAAAACTAAAAAGCTCATTAAATGAACTCATCTTAAAATACAG
>CAJWTA010000039.1 GCA_913046805.1 uncultured Fidelibacterota bacterium | reverse complement strand
CAGTAGAAGAGGAAGCTCCAGTAGAAGAAGAAGCTCCCGCAGAAGAAGAAGCTCCCGCAGAAGAAGAAGCACCCGCTGAGGAAAAAGCTCCCGCAGAAAAGGAAGCACCCGCAGAAGAGGAAGAAGCTAAAGAAAAAGAAGATTCTAAATAAATAAACAAATCAAGATAGAAGGAGATTAGTTATGCAGTCACTTATAGAAACAGTTGTAAAAATGTTGGTTGATAAACCAGATGAAGTAAATGTTGAAGCGGTGGAGTCCGATCAAACAATAATTTATGAACTAACCGTTGGAGACGGGGATTATGGTAAGGTTATTGGAAAAAAAGGTAGAAATGTATCTGCTCTTCGAACAATTCTTTTTGCTATCAATGCCAAAGAAGGCGGTAAAAGAGCTCGCTTAGAAGTTATTGACGTAAATGAAGACTAAACTTTTTGCTATTGCAAAAATTACAAAAGCCACCGGCTTAAAAGGGGCAGTTGGTGTCACCCCGCTAATACGTCAATTTAGTGAATATGTTGATAGGGATCTTTTTATAGGTTTTGATGAAAGTTTTGCTAGTGATGTTAAGCTAGCAAATAAATATGGTACAGAAAAAAAACCTCAATTTCAATTTGAGGGTTTTGATTCTAGAGATGAAGCTGAAAGTATGATTGGAAAAACAATTTTTGCATCAATTTCTGATGAAGACCCTATTAACCTAATATCTCCAGACCTTTTGGATTCTGCAGTTGTTACCACTTCAGATGAGCCTATTGGAAGATTGGTCGACATGATCAGCTTGCCAAATCATGAAGTTTACGTTATCTCAAATGGAGAAAAAGAAGTTTTGATTCCTGTTGTTCCAGAATTCATTCATTCTGTCGATCTTGTAAAAAAAACTATCAGTATTTCTCCTGTTGAAGGTTTGTTAGATTGAAGCAGAAGATAGCAATTATTTCACCTGTCCCATCAATGGTAGAATCTGTGGTAGAAAATTCTATGATTAGAAAAGCTGTTAATAATGGAGTTCTGGATATCCACATTGTAAATCCTAGAGATTTTTCAAAAGGAAATTATCAGCAGATTGATGATACTCCTTTCGGTGGAGGTCCAGGTATGGTAATGATGGCAGAACCTCTCTTTAGGGCTATAGATTTCATTATCGATAAGTTTAGCGGTGACGAAAGTATGAGAATTCTATATCCATCACCCCAAGGAATACCATGGACCCAAAGCTCCGCGAAAGAAAATAAAGATATTGAAAAAATTGTAATTATTTGTGGTCACTACAAGGGTGTAGATCAGCGTGTTATTGATAAATATGTAACTCATGAATATTCTATGGGTGACTTTGTTTTATCATGCGGCGAAATACCAGCGTTAATGATTGTTGACAGTATTGTTCGACTTATACCAGGGGTTTTAAATGATATAAATTCTTCAAGAACAGATACTTTCTCATCTAATCTTCTTGATTCTCCGCATTACACAAAGCCTAGAGAAATTCAAGGTATGCACGTTCCTGACGTACTCTTATCTGGTAACCATGAAAAAATTAGTAGTTGGAAGAAAAATATCCAAATTGAAACGACTAAGGCAAAACGCCCTGATATTTGGAAAAAATATATTAACAATAAATCGGAGTAAAAAGATGAATAAGATCAAACCGATCATTGATCATCAATTAAAAAAAGATCTTCCTGAATTTTCTTCAGGCGACACTATTTCTGTTGATGTGCGTGTAGTTGAGGGTGGCAAAGAAAGATTCCAAAAATTCGAAGGCATAGTTATTTCCAAAAAAGGTAGTGATATCTCAGCAACTTTTACAATGCGAAAGGTTTCTGGAGGTATTGGCGTAGAAAGAATTTTTCCTTTACATTCACCAATGGTTAGTAAAATTGAAGTTAAAAGAAGAGGTAAGGTGCGCAGAGCCAAATTAAACTACATGAGAAAGCTAACAGGAGCTAAAGCTATGCGTATTGAAGAAAAAAAATAAGACAATAGTTTGATAAAATTTTGCCCTCATTGTCATTTGATAATGAGGGTTTTTTATTTTCATGACAAATTACGAAAAAATAATAATTTCAATTACTGGCACTAGCCATCTTCTAGTTCATGCATTGATGCTTACTTTACCCAGCTTGATACCTATAATCAAAGAGGATTTTAACGTAGGTATTGATACGCTTGGCTTTGTTGTTTCGATTAGCGCGCTTTTTTTTGGATTAGGCGCTATACCTGCTGGATGGATGGACAGATACTTTGGTAAAAAAAAATTATTAATCATCTATCAGATTGGATCGTCTATTTCTGCTATATTTATTGCCTTTAGTTCAAATTTTTTTAGTCTTGTATTAGGGTTAACTTTATTAGGACTTTTTTGTAGTATTTATCATCCAACCGGCTTAACGCTAATCTCACAGCGCATTTCAAATATATCTAAAGGAATGGCTATTCATGGAATGTTTGGGTCTATGGGTTCAGCTATAGGTCCTCTTTTAGCAGTTTTGATTGCAGGTCTATTCTCATGGAGGCATTCCTATTTATTTCTTGGTATACTAAACGGCTTTTTATCAATTATAACATTTTTTTTAATATCAAAAAGATCGATCATTGTAAAAAATTCAGAATCTGTTAATAAAACAAAAACAAACATTCCTGCATTAATATACTATTTTATTACCAATTCATTTTTAGGAATGGCCTATTATGGATTCACAACTTTTATGCCAATTCATTTATCAACAAATACCCTTGAATTCTTACCAGAAATTTCAAAAAATATCAAAGCTGGTTTATTCCCCACTTTAGTATTTGTCGCTGGCATGATTGGTTCATTGATTGGAGGAAAGATTGGTAGTAGATTTGATAAAAAGTTAGCATTTATGGCTATAATTATTATTAATATCCCAGTATTTTTCATTATTGGTGAAACTACAAATTTTACCTTGATCCTTTTTAGTGTGATTCTTGGTATTGTATATTTTAGCAATCAACCTATAGGAAACACATTAGTTTCTGATTTTACTGATAACACTAATCGCGGATTTATTTATGGCTTGGGATTTTTTATAAGCTTTGGAATAGGTTCATTTGCTGCTGGTTTGAGTGGTATCGTTGCTGTAAAATTTAGCGTTTCAGCGGTTTTTCCATTTATGGGGATGCTGTTAATGCCAGGGGTCGTATTTGCTTGGATGATGTATCGAGCAAGTGTAAAAAAGATTTAATTGGTATATAAGTGAAAAATAAAAGTTTATCAAATTTACCTTCAGTAAGTCAAGTGATGTTGGCTTTTAAAAATAACGCTGATCATAATAGGCGCTATATAAAGCTTTTAATAAAAGAACAGTTGCAATTTTATAGGAGTCTTGCAAAAAAAGACACTCTAACATTAGATAGAGATATGATAGTTGCTGAAATTGTATCAAAATTAGATGTTTTATCGGAACCAAACATAAAGTCAGTTATAAATGCAACAGGAATCGTTCTGCATACTGGTCTGGGAAGAGCTCCTCAAAGTAAAAAAATTATCAACAAAGTAGCTAAACGATTATCAGGTTATATAAATTTGGAGCTAGATCTTGATACTGGAAAAAGAGGTCAGCGTCAAAATCACATATCAAAATTAATTTCTTCAATTACAGGCGCAGAGGATGCAATTGTTGTTAATAATAATGCTGCTGCGGTATTATTGTCACTTAATGAGATCGCTGAAGGAAGAGAAGTTATAGTTTCTCGAGGACAATTAGTTGAAATTGGAGGGTCTTTTAGAATTCCAGATATGATTTCTAAGAGTGGGTGTAAGTTAATAGAGGTTGGCACTACAAACAGAACGCATATTAGCGATTATGAAAAGGCTATTAATAAGAACACTGGTTTGATCTTATGGGTGCACACATCAAACTATATGATTACGGGCTTTACCAAAGAAGTTAGTATTGAAGATCTTGTAATATTGGGCAAAAAAAAAGGTGTTCCTGTCATGACAGACTTAGGTTGTGGCGAGGTTTTAGATCTTTCTCAAAAAGGCATACCCACAAATATTATAGTTGAAGATGTAGTAAAAAAAGGATCATCTCTCACTACTTTTTCTGGCGATAAATTACTTGGAGGACCGCAAAGCGGTATCATTGTTGGTAAGAAATCTTTGTTAAAAAGAGTAAAGATTAATCCAATTGCGCGAACGGTTAGGTGTGATAAGTGGACAATTAGTCTTTTGGAGGAAACATTGCGCTCTATGCAAAAAGAATCAATTAAAGAAAACTTAACCCTTTCACTTCTAATGTCAGATAGAGCTAAATTAAAAAAAAGAGCTAAATCATTGCTTATGTTAATATCACCTTCTCTTGACACAAGCGCTAAAATAATTATTGAAGAGACATTAGTTGAAGCAGGTAGCGGTACTTTGCCAGCAGCAAAATTTGAATCAGTAGCTTATAAGATTTCCTCCAAAAAATACTCCTCATCGAAATTATCAAAACTATTTAGAGAGGCTACTTATCCTGTGATTGGATTTGTTAAGAATAATAATTTTTATCTAGACTTTAAGTCAATCATTCCATTTCAAGAGAAATATATCTTGCGTTCAATAGTTGAAGTTTTAGGTTGAACATCTCTAACCAAGTTGTGATAGGTACAGCTGGTCACATTGACCACGGAAAAACTTCAATCGTAAAAGCCTTAACTGGTACTGATACCGATACTCTTAATGAAGAAAAAAAAAGAGGAATGACGATTGACATTGGTTTCGCATATCTTAATAGCGCCGTGACCATCATTGATGTTCCTGGTCACGAAAAATTCATTAGAAACATGGTTGCAGGTGTTTCAACTATTGACATTGCACTGATTGTTGTATCCGCGGATGATGGTTTGATGCCTCAAACGCATGAGCATATAGACATTTTAAATTTATTAGATGTTAAAAACGCATTCTTCGCTATAACGAAAGTAGATATGGCTGAAGATAGTGCAGTAAGCGTAATTGAGAATGATATCAGGGAGCGGATAAAAATTACAAATTTTAGCGATGCGAAAATCTTTAAAACATCAACAAAGAATGGTCAAGGAATTGAAAAACTTAAAGATGAAATTTTAAGCTATGCATCTGATTTAAAAAAAAATCAAGACAAGGGCATATTTTATATGCCAATCGATCGTGTATTTTCAAAAAAAGGATTTGGAACGATTGTTACAGGAACCGTTTTATCAGGTAAGCTTGAAAAAAACAGTGAAATAGAAGTTTTTCCTGGTAAAAAAATAGTGAACGTAAGATCTTTTCAAACGCATGGCAAAGAAACTAGCTTTATTAAAAAGGGCGATAGAGCCGCAATAAATCTTTTAAATGTTGAACAATCATCTTTAAAGAGAGGGTGTGTTTTGGTAGATAAAGCTCGAATGATGGAAACCTCTCGGTTAATTGCACATGTCAAAATGATTAATAATGACAATTGGAAAATAGTAAACAAGCAATTGGTTCATGTTCATATTGGAACTAGTCAAGTTGTTGCTAAGGCAATCACATACGGAAAAGAAATTTTACCTGGAGAATCTGCCAATATTTTATTTGATCTCAGCCAACCAATTGCTCCCATGAACGAACAAAAATTTATTATACGTAGTATATCTCCCATGAAAACTATAGCTGGTGGAACAATTTTAGAAACTAATCCACAGTACACTAAAAAAGAACTAAAGAAAAATATTCAAAATATAGAATTAGAAAGCTCGAAGAGATTTTTTCAATTAATTAAGCATAACTGGAGAATGCCTTTATCTATTAAGGAATGGGCAGAAAAGTTTAATATTTCAGAAAAGCAAATTAAAAAATGGGTTGATTTATATAATATGTTAAAATCTGATGGCTTAATATTTACCTCTGAAGCTTTAAGTGAGTCGAGAAAAATTATTTTTAATAAGATTGAGCATTTTCACAGCACCAATAAGTATAAGAAAAATTTTCCTAAAGAAGATCTTCTCAGTCAAACTGGTTTTTCTAAAAATTGGTTTGAGTGCGTTGTTTCAAAAATGAGAGATGAAGTTAGTTTCAATGATGCTGGATATTCTCTTGTAAAAAATGAAATTAGCTTAAGTAATGAAGATTCGTTAGTCGCTGAAAAAATGGAATCTTTTTTATTAAGTAAAAGGTTTGATTTGCAAAGCTCCATAAAAATATATCCGCAAGATAAAAAAAAATGTCTAAATATACTCTATGTATTGAAAGATAAAGGTAGCATCGTTCAGATTGGAAATGATTTATGGATGCACAATAATTATTATAAAATTTTAAAAAAAGATTTAAAAAATTTTTTTATAAAAAATAAAGAATTAAGCGTCCCTATGTTTAAAGAAATTTTTTCTGTTACGAGAAAAAATGCGATACCGCTTTTAGAATATTGTGATAAAATAAAATTTACTGAAAGAATTGATAATTATAGATTAAAGGGAGCACATTTAAATGAATAAGCTCTCTCTAGCTAAGCCAATTTTTTTCTTATTTTTGATTTCAAGTACTTCAATTTCTCAAACTTATTGGGTTAAATACGGTTGGCAGGTTTTTGAAAATGCAGGGGATGCTAGAAGTCAGTCATTGGGTTCTGCGGTTATTTCAGATCAAGGGGGAACTATATCCTCACTCTATAATCCAGCCTTAGTCAGTATGAATATTAAGCAAAGCGTGCACTATACTCATCAAAGTAGATTGGGCGGTATGATAAACAGCGATCTTTTTGGAATCCCACTTAAAAATTTCAAAAGACCATTTAATATAATATTGCTCCACGAAAGTATTGATAGGATACCTGACACAAGAGATATGCTTTTAGACTTCGGTTTAGATGGAATTCCTGGCACAGGTGACGTAGGCGAAGGAAATGGCCAAGTTGACGAAGGAGAAAGGTTGGATAAAGATAAATTATCCTACTTTTCTCAAAAACAAACAGGAGTTCATTTAAGCACTTCCTGGAAAACGAAGAGCTATTCATATGGATTAGCAATCAAGTCCCTTTTTCATAACATAGGAGAGTTTTCCTCTACTGGAGTAGGCATTGACGTAGGATTAATATCGGATTTATGGGCCAATGGAAAACTGGGTCTCCTCGCAAAAGATATCACTACAAGCTGGCAGGTATGGAGTAATGGAACTATTGAAAGGTTCAAACCTGTTTTTATAGCTGGGATATCTCATCAGCATAGTTTGAATGATTTAAAATTAAAATTAATTGGAAGTATCGATTTAAAATGGGATACAAATGGATCAAAATCTATTTTACAAACCTTCGACACGAACAATACATTTTTAATGTTAGGTATGAATATCAAATACAATGATAGAATTGCTTTACGATTTGGCCAAAATCAAATTAAGTCAACAACCATTGGAATTGGCTTAAACTGGAGCAACATTTCTTTAGATTATGCATTTATTAATCAGCCAATCAATTCTGGGTTGGGCTCAACCCATCTAATTTCATTGAATTTTGACTCGAAATTAATTCTAGATTACATAGATAGGTTATAAATTTTTTTTCTGCGAGTATTTGTTTTATGAACTTTGTGAAAATTGTAATTTGGCTACCTATTTTAGGAGTAAATAAATGATACAGAGCATGACAGGTTTTGGAAGAGCAGTTGCTGGAAGAGGTATCGAGAAGATTTCAGTTAGTATTAAATGTATTAACGGAAAAATCTTAGATCTTAAAATTAGAGGACTTGATCTCGAGTATTCATTGGAAAAAGAAATTAGAGATCTGTTATCTAAAAAAATTATTAGAGGAACTGTCTATATAAATTTTGAAACTGACGCAAATCAGGCTAAACCAGACTATGTTTTCAATGAAAATCGTTTAAAGCAGTTAATTGTTGCAGCTTCAGCCATAGAGAAAAATTATAGCTTTAAAATAAATGTTAATGACATAATAAACTCAAGTGACATATTAGCTCCCAATGATAGCTTTGAAATTAATCCTCATTCAATTCTAAAGGCCACCAAAGAAGCTGCTGCGAAACTAATTAAAATGAGAAAAATTGAGGGCGCTGCCTTAAAGTCTGATCTTTTGAATCGGGTTATTGTACTTAAAAAACAACTTACATTCGTTGAAAAACAATTACCTGCAGAACAGAACAAGAGAATAAAAAAAATTAAAAAACGAATTTTTGAAATTTTAAAAGATTTCAACATAGATGATCAAAGAATGAATCAAGAAATTGCTCACATTGCTGATAAATCAGATGTTACTGAAGAAATCGTACGATTGAAAAGTCACTTTTCTCAATTTGAAGATATTTTGAATGCAAATAAGCCTGTCGGAAGAACCTTAAATTTTCTCCTTCAGGAGATTGTAAGAGAAATTAACACTTTAGGCTCAAAAAGTTTTTCTGATAAAATTGTTAAGAACATTATAAAGATGAAAGAAGAGTCTGAGAAAATTCGAGAGCAAATACAAAACATCTTATGAAAAATTTAATAATAATCACAGCGCCATCTGGAGCTGGAAAAACAACTTTAATTAGGGAGATTTTAAAAAACTATAATAATATTAAATTTTCTGTATCTCATACCTCAAGAGAAATTAGAGATAATGAAAAAAACGGAGTAGATTATTACTTTGTGTCAAAACAAGAATTTAAACGCGGAGTTGAGCTAGAGCAGTTTGTTGAATGGAATTTCCACTTTGATTGTTACTATGGAACATCAAAATCCGAAATCATCGATTCAATAAATAGAAAAATCCCCCTTTTATTAGAACTTGATGTAAATGGTGCAATTGCTATACAAAAACTATATCCAAACCAAACAATTTCTATTTTCATAGAGCCACCAAGTCTGGATGATTTGAAGATTAGACTTGAAAAAAGAGGTTCTGATTCTAAGGATAAAATTAACAGAAGGCTTCAAAGAATTGAATTTGAATTATCCCATAAATCGAATTTTGATTTTACTGTTGTTAATGATAAACTTGAAGTTGCCACAAATCAAATTTTAGAAATTATAAAAAAAGAAACCAAAGGAGTATCTTATGTCGCTTGAGCCAATATCAATACGCAATATGGAAGATCAATCTGGAGATATCTATGAATCTGTTGTTGTTATGTCAAAAAGAGCCAAACAAGTTCTTAGCGATAGAATTGTTGAAGAAATTATTGATTCAAATGAAGATGAAGAGATGGGTGTATATGATGAATTGATTGAAGCAAATCCAGATGATTATGAAGAACTTGAGAAGCCAACAACTGTATCTGTCAATGAATTTTTAGAGGGCGAAATTGATTGGAAGAATAACGATGAAGATGATTCATAATACTATCTTTATTGTTTTATTTTGAATGAAGAAACATTAAAATATCTCAAACAGCTTCAAGGTCTCTATGATGATGAGATTTTTTTATCACTAAACAACATTCTGCAAGTTGAAAAAAATCACATAATTGACAACACCAATTCAGTACAATCAGAATTAATCGAAGATCATAATATTTGGTGTTCTGA
>CAJWTA010000038.1 GCA_913046805.1 uncultured Fidelibacterota bacterium | reverse complement strand
TCCTGAACAATCCTCCAACTATGAGATTTTTCAGGGAGATTCGAAGATATAGACCTCCACGTTTGCCCTTTATTTATGCTTTTATAAACATATGCTTTATAATCACCATATTTATGATTATCTAGAACAGCGTATACGGTATTCGCATCAAAATTATCGGCTTTAAGATCATTTACATATGCCATCTCAGGTGCACCAGGCAACCTCTTTACTTCAAATTTTTTCCAATTTTTCCCGTCATTTTCAGTTACATTTATAAAACCATCGTCAGTTCCTGCATAAATCAGTCCCTGCTTTACAGGAGATTCAGATATAGCAGATATTGTGTTGTAATTGGACATTGCATAAACATCCCAAGGATTATCCCAGCTTTGCTTAGAGCCCATTATGGGTAAGTCGAAACGCTCCTGATTGCGAGTCAAGTCTTTTGAGATTGGTGTCCATGAGTCCCCACGATCATCTGATTTCCAGACGCGCTGAGACGCAAAATAAATACGAGAGGTTTTGTGGGGACTTACAATGATAGGAGCATCCCAGTTGAATCGCTCGTAAGGCTCACCCTCCCTTGGTTGCGGTTGAATGAACACTGTCTCACCTGTGGTCATATCTAAACGATTTAAGTAACCTTGTTGACTTTGCGCATACATTATATCCGGATTACCAGGCTCAGTTGCAGGCTGATGGCCATCACCGCCAAGAATAACTCTCCAATCCGCATTCTGGATTCCTTGTCTGTTGTCCGTTCTTGAGGGCCCACCTTCAGAGCTGTTGTCTTGCGTACCACCAAAAACGTTATAAAAAGGCTCAGTATCATCCAAAGCCAAATCATAGAACTGTGTGATCGGAAGATTGGATATAAAGCGCCATGTCTTAGTTAGATCAAATGTTTCATAAATACCGCCATCGCTTCCAACCATAACATAATTCGGATCACTTTTCTTAAAAGCGATTGCATGATTATCCACATGCTTATGTTTTTCATTCATTCGCTCAAAATTTTTACCACCATCATCTGAAACCAGCATGTAATTATTCATTAAGAACAATTTATCAAAATGATGTGGTGAGGTGTAGAGTTCTTGATAATAATGCGGTCCAGTTCCCCCAGCAACAGCATCGGATTGCTTGGCCCAAGTTTCACCCCTGTCGGAGGATTTGTATACTCCCCCTTTTCTTCTGTCAAGCTCGATAGCAGCATAAACAATATCGGGTTTGTGGTAAGAGATATCAAAACCAATCTTACCCATGTTTGAAGATGGGAGACCTGAAGATAATTTCTTCCAATCCTTTCCTCCATTTTCAGATCGATAAATTCCTGTTCCTGGTCCACCGCCCATATAAGCAGCAACGGTACGATGACGTTGCCATAAAACTGCGTACAGGCGATCTGGATTTCTAGGGTCCATTTTGAGTTCAGTAGCTCCTGTCCACTTGTTACTTTTTAAAACCAAAGACCAGGATTTTCCTCCGTCTATAGATTTATAAACACCTCTTTCACCACCACTACTCCACATTGGACCTTGAGAAGCTACCCAAATTATATTTGGATTTGACGGATGGATAAGTATCTCTGAAATGTGTTCAGATTTTTTGAGACCCATATTTTTCCAGGATTTTCCTCCGTCTTCTGATTTATATACACCATCGCCATAGCCAAAATGACGACCTCCAAGATTTTCTCCTGTTCCAATCCAAATAGTGTTTGGGTTGGATGGATCTATAGTTACACAGCCAATTGAATAGGACGGCTGATCGTCAAAAATCGGAGTCCAAGTAACCCCCGCATTTGTAGTTTTCCATACATTACCTGAACCAACCGTGACGTACCATATGCTCTCATTGTCTGGATGGATAGCTATATCGGATATTCTTCCGGACATGAAAGCTGGTCCAATACTTCTAAACTTTAAACCGGAAAAATTTTCTTTTGTCCATATTGTTTTGCTTGCTGTTTGAGCATAGACAGAGACAAAAGTTGCTAAAACTATAAATGATATTGACTTTAAGTAGCGCATTAAGTAAGCCTCCTAAGTAACAGTACACCCGGAAGGATTCGAACCCTCAACCTTTCGGTCCGTAGCCGAACGCTCTATCCAGTTGAGCTACGGGTGCATTTAATCTTATTGATAAAAAACAATTATAAAGTGCGCCAAATCTACCCTTATCCTAGCTTCTCCTCAAGGCTTAATCTGGATTTTAAATCAAAAATTCAATTCTGCTGATTGCAAAATTTCTTTTGAATTATAATCCTGTATCCACGATACTACTTTGAGACTACCAATACTCCACTTGATATCGGGATTATTCTTCCAAACTTCTGGTATGGACCAATTAAAACTTTCAACGTAATCGACATTGGCGATATAATTTATTCTTTTCCCCGAATTACCCAGCAATTGCTCCATAACAACATTTTTGTGTTCATACATTCCATTGAAAGATCCTGGGTATACTACCTTTGCCATTACAGCAGCCACAAATAACCGAATATCACTTGCACTATCACTATTCTTCATATTGGTTGTGGTAACCATAAAATCAATTCTATCGTTAATTCTGGAACCCTTATGGGAAATATTGTAGGTAGATACGGTATTTAAATATTTTTTTGGGTCCTCAAGCCACAAGTTTAAGCTTGAACCTGAATCGAGCCCGTTTGTAAACATATGCGGAGTAAAGCTACCTTCGTAGTAAGCGCTTCTGCTTCTATTTAATTCAGGATTGAGGGCATACATCGGATCGTTTCCAGGTGATGGCCACCATACGTGATAATAGATACGCGACCAAATACTATCCAATTCTGCGCTAATTGAATTAACGGATGATTGATTGGTATAATTGTTCAAACTCCGCTCCGCGGAGGCACAAGGTCCTCAGGTAGATGATGTAAACATCTCACTTAAAACCCTTTTTTTATTCACTGAAACAATAATATCTGATGAGGCAGAAATAGTTGAGCTTTTAGCAGTTATTCTTGATATACCTTTTGAAATGGCAATGACCTTACCTTCATTATCAATAGAGGCAATTTCTGGATTTGATGTCGACCACTCAACGGGCAGTTTATCGATCCTATTGCCATCTTTATCAAATCCACGAGCATATATATATGTGGTCTGTTTTGGCATTAACACATCTTGACTGATAATAATTTGAATGGAGTCTAAGCTGGAAACCGTTGTTTTGTCTTCACAAGCCCAAAAAGAAAAACATGCTATTATTAAGTATTTATTTATGAATCTTTTCATATTTAAAAAGCTGCGGTTATGCCAAATTTAAGTCCATTTTCAAAGGATTGTACATATCTACAAATACCGTTACTGCAAAGCACGCCACCTCTCTGAGATCCGTAGGATAAAGAAATTTGTGTGGAATTATACGGATTAAAGATAAGCTCAACATTTGACCATGTGAGCGATTTATCAATATAAGGGTGTAATAAATTCTCAATAAAGTTTGAACTTCTTTTCTTCTCAATAATTAAAATATCTTCCGTGTTGGTATTATCTATATTAAGACTAATTGACCATTTTGGAGATCTAGAAAAACCTATACTAATAAATTTATTTCTTTGCACTTTCTCAGAAAAACTTGATCCAAAGCTCTGATTTAAATTTGCGCTATTTGGATTTATGCTGTAAATACCTTTTTTCAAGATCTGATATTCTATCTGAGTATTGATACTATTCCTTGAGTTTAATTCATAAGACATGATGATGGGTATCGTTTTTGCGTTCAAGGCTTCGTAGCTGTAGGCATGCCCAGATTGTAAATACTTACTTGAAAATATATCCAATACGTCATAACTATTAGCATAAGACATTTGATAAAACAACTTAGAGTCATGATATCCATTCACCTCAAAATAGATTTCTTGAAATGGATTGTATTGCCATTTCGATGATGGAAGTGTGGTGCGGTCTTTAACGCTCCAAACAAAAGCAGAGTTTTGATCCGCAACATTTTCCCATTCCGCGTGACGGCTGGATTGTGAATAATTAAAAATGAATGATCCATTGCTTCTATTTTGCTTTTCAACAGTGAAGCTAAAGCCAAGCTCATCGTTATAATCCACGCGATGCGTAGCTCTCGCTAGGTATAATGAGCTATGAGTTTTAAAAACTGTAGGCATTTGCTGAAAGAAAGCTACTCCATTTGGATTATTGATAAAATCCCAACGGTTATCAGGAGAAAGTTTGTCAAAATAATAATCTTTTAAAGATAAACTAAAAGAAAAATCATTTAAAAAGACATAGGAATTGAAATTGTGCGCTGAACCCTTATGCTTAACCTTACCTGTAAAATGATAATCCAGTTCAAAGTTATTGTAGGCGTAATTAAGACTAAATCCACTTAATAACGAACTCGTTTCAATTGAAGATTTATTTAGGGTTGAATTGATATCAAAATCAATGGCGTTATTAGCTACATCTAATAAATAAAAATCATAAGAACTATTTTGGAGATTAAATGAGGTTTTTACTCCATTCAAAATATAATTTGATCTAAAATTTGGTATGCGTTCATCGAAATCAGGCATGTGGATAGTTGATCTCCAGCTTCGTTGATTGCCGTAGATATATTCAAAGATAGCAAAATCATTGGTATACGAGATAAGGGCTCCTTTTAAACCAGTGTCCAAATCAATACTTTGATCATCTATCATATTGAATATGAGCCCATTCCCCCAATATTCATAAATATCTCCAAGCTTGAGAGCAAAGTTATTTCCTTGATACTCTATTCGAATCTTCCTTAACCCTATGTTCTTTCTACCTAATTCAGGGGGATTTGAATGTTCGAGCTCAAGCCAACCTATCCAATTATTCCAGTCTGAATTAAGGCTAAACCTATTTTCAGAATAATTAAAACTATTTTCACTGCTGCCAGAATTTGAAACCAATGATCCTGAGAAGTTTATTTGAGCCAAACCGATACTTAAGAACATTAAAAAGGATATAGAAATACGGCTTTTCATCGACGAACAAGCTGTGAAATTTGCTGCTCCATGATTTTTTCATCTCCAGGCATATATCCATAATGCATCCAAACAATTTTTCCAGTTTTATCAATCAGCACATTCGTTGGCATAATATTTCCATTAAGTTTTTTAAAAATTTGCTGATTTGGATCAAGAAATACTTCAAACTCATATCTTTTTGAACGAACAAACCTTTTGACTTCTGATAAACTGCGCTGTGTATCAATGCTGATTGAAAGTATGGTTAATTTGTTTTTTTTATACGTTTTTGATAAACGATCCAAGTGCAACATTTCTTTCTTACAGGGCCCACACCAAGTAGCCCAAAAATTTATAAGAACTGGTCCGTTGTCAAGATACTGCTTTAAGTTAACTTTTTTTCCATCGATTCGATTGAGACGAAGATTGGTTTGTACGTTTTGAGCGCGCAATTCTGATAAAAAGGCTAGGCTTGCCAAGAAAAGGAATTTATACATCAAAATTATTTTAGAGCAATGTGCTTAGGTAATCATATAACTCGTTTTCAGGAACGAATTTTAATTTTACCCTACTAATACTATTTGCTGTTTTTACATCAATTTTAAACTCGTAATTAGCAGAAATATCAACGGTCTCTAAGGAAACTTGCATCGACCATCCACCAACTGTAAAATCTATTAGTGGTGAAAACGATCTAAAAGATTTAAAAACCAGACGATCGCTATTAAGATTTTGAATAGTTTTGTCATGTGAATCAACCAGAACAGCTAAAGGTACACCTAAAGAGTTTTGCAACTGAATAACCGGTATGGCTCGATATTTACCGAGTTTTATTTTTTCTGATATACCTGGAGGAAAATTATATTTGTCTTTATTAAAATAAAAAATTGTAAGGTTGCCGTCCTGCTTTAATCCGGAATACGGCAACGATTTCAACATATCCTTAATTATATTTCCCTTTAATTTATAATTTACTGGTAGCTGAACCTGAAATTCTTTTTTATTCTGTGGGTCGTAGCTGAATTTTGGTTTATCCAAATTTACAGTATACGGATTATTCATTAAATTTTCGAGCACCTCAACCATCATAACCGTATTCATTTCGTTTTCTGGCTTTGCGTTCTCATAATCTTCTTTTGAAAAATCCAGAACCCACTCCCCTTCAATCTCCCTGGATTCATCAGGATTGATTTGACCTTGCGCACCAATACTTACATCAAGTTTCTTTTCTAACTCTATAATTGCATTATCAATAGCCGTACTAGCATCAATAGCGCTCTGGGCATAGGTTGGCGGTTTCTGCATACCCTTTCCCTCTGTTAAGGTAGGGTATTTGCTTTTGGTGGGTTTAGGCAGATAAGGGGAAAGCATCGTTTTTACCGTTGCAACTAAAGAGGAATTTAGATCATCAATTTTGTTGTAATAACCGGTAATTCTTCTACTGTCAACTTCATCCCATGTAGCTATATCGATTAATTGTATAGAAACTATTAATTTATCAAGAGAGCGTTCAAATTTGCCTAAAACAAGGAAATTTTTTGTCCCCGGTTTCTGCTGGTTCAATAAGGAACGATTTGACATAACCTGTTCAAGGTTTAATTGATCCTTAATATAAACTCGATCTTGATCAGAAAGATTAGCTGTAACCATACTAGAAAAAGCCTCAGATAGCCAAGTCAGCGCTGTTTCACTTTTTGAATTATCAAAAGGTATAACGTATACATTTAATGCAGGTGGTACTGCAAATGCAAAAGAAATAGCCAATAGATAGGCAAGAAAGTATTTAGATGGTTGTAGCATCAGAGGTCAAATTATAGAAAATCGGAGTATTCTCAATGTAATTTTTCATATTTATTTTTTTGTCCATGTATCGCGAAGTGCAACAGTTCGGTTAAAAGTCAAAGCATCTTTTAGAGAATGAATATCTTTGAAAAAATACCCGAGTCGCTCAAACTGAATCGGTATATCGCTTTTGAGTGTTTTAAGGTCAGGTTCAAGCTGACAGTCTTTTAATATTTTTAAAGAATCCGGATTCCAAGAATCAATAAAATTGTTATCGCTATCTGGATTTACAGTGGTAAACAATCTGTCATATATTTTTACATTTGCTTTAATGGAGTGTTTTGCGGAAACCCAATGCAGTGTACCTCTTACTTTTCTACCATCTTCTGATCTTCCTCCAAGGGTATCTTTATCATAGGTACAATGAAGCTCTATAATATTTCCATTTTTATCTTTAACAACATCGTTGCATGTAATGTAATAGGCAAACTTAAATCGAACCTCTGATCCCAATGTAAGACGAAAAAACTTTTTCGGCGGATCTTCCATAAAATCGTCTTTTTCTATGTAAAGGATTTTTGAAAATGGAATTTGCCGTGTTCCGGCAGACTCATCCTCTGGATTATTTTTAGCAATAACGTACTCCTCTTTTTCATCAGGATAATTTGTTATTACCACCTTGAGGGGATTTAATACTGCCATTCTTCTGGGCGATCTTTTATTTAAGTCGGTCCTTAAGGCTGATTCGAGTTTGGCAATATCCATTATGTTATCACGTTTTGCAACACCAACCTCTTCCATAAAATTACGGATTGCTACTGGCGTATATCCTCTACGTCTGAACCCTGATATAGTTGGCATTCTTGGATCGTCCCATCCATCGACATATTTGCCCTCAACCAAAACTTTTAATTTTCGTTTTGACATAATGGTGTAGCTAAGATTAAGTCTAGCAAATTCAATTTGTTGTGGATGATATACACGCAATTTGTTGAGGTACCAATCGTATAGCGGTCTATGGTCCTCAAACTCAAGTGAGCATAGTGAATGGGTAACTCCTTCAATAGAATCTTCGAGTCCATGCGCCCAATCATACATGGGGTAAATACACCAATTATCCCCTGTTCTATGATGCTTAGCGTGTAAAATTCTATAAATTACGGGATCTCGCATATTCATATTGGGATGCGACATATCAATTTTTGCGCGGAGTGTTTTGGTGCCATTTTTAAACTCACCAGACTTCATCCTTTTAAATAAATCTATATTTTCATCTCGCTGTCTATCACGAAACGGACTATCGGTGCCAGGTTTTTGTAGAGTACCACGGGTTTCTTTAATTTCATCAGGTGAGAGGTCGCAAACATATGCATTGCCATCGTTGATTAATTGTAGTGCATAATCATACATCTGCTGAAAATAATCAGAAGCAAAGTAAATCCTGCTTTCCCAGTCAAAACCAAGCCATTTGACGTCCTCTTGAATCGAACGCACATATTCTTCTTCTTCTGCTATGGGGTTAGTATCGTCAAATCTAAGATTGCATTTCCCGTTGTATTCATCTGCAATATTAAAATTGAGACATATTGATTTGGCATGACCTATATGCAGGTAGCCATTGGGCTCAGGAGGAAAGCGCGTATGCACCTTGTTATTGAATTTTCCTGAGATGCTATCATCATCAATAATTTTTTGTATAAAATTTTTATTTATCTCATTCATAGGTATTATTTAGGCATAAAGGCTATTGCGCGCTGAATACGATTTATAGCTTCTTTTTTCCCTAGTATAAAAAATATATCAAACAATGATGGTCCATCTAGTGAACCAAACACCGCCAAACGCAAAGGCATAATAACTTTTCCAACTCCATAAGAATTATCAGATGCAAATGCTTTAATCTTTTTTTCAATTCTATCCGAACTCCAAATATCGATAGCATCTAAAATTTGAATGGATTGTGAAGCTATTTTTGTAACTTCAGAATTAGGCCATGCTTTTGATTTTTCGTCTTCATTGTATGATTTAGGTGGATAAAAGAAAGATTTTGATTTAAAGATAAATTCCTGCAAAGATTTTGCTCTTGGCTGAAGCGATTCAATGATACTAATCAATGTAGAAGGTTCCGTATTCATACCCCAATCTGGCTCTAACATTCCTATTTTTTCCAATAAAACCTGCGAAGATTTATTCTGAATATGTTGACCACTTAACCAGTGCAATTTTTTCTCATCCCAAACAGCTCCTTTCTTTTGAACCTGCTCAAAAGAAAAGTTTTCTATCAATTCTTCAGAAGTTAATACTTCTTTTTCATTTTTAGGATTCCATCCAAGTAAAGCTAAATAGTTTAACAAACTTTCAGGGAAATATCCCTTATCAGTAAAATTTTGAACGCCAGGAGCCCCATGTCTTTTACTGAGCCTTTTTTTATCGGGACCCAGTATCATTGGAAGATGGGCAAAGGTTGGAGGATTTAATTCTAAGTTATTATAAATGATAATTTGCTTTGGGGTATTAGATAGATGATCGTCCCCTCTGATAACATGACTTATTTCCATCTCAAAATCATCTACAACAACAGTAAAGTTATATGTAGGAGACCCATCAGATCGAGCAATGATAAAATCGTCAAGCTCTTTATTATTTGTACTAATGGAGCCATAGACAAGATCGTCAAAAACGGTAACACCCTCTTCAAGCTTTATACGAATAGTAAATGATATCCCTTGATTTAACTTAGATTTAATTTCATCGCTTGTTAGATTTCTGCAAGTACCAGGGTATAATGAATAACTGTCTTTTTTATTGTCTTCAAGGTCGTTTTTAGAACAAAAACACCTGTACGCCTTACCTTCATCTAAAAGTTTATTTAAATAATGCTTATATCGATCTGAACGGCCCGATTGATAAATGAGCGGCTCATCCCAATTCAGTCCTAACCATTTTAATGAATCCAGTATTTGATCTGTATAAACCTGCTTTGATCTTTCTTTATCAGTATCTTCGATTCTAAGAAAAAAAGAGCCATTGTTTTTCTTTGCAAACAACCAATTGAATAAGGCTGTTCTAGCACCACCAAGATGCAACTCGCCTGTTGGGCT
>CAJWTA010000037.1 GCA_913046805.1 uncultured Fidelibacterota bacterium | reverse complement strand
GTCTTGCTATCAATTTTAGTCACAACTGCCCCAGCAACTTTAGAAGCTCCACCATCAATACCTATAACTCTCATTTTAGTCCGATCTTGTTTCTTAAAGTGGTAATTCGCTCGTTGGCTCTTTGTAACATTGAAATTTGCACTCTCTCTTCATTTATTAACTCTAAAACTGAACGATGGATTCTTTTTACAATACTTGCGTCATAAACCATATTATTACCAAAACAAAATATGTCAACGCCAGCGTTAATCATTAACTCAATCAATTTTTTTAACGAATATTTTTTTGAAAGCGCTTTCATTTGAGGATCATCACTAATAACTACACCCTTGAAATTTAATTTTTTGCGAAGAAGACCATCTACAATCTTTTTTGAAATTGTTGCAGGATACTTAGCATCTAGATTTTTATTAAACAAGTGTGATGTCATAACGGCTAAGATATCATTAGATTCGATAAGGTTTTTGTAGGGTATTAATTCCTCTTTGGACCATGAATTAGTTACATCAACCCAACCTTCATGAGTATCGCCGATTGAGCTCCCTTGCCCTGGAAAGTGTTTTCCTACAGCAATTACGTTGTTTTCATGATGACAGTTCATTATTATTTTTGCGTGATCTGTTACAGTTTTTGGATTTGAAGAGATCGCGCGTTCTTTTGCAGTAACAATATTGTCTTGTGATATATTAAGATCAAGTACCGGTGAAAAGTTTAAATTAATACCGCATTCTTTTAATGTTTGTACTGTTCGATTTGACTCTGTTGCTGTTCTTTCAAGGTCATTAATATTTCCAATTGCTGCCATGGTTATGGAATCTTTAAAACCATAATCCTTTTTCAATCTATTTACCTTACCTCCCTCTTGATCTATCCCAATAATCAGTGGGTCTGGACTGAGATCCTGAAGACATTTTGTGAAATCTTTTAATTGTTCAGGAGATCGTATATTGTGAGGTGATGAAGGTGTAGTAGTAATATCTTCATCGTAAAGGATAATGCCACCAACTGGATAATTGCGATTTTCATCAAAAAAATTATATACATCCTTTTCTTCGTGGCCCTTTAGCCCAACAATGATCATTCGACCAACTAATTTTGAGATATCAGATGATAAGGTATTCATATAATTAATTTAATAAAGTTAAAGATTTAATCAGGGAAGTAAAGGTAATTTTTATAATAATATGCATAAGATTTTTATAATATTATTATCCCTAATTATTTTGTCCTGCTCTGGGATCAGTACAATTACAACAACTGATTCAGCTTGGGTAGAGCGTACACTCAAAAAGCTAAGTTTGCGTGAGAAGATAGCCCAAATGATGGTTTATCGAATGAACATGAAGTTTATCAATTTTAAGAGTGAAGAATGGAATGAAATTGAGGCTCTTTTGAAATCTGACGGAATTGGTATTGTGCATATTTGGTTCGGTGAGGCTGGCAGTGCTCTAACGATATTAAACGAGATGCAAAAACTTTCAAAAGTACCATTGTTGGTAGAAGGTGATATTGAATCAGGTCTCGGTAGAAGATATCCTGGCGCTGTCACGCTACCTCCAATGATGGCTATTTCAGCAACAGGTAATCCCAAGTACGCGTACCAAGCAGGAATGATATCCGCAATTGAAAGCCGGTCCGTTGGAATGCATTTTAACTTAGCTCCAGTTGTAGATGTGAATAATAACCCTAAAAATCCAATTATCAATACAAGATCATTTGGCGAACATCCAGACTCTGTTGATCGATATTCAAAAGAGTTTATCCGCGGTATTCATGATTACGGGATGTTAGCTACTGCAAAGCATTTCCCAGGACACGGAGATACGGAAACAGATTCTCATTCAGCGTTAGCTCAAATACCAAGCGACTCTCTAAGACTTTGGAACGTTGAACTTCCTCCGTTTTCAAATGCAATAAAATCTGGTGTAGACGCTATCATGGTTGCCCACGTCAACGCTCCTGATTATCAGAAAAATGCGGATGAACCAGCAACATTATCATCGTTTTGGATTAATGATATTCTCAAAGATAGTCTTGGATTTAATGGAGTCGTAATAACGGATGCAATGGGCATGGGGGGAATAATTAAAAACTATTCAGATAGTTATGCTTTGATTCAAACAATAAATGCTGGAGCAGATATCATTATTCAAAATAACAAAATGAAGGAGTCCATTGACCTTGTTGAGCAAGCGGTTATCAAAGGCATTATAAAGGAAAGTCGTATCGATTCATCCGTTACCAAAATTTTAAAAATGAAACACAAAATAGGGCTTCATAGAGAACGACTCATTTCAATAGATAAGACTCACACTATGATGGGGCAAAAAGAAAATTTTGAAATTGCACAAGAGATAGCGTCAAAAGCTCTTACAGTAGTTAGAAATAATAATAATATTTTGCCTTTAAATCCGAATTTTGACGATGAAATATATGTAATCGATCTTTATGATGGACCAAATAATCACACAGAAAGCATACTAACAAAAAAGATCAGGCAAGGAAAAAGAAAGATAAAGTCTTTTCAAATTGACAAGTCTGATAGTCTTGAAATTGCAAATTATATTATAAATGAGATACCAAATGATAAAATAGTTTTTGTAAATGCATTTGCAAATCCTGTTGAATGGAAAGACAATATTTTCTTGCCAAAGGTTGAGGCAGATTTAATAAATAAATTAATACTTAAGACCGACAAGCTCATTGTGACAAGCTTTGGTAGCCCTTATTTGATTCAAGATTTTCCAAAATCACCGGTATATATTTGTGCTTATAAAGGTAGCTCTCTTATGCAAAATGCAGTTGCTGATTTTTTAATGGGCAAAACACCTGCAGGGGGGATATTGCCAGTGACTATTCCGGATATTGCTAGTAGAGGCTCAGGTTTTAAAATAGAATCTTTGCCTTGGAGTCAAAAAGAAAAGGCTCCTGAACCTGGAACAGAATTAATTCGAATTCGATCCGATGAAATAGCTGTAGATATTGAACCGGTTAAAGATTTTTTTAAGCAAGCAGTTAGTGATTCTGCTTTTCCAGGTGGCGTAATCCTTGCTGCGAAAGATGGTAAAATATTTTTACATGAAGCAGTTGGCTTTCATACTTATTCAAAAAAGAAATCTGTAACGAAAGGAAATATTTTTGATCTCGCATCAATCACTAAAGCAGTCTCCACTACTTCTGCAATTATGAAATTAGTTGATGAAGATAAATTAAATTTAGATGATATGGTTATTCAATATTTGCCAGAATTTATTGGAAAACAAAAATCGCATTATACGCAAAAAAGAAACACAACAATTAGACATCTAATTACGCATACTGGTGGCTTACCACCTTTTAAGCAGTATTTTAAAATTGAAGGAACACGACAGGCGCGAATTGATTCAATCTTTAATACGGAGCCTATTGTTGGGTTAAATGATTCAACGATTTATTCAGATGTAGGTCTAATTGTGCTTGGAAAGGTAATTGAAAATATTACAAAAACACCCTTGGATGTTTACGTAGATTCAGTTGTTTTTAATCCGCTAGGTATGTCGTCTACTTTTTATAACCCTCCAACCAAAAAAATAAATCGAGTTGTTCCCACTGAAAATAGCTTATTTCATAATAAGTTAATCAAAGGTTTTGTACATGATGAAAATGCGTATAGCTTAGGAGGCGTTGCGGGTCACGCAGGTCTGTTCTCAACCGCTAAAGATTTAGCTATATTTTCGCAGATGATGTTAAATGGTGGTAGGTATGGCTGGAAAAGAGTCTTCAACGAACAAACAGTTTTAGATTTTACTTCAAGATCTCAAATAATGGAAAGCTCATCTTATGGATTAGGCTGGGATACGCCATCAGGTAAGTCTTCCGGTGGAATTTATCTTTCTGATAGTAGCTTTGGCCACACTGGCTACACGGGTACCTCTCTTTGGATTGATAAAGAAAATCAATTATTCGTTATTTTATTGACCAATGCAGTCCATCCTAATCGTTCATATAAAAAGAAAAGCTATTTTGACTGGAGGCAACGTCTTCATTCATCTGTATATGAGGCAGTTGGACTAACTCAGCAAAATCAAAATCTTGAATTACGTGAAAGATGGCTACAAAAATAATTTTTAGGAGAAATTTTTGTTCTTCCCTTTTTATTTTGACATCCATCTTTTTTGGGTGCCAACGAAACGAGGCATGGCTTGAGACTCTTCCAAAACCATGGACATTAAATAAAAATGAGTTTTCGGGCATCATTCAAGAGTTTAGCGAGCGATTTCCTGACTTTAATGATAGATTAACACAGTTTTCAAAATGGCAAGTAGGTAAACCCTACAAGATCTTTTGTTTGGGTGAAGAAATCCTACCTGATCTAGATCCAATATTTAGAATGGATGTATCGGACTGCACTGTTCATATTCTTACGAGCCTAGCAAGCATACAAAGCCGAAACTGGGATCAAGCTAAGTCAAATTTGATAAGGATACATTACAAAGCAGATATAAATGGAATGAATATACCAAGCTATAAAAAAAGGTGGCATTTTACATCGGATAGGGTACTTAATAATCCATCAACAAAAAACATTACAGATTCTTTAATAGATGAACAAAATATCGAAAGAGTTGAACTAATATTGAATCAAAAAGAAAATGGAGATGAGTTTTTAGATCTTGATTGGACAAAAAAAGTTAATATCGGCTACATTCCAAATAATTTGATAAAAAATGAATTACTTAGCAAGCTTCCAAACATTGTTGGAGTTGCTTTTATTAAAAAATCGTATTTTAAAATGGGGCTTGCTATTGCGCATGAAGGTATGGTGATTGATAATCAAGACATAATACATGCATCTCAAGAGTATGATAAAACAGTTCGAATGAATTTTTTAGATTATTATTTTTCAGGTGAGAGTCCTCGATTCGATGGTGTTATGTTTTTTACTTTTCATCCATTAGAAGAGTAGTAGTTTGCATTGGATAGACCTTTTACTTGTCATCTTGTTTCTGGCATCTTTTTCTTTTTTTGGAATATGGCAGGTTAAAAAAAATAAATCATCAGGTGATTACTTTTTAGCTGGAAAAGACCTCCCGTGGTTTGTTGCTATGCTTTCTATTGTAGCAACGGAAACCTCAGTTCTTACATTCATTAGTGTTCCCGGGCTTGCATATAGAGGTGAGTGGTTTTTTTTGCAATTAGGATTTGGATATATAATTGGTAGGGTACTTGTGAGTATTTTTCTTTTGCCAGCATATTTTAAATCTGGAGTCGTGTCAATTTATGAGGTGGTTGGTAGAAAGTATGGTCTCCTTTTTCAAAAATTAGCTTCATCAATTTTTCTTGTAACTCGCTTATTAGCTGATGGAGTTAGATTTTTAGCAACTGCAGTAGTTGTTCAGGTGATTACAGGGTGGTCGATAGAAATAGCCGTATTGATAATTGGAGCGGTAACACTAATATATACTTTGTCTGGTGGATTGCGAGCTGTAGTGTGGATTGACAGTGTTCAATTTGTATTGTACCTCATTGGTGGAATTATCTCAATTTATATAGCTTTGAATTACATAGACATGCCTTTGAATGAAATAATTAGAGATTTATCTGAATCAAATAAGATTAGAATATTTAATTTTGAAGGAAGTTTATTTAGTAATCCATATTATTTTTTTAGTGCAGTTCTGGGAGGCGTATTCCTCTCCTTTTCATCCCACGGTATAGATCATATGATGGTTCAAAGAGTCCTAAGCACAAAAGACTTATCGTCTGCAAGAAAATCAATGATAGCGAGTGGCTTTTTTGTATTGATGCAGTTCGCTATATTTTTATTTGCAGGGTCTTTAATATTTTTAATTGTTGGTGATTCGGAGATCCAAAGGGATCGTGAATTCACTTATTTCATGGTTAACTATTTGCCAGTTGGAGTTCGAGGTATTTTGTTAGCTGGAGTGCTATCAGCAGCAATGTCGACTTTAAGCTCGTCGATTAATTCACTCGCTTCATCCACTGTTACCGATTGGTTTGGAGGTAGAAGTGATGTTGCTTTTTCTAGATTAATTAGTTTGATGTGGGGAATTGTCCTAATAGGTATTGCCTTGATATTTGATGAGGGAGACTCTGCTATAATAATTGTCGGTCTTCAAATCGCCTCATTTACATATGGAGCCCTACTTGGCTTATTCTTATTAAGCAAACTCAATCACAATTTTTATCCATCTAGTTTGATCACAGGTTTAGTTTCAAGTATAATTATTGTATTCATATTAAAGCAAAATCAATTTGCTTGGACAAGTTTTATAATGTTTTCGGTTCTTGCAAACGCAACTTCTACAATGTTAGCAGATTACCTTATTCGTTCCGTTTACAGATCAAATCGTTGATATAAACTAGCCGCACCATATCCTTCTATCTTAAGTTTTTTTCTTGATTCTGAGATTTCATTTAAAAGAGGATTCGTATGATTGAAATGAATGAAGCTTATACTGACAACATCCTTTATTTTTTTGAAAAACTCTGTGGACTCAACAATAAAAGGATGTGGAATTTCAGACATATCTCTTCCAGGTAATTCTTTTTCATCAAAGAAAGTTCCATCTAATAATGCATAATCATTTTGCTTAATTTTTTTTAAGACATCCGTATTCCATTTTTCCCATTTATCTATATCAGGTATAAAGATTAGGGATTTATTTGGACCTAGTATTTGATAGCCGTTTGTTTCTGAAAATTCGTCGCGATGAGGAACGGTAAATGGCTTAATTTTCAGTCGATTATTAAGCTTGACTGTATCACCATCCTTAATTTTAAACAATTTAACGTTTTTCAGCTCAACAAGCTGACTCCAAGGAGCATTTGTTTTAATAAAATTTGACATTTTTGGACCTACATATAAAGGCATATTTTTATACCCCATCGTCTCCCTTCCTAAATACATTATACCAGAGTAATGACCAATGTGTGCATGAGTAATAAAAATACCCCTAATTTTATTCTTGTCTGAAATTACTTTAAATTGCTGAGCAAAATCTGGGGTTGCCTCTATCATCCATGCCTCTTTTGAATTAGGATCGACAATTCCCAAAGAGGTCACAAAAAATTCCTTTTTAGAAGACTTCCACCTATTGATACAGCATTTTTTTGTACATCCTGCTTGGGGAGCGCCACCATCTTGCGTAGTGCCTAGAACGATAATATATGGGTTTTTAGCATTCTTCTTATCACATGTCATAATAAGAAGCAGTATGCAGATTATAATTTTTTTCAAAGTTGATTGACCTTTGACAGGTAAGTTACAATTTCATCTTGGAGTGCTCTGAAGGCAGAAGATGATCCTTTAAAACCATTCATTAATATAGAAAATGCAATAGGATTCGATGGGTCATTTAGTATAAAACCAGAAAACGTAGTTACGCCAGATAAAGAACCGGTTTTTGCGTACACCCCCTTAGGTAGATTTCTTTCTTTGAGGGTTGCCTCTTCATTTGTTGTTGAAAGAATCTTTAGCAAACTGTTTTTTATGTCGGGCTTATCATATGCCCACAATAATAAATCCGTAAAGTGACTAGCGCTAGAGTAGTTGTACCGAGAAACTCCTGAACCATCGCTGATTGAGAATGTTGTGGTATCTATTCCAACAACATCATTAAAAAAAGTTCGCATTGCAAAAAGCCCATTTTGCCAGTTACCCTGTTTTTTAGTTGTTTCATGACCGATGACTTTCACTAACAATTCAGCGGTTAAGTTATCACTTTCAACCATTAGATTTTTTAGGGAAGCTATAAGGGGTTTTGAGTGGTGCGTTGCAATAAGTTTGCTAGTGCTAGGGTTAGAACCTTTATTGGATTTATTGATACGCAAACCATTCTCTAATAATAACTCTTTAAAAAGGTTACCTGTAAACAGTGTTGGATTACTGATATTTCGAGTCAAAGTATCAATTGAAGTTGTATCTAAAATTGTTCCATAGATATGAAATGAGTTTTTATTATTTTTCCAGTCTCGTGAAATTTTTAGTTTCTCGTACTCAGATGTGTCGCTGACAGTTGTCCCTTCGTTTTTTACATTATAAAAATTTGATTCTGGAAAGATTTCAACATTTATCAGTGAGCCTGTAGATGATGGGCTAATTATGAAATCAATGCAATTATCATTTACTGATAGGGCGCTTATTTCAGCAGAATACCATTCGTCACCCTCATCCCACATCCAACCCGGCCCATACACAAGCGAGTCGGTTATAGTATCGTCAAGTATTAACTCATTAGCAGATGGAATTTTTTTTGAAATTATGCTTGCAAGCGAGTCAAGAGTAGAAATTTTTAAATCAGGGTCTCCGCCACCAACAAGATAAATTGTATTTCCTTCCTGGAAGACCGAGGTTTTGAACGTATATCCCGTATCAAGTATTGCCAGTGCCGCGATAGCTGTATATAATTTGTTATTACTAGCAGGATTAAACAATGAACCGCTATTTAAATCAAAAAGAATTTTACCGGTTTTTAAAGATATAGCTTTTATACCGATATTTGTATTCAGGTTTGACTTATCTATAATTTTCGAGATGGATCTTTTTTCATTCAGTCTGCCATTGATCGTATAAAGCTTTGGAGTAAAACATCCTGCAGAGAAAATCATAAGCATGAGCATTGATAGTTTATTCATACAGGAAATACTTTTTTGCTATTTGATTGTAGTTTTGTATTGGTATCGAAAATTGATTTAAATCTTTAGTTTGTAATTGATTTAAAAATTCTGCATTTCCCCACAATCTATTCATTCCAGAATCTTTAATTTTGAGTTTACTTGGATATTTTTCATTAATTATTTTTATGATATTCATTCCAGTTGCTACGCTCAAAAACTTATCTCGATCCGTTAAAATTATCTCAGCTCCATGACATACTTGATTTTTGTATTTTGGGTTGTTGGACATGCCTTTTATTGGAGTAGGTATGAATGTTATGGGTTTAAACACCACACCTGGAAGGTTGAGATTATTTAATTCTTGAGAAATTTCCTGCTTATTGATCCAAGGAGCTCCAAATTTTTTGAAGGGTTTTTGGGTTCCCCTACCTTCACTAACATTAGTTGCCTCAAGTAAACAAACTCCAGGATAAATGATGGCTGTATTTAGGTCAGGTATATTTGGCGATGGTTTTGTCCATGGCAGTTTGGTTTCATCATACCAAAGATCTTTTGTCCATCCCCTCATCTTAACGACCTCTAATTCTGGTTGATACTCTATCCATTTTTCGTTATTTATCATTAGCGCAAGCTCGCCTACTGTTAATCCATATCTCGTTGGTATGGGATAGTATCCCACAAAAGTTTGGTATTTCAAATCAAGTGTTGGTCCTTCGATTTTATTTCCGGTGAGTGGGTTTGGGCGGTCAAGAACCAATACTTTAATATTGGACTTTGCTGCACTTTCCATTATAAGGCCAAGCGTTGAGATGTAAGTGTAAAAACGTGCACCTACATCTTGAATATCGTAGATAATAATATCCAAACCTTCTAATTGTGTATCGGTTGGTTTTCGGTTTTTACCGTAAAGGCTTATCACCTTTGGAAGAGTTTTAATTTGCCCATCATAATTTACTTTTTCTCCAGCAGCAGCTTCACCAAACAATCCATGCTCTGGCGAAAAAATAACTTTTAGTGTGACATCCTTTGTTCTCATGAGACGCTCATAATTAGAAATGCCTTTGAAATCTCTTCCCGAATTATTTGTAACCAATCCTATATTTTTATTTTTGATCAATTGTATTTTTTCATCAAGAAGGACATCTAGACCTAATTTGACAGGAGAAAGATTAATTCTTGTTTTTTCATCTTCGCTTATATTTTGAATTTGGTGAATAGATTGAGGATTTTGAGTTTGTTTTGCACAGGATGAAAATATAAAAAAACTCAAAAAGAAAAATTTAATTTTCATTTTAGAAGTGTGAATTTCTTGTTGACTATTTT
>CAJWTA010000036.1 GCA_913046805.1 uncultured Fidelibacterota bacterium | reverse complement strand
GGGATCTGATCCGCCTGAATATCGTGATAAGCTGGATCGATCATTTTCTTTTCTTTGGGAAGATTGAACCAAAGCTGAAACCCTCTGACTAGCCCTTCGGTCTGCTCAGGCATTTCGCTGTGAATCACCCCTCTTCCTGCGGTCATCCATTGCACACCTCCATCGCTGAGGTGTCCCTTGTTGCCTGCGGTGTCCTTGTGCGTGAACTTTCCATTGATCATATAGGTTATGGTCTCAAATCCGCGATGGGGATGCGGAGGAAATCCTGCGATATAATCGTTTGGATTATCACTACCAAATTCATCCAAGAGTAAGAAAGGGTCTAGCATATTAAGTTCAGGACTACCGATAATGCGGGTCAAGCTCACGCCTGCCCCATCTGAGGTTTTAATGCCCTCGACAAGATATTCAATATTTCTAGTGGTTGTGCTCATATAATGTTGCCTGTAAAGCTTTTACTATAGGTATAATTTACGGCAGTTAAATGAAAAAGCCCCTTACTTCTAAGAGGCTTTTTCAAAACATATTAACTGAATACAGTTAATTATTCACCAGCAACAGATGCTTTTCTGTAAGCGGTCACGAGCTTCTTGATTTCACCCAATGCTTTACGGGCGCGACTTCCAGCAGCTTTGTTACCGCCAGCATTTTTTGCGTGCTCTTCTTCAAAAGTTGCGTATAAAGACTGAATCTGATCAAATAATGAATTCGTTTTAGACATTGTATCTCTTTCTTTTTTGTGTTAATAGTATTTAACTGATTAGAAAATCAGACGCGAAACTACAATTTTTATTTGTTAAAATACACGCAATAATTACTCTTCAAATATTATGCTAGATACATTTTTAATTATTTTTTTGTCACTATGGATAATTTACTGGTCGTTGACATGGGTATATGATCAAACGCGAATGGGCAAAAGAGACTTTAAGAACATTCTGTTTGCTGGCGCAGGGTGCTTAGTTTTAATGCTGTATTTTTTCTTAAAATGAACCATGATAAACCACACGATACATTGCTACCATTGCTACGAGAGCTTTGATATTGAGATTGATACAAGTGATGTATCCGATCAAATAGTTTGGGATTGCGAGATCTGTTGCAATCCCAATTTGATATCATATCAATTCAAATACGATAAATTGGTGTGGATTGAAGTTGAAAATGGTAATGAATAAAAAAGGGTTGCATTTGAGCGTTTAGAGCGATATTTTAACTGTGAAAATTATTTAAAAAATAGAGGTATTCACAGATGTCACATATAAATCGCACAATTAAACCATTTGAATTAAACGCCTTTCGTCATGGTGCGGAAGACTTTTTTACCGTTTCTGAAAAGGATGTCATTGGAAAGTGGTCTGTATTTTTCTTTTATCCAGCCGACTTTACATTTGTCTGTCCAACCGAACTGGAAGATCTTGCTAGTAACTACGATCATTTTTTAAAGCTAGGTGTTGAAATATATTCAGTATCGACAGATAGTCATTGGACACACAAAGCATGGCATGAAAAATCAGAAGCGGTTGGAACAGTTCGTTTTCCAATGCTCAGTGATGATCAGTTCAAGTTATCCAAACAATTTAAGGTGTTACGCCCCAATGAAGGACGTTCAGAGCGCGCTACATTTGTTTTGGACCCAAATGGAGTAGTTCAAGCCTATGAGGTAACGTCTGAAGGTATGGGCAGAGATGCAGATGAGTTACTCAGAAAAGTAAAGGCAGCAATACATGTGTATGAAAATCCCGATGAGCGTTGCCCTGCTAAATGGCGTGAAGGCGAAGAAACATTGGTTCCAACATTAGACTTAACTGGAAAGATATAAATTGGAATTATCACCACAACTTCTCGAATCGTTAAAGGTTTATGCGGACAAGATTGACAAGAAAGTATCCTTTCTTGTCAATGACCAGGACCATCCTAAAAAAGAATCTTTTTTAACGTTTTTAAATGGCATAGCAAGTATCTTTGATAAACTCGATGTGCGCATTGATAAAACCGCATTTAATCAATACTCTCCTCTCACGTTTGAAATTGCATCGGATGACACACCAACAGGTATTCTTTTTTCTGGCATACCAGGAGGTCACGAATTCAATTCTCTGATACTAGGGACATTGCAAGCTGGCGGATCTAAACTCAATTTAGATACATCTCTTATCGATCAAATCAAACGAATTGATACGAATATCGATTTTGAAACAGTGATAAGTCTAAGCTGTGAAAATTGCCCAGATGTTGTTCAAAGCCTCAATCAGTTTGCTTTGGTTAATGACAAAATTACCAATCACACTATTGATGGCAATCTATATCCAAAGTTAGTTAAATCGCGTGATATACAAAGCGTTCCATCTGTTTTTATCGACAGTGAAATGATCGCTAGCGGCAGAATAAGTACAGCAAATATATTAAAAAAATTGGTCGATAAAAATTTGCTAAGCAGCAAACCAGCAACACCCCAAAAATCAAATTTACCACTGCAAGATGTAGTGGTAGTTGGCGGTGGACCCGCTGGAGTAAGCTCCGCAATTTATTCTACTCGCAAAGGTCTTAAAGTGACCGTTGTTGCAGAAAAATTTGGTGGCCAGCTCACGGAAACCGTTGGAATTGAAAACTTCATTTCTAGCCCTTACACTACTGGCAAAGAACTAACCTCAAATCTGCTGAATCATGCAAAAGAATATGATATTACACTAAAAGAGGATGTACGTGTAGAAAACATTAGCGATGGAAATACAAAACACATTACACTTTCTAGCGGTGAGATAATTGAGTCTAGATCGGTGATAATAGCTACAGGTGCCAAATGGAGAAATTTAAATGTTCCAGGTGAAAAAGAGTACATGGGAAAAGGTGTTGCGTATTGTCCCCATTGCGATGGTCCGTTTTTCAAAGGCAAAAATGTGATTGTAGTAGGTGCTGGAAATTCAGGGCTTGAAGCAGCCTTAGATTTATCAAATATTGCGAAGACTGTGACCGTACTTGAATTCTTGCCTTTCTCAAAAGCGGATAAAATTTTACGTGACAAGGCGCGAGATACCAACAATATCGACATCATTTTAAATGTAGAAACACAGAAAATCTTAGGTGATAACAAAAAAGTAACGGGCTTACGCTATATGGACAAATCAACCAAAGATATTTATACAATAAATACATCTGCTGTGTTTATCCAAATCGGTTTATCTCCAAATAGTCATTTCGTAAACAATTTATTAGAGCTAAATGAATATGGTGAAATCATTACAAATGATCGATGTGAAACATCGGTCAGCGGTATATTTGCAGGTGGCGATGTGTCCTCAGTGCCACACAAACAAATCATTGTCTCAATGGGACATGGAGCAAATGCTGCACTTTCCGCTTCGGAATATTTGATCAAGCAGAGTGCAGAAGTAAAGTTGCCGAAAAAAGCGAAGATAAAGTCAAAATAAAATTTTGATTCTTATCTGCATTTTTTAGTGCAGGTTCAAATTACCATTTCGCAAGATCAACTGTGAGGATCGATCTGTAATTGCATATGCCCTCGTTCCACTCTATACCTACGGCTTGAATGTCGACACCTGCACTATGTGCCTTATTCAACATCTTTGAATATTCTTTATCTCGTTGCCAATTTGGTTTAAAAGTATCACAATCCCCTCTGTTGACAATAAACAAAACTAAAAATTTATACCCTTCTTCTTTCAAGCGTATCATTTTATCTAACTGCATAAGTGAGCGCGATGACACTACAGGTTTGCTATTCCATTTTTGGCTTAAAACGCCGTTTGGATAAATCCCTGAACGCTTGAACGGTAAGGATTTATCATAAAATACAGAATCCTTTCTATCAATTTTTTTATTGGGGTCATATGTAGCGCACACAACATTCTTTACTTCAACTCCAATTATTGAGTCACTGCTTTTTAGATAAAGATCACCATTGTATTTATATTCCTTGGGTTTACTGATCAAAGCATACGCTGAATAATATTTTATAAGCTTTCTTTTCAAAACTTCACTAGCAATTTTCTCTGCAAAAGCTGGATTCGCACCTACAGTGACTTTTGAGTATCCATCCTCTGTAACATGCACACATTGCATAGCATAGTCTGTCTTTGATTTTAAACTAGATTGCGTAGCAGTAATGATATCACCTGGTCCATATTGCCCTCCAAGTCCTAATCCTGGAGAATGGACTAAGAAACTATTACCATTTTTGTCTACTGCATCAGAAACATAAGGAGATTTTATTTTAGATGAGGGTCTCTTTTGAAATATAAGTTCCGTTTTAATTTCTGACAGATTGAATAAGTTCATAGACTACTTACTGCCACCAGGGTGAACTGCTGATGTAAAACTTCCTGAATCAATATTTTTATCTGCATAAGCGATGAATTCATCGCTAAAAGCAGTTTTGGTGTTATTCCACCACTCAGAACCTACATTTGAAAGTAAAGACAAAATCGATCTTTCAAATCCTTCGATGCGTTTTCTTTCAATCGACCCGTATAATGCTTGAATATAGATTGCTTCAAATCTTCTAACCGCAACAAGCATCCAAAAATGAAAGCGAAGTCTTTCATCAGATGAAAGAACGTTCAACCCATTTTCGGCTTTTATTATAATCTTTGCAAGTTCGCCATCGCTTGATATTGAATTTGCAGTAAGACTCATATCCATACTGCTTTGTTGAAATGTCTGTGATTTCAGTGCAGTGGTATTTTGCTTCAATTGCAGTGCTAGATACGCTAGCGTTACCAGCGTTGCAATCGCAGCAATTAATTCACCTATACTGCCTAGATCTTGAAAAGTCATAATATTGCCTTCCTTTTTTAATTGTTGATAAATCGTTGATTGTAAGATGCTTTGTTACATGGATTTTTGGAAGCTAAAGACCCATTCATTCATATTTTCTATAGAATTTCCATCTATTGTTGCATCAATGGGTTTATCAATTCTAAGATATAAGGGCTGTCCAAAAATGTTAGTGGATAACCGGAGTCCAAGCCCATAATCTATCAATGAAGTATTATCAAATAAGCGGTCGTTCGATTCAAACTTAGAACCGGATAGAATTCCACTATCTACAAAAGCGGCCAACTCAAAACTAATGGCCCCGAACCTTTTGTGCATGAAAGCCTCAAAGCTATTTGAAAATACCTCTTCAACGCCGATGAAATTCTGGTTTCCAAAAGCGCGCAGATTTGCATCGCCTGACATATGATATTGATTTCGTAGATCGTAATCTCCATAAAAACTAGACACATCTCTAAGGTATCCTTTTTGTAGCATTGCTGCAGAACCTGCGCCTTCAACAGTAAACCTCTCCTGAACGGGTACGCCTTTCGAATCAGACCAGATCCATCCTAAAAAACTTCTATCTCTCACACCGAATAATCTGATTTTCTTTTCAATTGCATCCTCTATGGTTAGCCTGGTAAAAGACCAATCCGATATACCGGCCGGAGAAAAATCAATCATCATCGATCCACCCGGAAGTCTCCTGTCTGTAAGCCCAAATGAAACAACCGAGGTCAACCCTTTTTCAAAGAGATTCGTTCGTTTGATATTGGCGGCGTCTGTAACAGAAAGGCCGACAGTTAGAGTAGTGGGGCTGGTAGGATTCAGTGTATTGGATGTTGAGAACTTCAAGCCTCTCACTCCTCCAAGGTCATAGAGATGATAATCGTATTTTCTCAATCCACTATGCAGATAACGCTTCCATCCCGATACTTGCCAATAAGCTTTTCCCGTTTCCGTTCCGATGTTTAGATCAACATTCAGTTCTTCATTTATGCCATACGTTCTATTCAATTTCAATCCCGGCATATAGCTATCGGTATCGTGATACTGAAGGGTTGGATGGTATTGTATCACGTACGTGTTTCGGGGACGATATCGCATACCAGGCCTGTAGAACATAATTTCTGAAGGCATATTTGTTTGAACAAAATTGTTTCTAAAATCGATATCCATTGTTTGTACATCTGGATCTAGTGTTGCATTTTTTGGCTCCGAGGGAACATTGTAGGTAAAGGTATCGGCTGTTCTGAATTTGTGATTTTTCCACCAGATTCTATGAGTAGCTCCATCCTTTAAATTGGTTTCAATCAATTGCGGCATATCTCTTTTCCCATGGCGAACAATATCCATTGTAACGTCCCACGTACCATTGGCTTTCTGCGTTTTCTTCCAGCTTTTAATTCCGTAATCGAGTAGACGGGTGTCATGTAGCCAGGACCTGAAAAACCAATCAAGGTCCTCTCCGCTGATCTCTTCAACAACATCAATAAATCGCTTTTCATTTACGTGCTTTAGTTTCCAGCGACGATAGTATTCCTGCATGCTTTTTAAAAAAGTCTCTTCCCCTAAAATATATTTTAATTCGTCTAGCATTAAGGATGGCTTCGTGTAGGCATTTGCGCCAGCAGCTCTTGTGTTTTTGAACATATAGGTTGAACGACCGATGGGCTCATCGAGGCCACTACTCATAAATCCGATCATACTCCATTGCGTATTGCCTAAATCGCTAGAAAACTTCCAATACTTCTTTTGCCAATCTTTCAGTCTACCGCTATTCATATCAAACCCTTGATCGCCGTATCGATCCATCATATACCATCGGTCCTGGAAGCTCGTAAACCCTTCATCGAGCCAAGACTCGCGAACTTCGTTATTTGCTAATATCCCAAAAAACCAAATATGTCCCACCTCATGTAATATCAGTCCTTCAGATTCACTGCCATCCATTACGAGCATCGGGTATTCCATTCCACCGCCAGCGAGCCTATCAGTATTGGTAACTTGCGGATACGCATACATCCCGAACTTTGTGCTAAGCCATTCAATCGCGCGTTCTGTTCTCGCAACAACCTTTTTGGTCCACTTTCTGCCATTTTTTTGATTGTAAAGAACATGAACATCTACGCCATTCCAACTGCCGCTTTCGTATAAAAAATTGGGAGTTGTCACCCAAGCAAAATCATGCACATCCTCTGCATAGAACGTTACAATACGTCTTTCGCTTGTGTCGTATTCAGAGCGGTTTTTCTTAAAATCTTTTAACCATTTACTAAACTTCTGACTGGTATCTACGCGAACCTCTTCCCAGCCTGGATCGCCGCTAGTAACGGTTCCTGTGGAACCAATTATATAGCCACGCGGTACATCCATTGTGACCTCATAATTCCCAAACTCACCATAGAATTCGCCCTCTGCATGGAAAGGCTCATTGAACCATCCATTTTCATCGTACACCACTACCCTTGGATACCATTGCGCAAAGTTATACTGCACGCCAACGCGTCCTGCTCGCTCTAAAAATTCTCCCACATGGTGCGTCCAATCCAAATCTATTACCATTGAAGCTCCAGGCGCGAGCCCTTTGGAAAGTTTAGCAGATAATATGGTATCATCTATTTGGAAGGTATCTGATAAAGCGGATGCACCACTTATAATTGTAAAGTTATTTATTTCGTATTTGCTAAAATATGGATCTATCCCTTTTTTAACACGATCACCCCTATAAGTTCTACCAAGACCCGCTAAATATTCTCTATATTTAACGGTTCCTTCCTGAAATGCATTTGCATATAGATTTAAATAGAAATGGTAAAGTGTGTCAGGTGAATTATTTTTATAGCTAATGGTGGAATGTCCGCCAACCGTATGCTTTACTGTATCCAACTTGACATCCATTTTATAAGATACAAATTGTTGCCAATACTCGCTGGCGTTTAGTATGGAAAAATATGAAGTCAATAGTAATGCAAATACTTTCATAATTCTTTCTTTTTTTGGTTTAATAAAAAAGGATTTATTGTTATAACCTATCACGAAATTCAATTTATAAACAAACGCTAACTAATCCAATTACCCTCATAATTAATTCTAGAAATAAATATTTGAGAAGACTACATTTCTTCATGTCTAATAATATTATTGATCTTATAGCTGCGCTGTTTTTAGGTATTATAGTATTTAGTAGAATGCGTGCTCCGAAAAAACCACCTCCATGGTGGAAAAGTTTTAGGCTGTACACAACATATGCGTTTGTCTTGTTAGTGCTTCTTAGGGTATATAATACCCTATCTTAATTAAGAACGATAAATTATAAATAATACTTTCAGCGTTATTTATGATGGGTGGGGTTTTGTTCTTAACTTAAACCATATATTATATCTTTTTAAGTTAGATGTATATTATTCGCTTTTAGTTCAGATAAGGAATCTAGATGAGAGGTCAAATCAAAAAAGGCTGGTCATGAAAAACGTTTTAACTTTAATTATTTTTTCATTATTCATATCTTGTACAAAGCAAGTATCTACGAGCTATCCCGATGATTTTTCTCTACCTGATATTCCAATAAAGAAGAATGCAGCATATCTTAATTTGAATTCAGATTATATCTTTGATCAAGAATCATTGCACACGTTTCAGTTAAAAATTCCAGAAAGTTTGTTAAAGAAAATTGATTCAGATCCCGTAAAGGAAGAATACGTTGAAGGCATTCTTATTTTTAATGGTGACACATTGAGTCCGGTCGGCATCAGATATAAAGGAAGTGTCGGTGCATTTTTTGGTTGTACATCCGGAAAAGATCCTTTTAAACCTTCAGGTAAAAAAACATGCACCAAGCTTTCCATGAAAGTTAAAATAAATTGGAAGGGGCGAAAACAAACATTTTATGATTTAACAAAACTTCAGTTTCATAGCCAAAACAATGACCCCTCCCAAATGCATGAACGGCTCGGCTACTGGTTCTTTAGAAGCATGGGGGTACCTGCTCCACGATCTGTACATGCAAAACTCATAATCAATGGTACATATGTTGGACTATTTGCTTTGACTGAACAGATCGATGGCAATTTCGTCCGCTACAACTTTGATGAGTCAAATGGAAATCTATATAAGGAAGTGTGGCCAATTACTGAAAAAGGGAAACCTCAGTATGATAAAGCTCTTTTAAAAGGATTGAAAACAAACGAGAAAAACAACCCCGATCTTGATCTAATGAAAAGATTTGGATCGTTGATCGCCGCTTCAGACTTAATTGAATCGAGAAAAGTCTTTTCTGAGTATATGGATCTTGACCAAGTGATATCCTATGCAGTTGTGGATCGAGCGATCCGAAATGATGATGGGGTCTTGCATTGGTACACTGATTTCTCAGGATCTTCAAATCATAATTACTATTGGTATGAAGAACCAATAAAGAAAAAGATTCACCTTATACCTTGGGATCTTGATAATGCTTTTGAAAATCTTACAGCAACAAATCCTATCACATTCATTCCAGATAGATGGGGAGAGACATCAAATGATTGTAAACCTTTTCCTTATGGCGACTGGGGTATTTGGCAACGCTCTGCTGGTTGCGATAAAATTATCAAAACATGGAGCTCTTTTAAAGAAGAATACAAAAGACTACAAAATAAACTTGCCGATTCATACCTAGACGAAGCAAATGACCTAATCGATGAATGGTCCATTCAAATAAAAGAAGCAACGCTACAAGCATCCAAATTACATGATGATGCTGTAACGATAAAAAAATGGGAACGTAATGTTGGCATTCTTAAGGCTCAAATTTTTCGAATGAAATTAAAATTGTCAGAATGACAATTACACGCCACGTAAGATTTGCTCGTAATTCACACTATCAGTATCACCTTCCGTATTAATAAGTAAAATATTAGATCTATTATTTAATTTAATCGCTCTTCTAAAGTCATCATACTCTGTTGATTTTAAAAGACCTATTAATGCGGCCAATGGACTAGCACCTGATTCTCCAGAAATTATTTTAATATCATTTTTTAGAGGATGTGCTAAAACTCTAACTGCTTCTTCCATGAGGCTATCCGATATAGAAAGCGCACCGTAGATTCCATACCTTAATATTTTCCACGCTTCGGTTGAAACCGTGCCACAGTCTAGCCCAGCCATTGCGGTGGTGCTATCATTATCAACTGAAACGCGGTCACCAGTCTGAATGGATCTAAATAAACAATTTGCTGCATGCGGTTCAACGCTAATAAATAATGCTGGAGTTTTCCAAAAACTAAAGATATACATCATTATGGATGCTGCCCAGCTGCCCACTCCAGATTGAAGAAAAATTATATCAATCTTATTATCTTTAATTTGCTCTGTTATCTCATGAGCTTGGGTTAAATAGCCTCGCATTATATCCATTGGAATTTCTTCATACCCTTCCCAAGCGGTATCCTGTACCAAGCACCATGATCTTGCATCCTTAAAGCTATCTACTTTATCGCGCGCTTTCTTTACTGCGTCGTCGTATCCCCC
>CAJWTA010000035.1 GCA_913046805.1 uncultured Fidelibacterota bacterium | reverse complement strand
ATAAAAAAGCTCAATCAAAATAAAAAACTTTCAGGTTTGACGGTTATTAACAGCGATATTTTAAATCTCAGTCTCAGTGATTTAAACATTAAAGATCCAATAAAAATAATAGGTAATATTCCTTACAACATAACATCCTCAATAATTTTCTGGCTTATCGAGCATTTAGACTTTTGGGAAGAAGCATATATCATGATGCAAAGAGAGGTTGCTGATCGCTTAGTTGCAGATATAGGCACTAAAGCGTATGGAAGAATTACAGTTGTAACTAGTGCATATTTGAAAAAGGAAATAAGTTTAAACATTCCTCCCGAGGTTTTTTCCCCAAAGCCAAAAGTCCATTCGGCTTTAGTTAAATTTTCGAAAGCAAATCCTCAAATAATCAGTGATGATAATTTTATTAAGTATAATAAGATGGTAAAAAAAGCATTCTCGGAGCGAAGAAAAATGATAAGAAATACTTTATCTGGATATACTTTTAGTGCGGATGCAAAAGATAAAATTGATTTTGCGAGGAGACCGGAAACATTGTCTGCAGAGGAATTCGCACTTCTTGTTAATTCTCTTAAGTAAGGATGTTTATTAGGTAAAAACTTATTTTGAGTGTATATTTCTGAGCTTTTTTCGAACAAATAAAGGTTAAAATTTATGGCAAAAGCAGCAAGACCTATAAATGAATCAAATAGAAGTTTAAGTCAATATTTAGAAGAGATTGGCCAATTTGAGCCTTTACACCCTTCGCGAGAAGTTGAGCTTGCTCAGGCAATAAAAAAAGGTGATCGATTTGCAATGAAAGAATTGGTGGAAGCAAATTTGAGGTTTGTTGTTTCGGTAGCAAAGGATTATCAAGGTCAAGGCTTGCCATTGACAGATTTGATAAATGAAGGCAACATGGGTCTTATGAAAGCCGCTGGTCGCTTTGATGAAACGCGTGGTTTCAAATTTATTTCATATGCGGTTTGGTGGATTAGACAGTCAATTCTTCAAGCGCTAGCTGAACACTCCCGTATAGTAAGATTACCCTTAAATCGGGTGGGTACAATTTCAAAAATAACAAAAACAGCTGAAAAACTTGAAGCCGAAGTTGAAAGATCTCCAAATGAAGAAGAGATTGGAAGAAATCTTGAAATGACAACAGATGAAGTCACCGATGCAATGCGTATTTCCCGAAGACATCATTCACTCAACGCGCCATTCAGAGATGGAGACAAAAACTCTTTAATTGATGTAATTGAAGATGATGGACAAATTGAGCCAGATGAGCCACTAATGGCGGAATCATTAAAAGATGAAATTCGTCAATCACTTGACACCTTGAAAGACCGTGAGAGACAGGTGATTAAGATGTATTTTGGTATCGATAGAGATTACGCATTAACGCTTAATGAGATTGGCGAAGAGTTTAGCTTAACCAGAGAAAGAGTTAGGCAGATTAAAGAAAAAGCGATTCGCAGGCTACGGCATAGATCGAGAAGCAAGTCCCTTAGAACGTATCTAGGATAATAAAGAGGAGAATTGAAAAATGGTTGAAGTAACAGTTAGAAATGGAGAGCAACTTGAGAGAGCTCTTAGAAGATTCAAGAAGAAATGGGAGCGCGCTGGAGTTTTGAGGGAGATTAAACGTAAATCTTTTTACATAAAACCGAGCGACGAACAGAGGGCTGCTCGAAAGAAAGCTGTAAGGCGTAGGCTGAGGTTGGCCAGGTACAGCTCCTATTAATTTTTTAAAAGGTTCGACTTAGTTTCGGACCTTTTTTTTAGCTAAAATATAATATGATTATACGAAGTATTTCAGGTGTACGAGGCATTTCCAAAACCTCATTAACTCCAAAAGTTATTAAACTATATGCTCATGCCTTTCACGACCAAATTCCCAATGGTTTGATTTATCTTGGAAGGGATTCAAGGCCTTCAGGAGAAGACATCCTAGAGATATTTTCAAATGAACTCATAAGTCTGGGAAGAGATATTGTTAATTGTGGAATAGTTCCCACTCCAACCGTTCAGTTTATGGTCGAAAGATCAGAAGCCGCAGGCGGTGTAATAGTAACAGCTAGTCATAACCCTGAAGAATGGAATGGAATGAAATTTGTACGCAAAGATGGAACTTTTTTTTATCCAGATGAATGCGAAAGTTTATTTAAAAAAGTTGATACAAATTTTATTCAAGATAAGTCTAGTAAAAAGGGAATGTATTTCCCCGATCAAAACTCAATCCTTAAGCACGTAATACACATTGTAGAACTATCATGTATTAACTTGAAAAGAATAAAAGCTCAGAAATATAAAGTAGTAATTGATTGCGTAAATGGAGCAGGATCAACAGCGCTCCCAATGCTTCTAGAATATTTAGGGTGTAATGTGATCACAGTTCACTGCGATGGCAGCGGACAGTTTAACAGAGGCACTGAGCCCTTACCCAAAAATTTAGAGGATTTGCGTAAGAAGGTTCTTGGCAATAAAGCAGATATTGGATTTGCTGTAGATCCTGACGCAGATAGATTGGCAATTGTTAATAATTTTGGCATACCCTTAGGTGAGGAGTATACTTTGGTATTAGCAGCTGAAGGATATGCAAAGGAAACCGGTAATCCACAGAATTTTGTAACCAATTTATCAACAACAATCGCGCTTGAAAAAATAGCCGAAAAAAGCAATTCGAAAGTCCATCGAACTGCTGTTGGTGAGATTAATGTTGTACAAAAAATGATTGAAATTGATTCCAATATCGGAGGGGAGGGAAATGGCGGAGTAATTTTAAAAGAAGCTCATCTCGGTAGAGATTCTCTTGTAGGGGTAGCAATGATATTAAATAGAATGTCACAAGATTTAGACATGACGATCAGTGAGATTTACAGCACTTTACCGCAATTCAGCATAGTGAAAGATAAAATTCAATTAGATCACACTAATGAGGTTGAACTTATAAACAAAGCAGATAATCTCTTTAAAGGCTCAATAGTAGATTCAACAGATGGATACAAATTTTCATGGCCTGACAAATGGATTCACTTAAGAAAGTCAAATACTGAGCCAATAATTCGCATTTATGCTGAAGCAGCAACTTCAAAAGAAGCCAAAACTATGATTCAAAAATTAAAATCTTAGCTTATAATTTTTAAAGATGAATTATAAAAAGGGTCAAGAGTTAGAACTTACGATAGAAGGTCTTGCGTACGGAGGAAGAGGGGTAGCTAGAGAAAATAATTACGTTTTTTTTGTTGAAAAAGCTCTTCCTGGTCAAAAAGTTTTAGTATACATATCAAGAAAGAAAAAAAATTATGCAGAAGCGAGAATTAAAGAGGTTATAAATCAATCAAAATACTACACTGATCCAAAATGTGAACACTTTTCAATTTGCGGTGGATGCAAAACTCAGCACCTAGATTATTTAGAACAAGTAAATCAAAAAAAGATTCAGGTTCAAAATATTTTTCAAAAACAAGCCGGAATCAAGGGTTTTAAAGTTGACGAAGTTATACCTGCCGATCCTGTATTTAATTATAGAAATAAAATGGAATTTACATTTTCAAAAAACAGATGGATCCTTGATGATGAACCGGATAAGGTAGAATCAGATTTTGCCTTAGGAATGCATATTCCCAAAAGATGGGATAAGATACTTGACATAAATACTTGCTATTTGATGCCTGAAGTTGGCTCAAAAATAATTAATTTTGTTAGAGATCTAGCTAAAAAATCAAAGTTAAAGCCATACGACCAAAGATCTCATATTGGTTTTCTTAGATATCTCGCCCTGAGATATGGTGAAAATACGAAAGAATTGATGGTAAACATCGTTACCTCATATGAAGATCTTAATACACTAGTTCCCTTTGTTAAAAGCCTTGTGGATGAATTTCCTGAAGTTACTTCAGTCGTTAATAATATTAACACTCGAAAAGCGGATGTATCATTTGGAGAACGAGAAATCTTATTATTTGGAAAACCGATTCTTAATGAAAAATTAAAAGAACTTAATTTTCAAATTTCTGCAAATTCTTTTTTTCAAACCAATTCACTCATGGCTGAAAAACTATACGATGTTATATTGGATTCAGCAAACCTTAATGGAGACGAAATAGTATATGATTTATATTGCGGTGCGGGCTCGATATCTCTTTTTTTGGCCAAGAAGGCAAAATTTGTTTACGGTTTTGACATAATAGTTTCCTCTATAGAAAATGCAGAGCAGAATGCGGTGATTAACAATATTCAGAATATCGATTTTAAAGTCGCTGATCTTGACTCTTTTTTTTATACAAATAAATCAAATAAATACCCCAGTGCTGATGTGGTGATTGTTGATCCACCACGTGCTGGAATGCATAAAAAAATGACAGAATATTTACCAAAAATAGGTGCTAAAAAGATAATTTATGTTTCTTGCAATCCATCAACTCAAGCCAGAGATTCTCAAATTTTAAAATCGAACAATTATAAACTAGAAAAATTAACTGTTGTTGATATGTTTCCACATACTCCACATGTAGAAACCGTAGGCGTATTTAAAAAATCAAAATAAATAAGCAGTCATCCTTAACATGTTTATTATTAGATTATTAAAGTCTGTCACATAAAGAATAACTAAATTTGAATTATGCAAATATGGCTTAAAACGCTGTTTAGAAATAGTTTTTTTCAAGTTGGTATTGGGCTATTTATAACGATGATTTTTGGTGGTATCGTATTGCAATGGCTTGAAACAGGAGATATATCAAAGGGAAATAACCCTTTTTGGTGGGCAATTGTAACTATGACCACTGTAGGATACGGAGATTTTTCACCTGAAACACCAGAGGGACGAATATTTGCAGTACTTATAATGTTTGCAGGAATAACGCTTGTGTCGCTATTGACAGCATCAATTTCATCTATTTTTGTAGCACAAAAAATACGAGAGGGTAAAGGTTTGGAAAAATTGAATTTAGCTGACCATATGGTATTATGTGGTTGGAATATGAATGCCGATAAACTAATTAATTCTCTTTATGAATTAAATTCGGATAACAAGAATTTTGATTTGGTATTGGTCAATGAGCTCAGCGAGGAAGAAATAACCCAAATAAAATCTAAATTTTCACAAATTAAAATACATTTTGTTGCAGGTGATTTTACGCAAGAAGAAACGCTTCATAGGGCAAGCGTTACTACATCAAATAGCGTAATAGTGATTCCTAACAATCTAAACAATGACAATGAATCGCATGATGAAAAGACAATTTTTGCAACACTTACAATTAAAAGTATCGATACCTCCATAAGGGTTGTAGCCTATCTTTTGGATAGGGAGAATTTAACACATATAAAAAGAGCTGAAGCAGATGAGGTGGTTGTTAGTGATGATTTTAGCTTAAATATCCTCGCATCTCATGTCGTAGATCCTGGTGTACCTCAAGTATCTAATCACTTGATTAATACTAGCTCGGATTCGAGACTTAAAAGAAAAGCCATACCTGGAAATTTCATTGGAAGAAGATATAGTGAACTATTTGACCACTACAGAAAAGATAACGGTTCTTTATTAATTGGGCTTTACTATGAAGATGAAAATTTAGGCATTGGAAGCATACTATCATCTGATACTTCTTCACTAGATAAGTTCATCGAACAAAAATTAAAGGATGGTGGAATTTCACTTCAAGAGCAAAGCAGAGTTCATGTAAACGTAAATCCAAATTTAGATTACATAATCAAAGAAGGTGAAAAAGCTCTTTTAATTCCTTGAGGCAATCATGAAAAATGAACAATTGAAAAATTATAAAATTTTTGAAAATCTTAACGATGATCAGATTGATAAATTTCATTCTGCTATTAAAAAAGAAAAAATCGATAGTGGAAATAAATTTATCGTTGAGGGTGATGAAGGTAATTCTATCTATCTTTTGCTAAAAGGGGAAGCAGAAATAAATCAAGCTCTTACCCTTTCAGTCAATAAAGGTGAATCCGATAAAAGGGAAAAATCTATAATGAAGCTCACTGATAGAGATTTTCCCCAATTTGGAGAGATGTCAATTTTTTCAGAAGGTGATGTTCGAACTGCAAATGTTCGAGCCCAAACTGATTGCACCTTAGCTAAAATTGATAAAGAGGATTTGTTTAAAATATGTAACGATAATCCTGAGATAGGGTTTTTAGTTATGCGAAATCTCGGAAGAATAATTACACAAAATTTAATAAAAGCAAATCAGAATGTATTAAAGCTTACCACTGCTTTTAGTCTTATCTTAGACCGTTAGGTCTTTAGATGATTTCAACTAATAATATTTTATGACACAACCTCAGCTAGACACTAAATATCATTGGGATAAGCTTGAGAGCAGGTGGTACGAATATTGGATGCAAAAAAAATATTTTCAAGCAGATGAAAACTCACCCAAAGAACCTTATACAATAGTTATTCCCCCTCCCAATGTCACTGGAAAATTGACAATGGGTCATGTATTAAATAATACTATACAAGATATTTTAATTAGAAAAGCTAGAATGGAAGGAAAAAACGCGTGCTGGATTCCAGGAACCGATCATGCATCGATTGCTACTGAGTCTAAAGTTGAAGCAATGCTAAATGACAAAGGTATTAGCAAGACTTCACTATCTCGAGAAGAATTCCTAAAACATGCCTGGAATTGGAAAGATAAGTACGGTGGAATTATAATAAAGCAATTAAAAACATTAGGATGCTCATGTGATTGGGATAGAGAACGCTTTACTATGGATGAAGACTACACTCATGCTATAATGCATGCTTTTGTAGAGCTATATAATGAGGGATTGATTTACAAAGGAAAGCGTTTAGTCAATTGGTGTCCAGCTTCAAAATCTGCAATAAGCGATGAGGAAGTTATCCATAAAGAAAAAAATGGAAAATTGTGGTATATACGCTATCCGATTTCTAATGAAAACGACTATATTGTAGTTGCTACAACTAGACCTGAAACCATGCTGGGTGATTCTGCGGTTGCCATTAATCCAAGCGATAAACGTTATACTCATTTAAAAGGCAAAAGCATTACTCTGCCTCTATTAGATCGAAAAATACCAATAATTCTTGATGAATTTGTAAGCATTGATTTTGGTACAGGATGCGTAAAGGTAACACCCGCTCACGATCCGAACGATTTTGAGATGGGTAACCGTCATAATTTAGAATTTATTAATATTATGAACGATGATGCGTCTTTGAATAATAATGTTCCAAAAAAATATCAAAAACTTTCAAGAGAAGATGCCAGAAGTTCAATAGTTGAAGATTTGACTAAACTAGGCTTAGTAGAGAAAATAGAAGATTATACTAATAGCGTGGGATTCTCTGAAAGAGGCAACGTACCAATTGAGCACTATCTTTCAGATCAGTGGTATATGAAAATGGATTCATTCGCGAAGCCAGCACTCGATGCCATATCAAGTGGTGAAATAAAATTTCATCCAGAACATTGGGTCAAAACTTATAATCATTGGATTGAGAATATAAAAGACTGGTGTATCAGCCGTCAACTTATATGGGGTCATCAAATCCCAGTCTGGTATCATAAGGATGATCCTGAAGAGATACACGTATCAATTGAAGGCCCAGATGATCCGGAAAATTGGGTTCGAGAAAATGACGTATTAGATACATGGGCTTCGTCTTGGTTGTGGTCTTTTGCTGTTCATAGTTGGCCAAAAAAAGATAAAAACCTTGAAACATTTTATCCTACAGATACCTTGGTTACTGGACCGGATATAATTTTTTTCTGGGTTGCAAGAATGATAATGGCAGGATCAAAGTTTCTTGAAAAAGCTCCATTCAAAGATGTTTATTTTACCTCAATATTGCGTGACAAAAATGGGAAAAAATTCAGCAAGTCTTTAGGTAATTCACCGGACCCATTTACACTCTTTGAAGAGTATGGAACTGATGCTGTTCGTTTTTCAACAATGCTGATGTCACCACAAGGATTGGACGTTCTCTTTTCAAATGAGAGATTGGAAATTGGTAGAAACTTTATGAATAAACTTTGGAATGCATCACGATTTGTTCGCATGAACATAGAGAACGACATCTTAGATCAAGTAGAGTCAGAAGTTAAAGATCTTCCACTTGAAGAAAGATGGATTCTAAACCAGTTGAATAAAACAACGCATGAATTCAATAAATGCCTTGAAGACTTTAAATTTAATGAAGCTGCTAAGATAATTTATGAATTCACTTGGAACGATTATTGCGATTGGTTTATTGAGATTGCGAAAACACGTTTTTATGGAGATGATGCTGAAAAAAGTAAAGCAGCACAAATTGTAGCTGTTAGAACGTTAAAAGGTATTTTGACCCTTCTTCATCCGTATGCACCATTCATTACTGAAGAGATATGGTCTTATTTTAGAAGTGGTAATGATGCCGACTTAATTATATCTCCATGGTTGAAATGTAAAGAATATAAGCCAGACCAAGAAGCTATTGACGAGTTTCAGGTTTTGAAAAATATTATATCTTCGGTTAGAATGATACGGAGCCAAATGAATGTTCCAGCAAACAAGCACTCCGATATAATCATTCGTAAAGGCAAAGAGTTTGAGCGAATTATAAATGATTCAAAAATAATCATCCAATCTTTATCAAAAGTAGACAAAATTATTTTTATTGAAGACGATAGAAAACCTAAAAAATCAGCAACGGTAATTAAAAATAATATGGAAATTTTCGTTCCCCTCGAGGGCTTAATTGATTTTAATGTTGAATCATTAAGACTTGAAAAGCGTTTAGAGGAATTAGGTAGACATGTTTCAGTCGCAAAAAAGAAACTCTCAAATGAAAATTTTGTAAAAAGGGCTCCTAAAGAAGTTGTGGCCCATGAAAAACAGAAATTGGATGATATGATTGTTGAGTATAATTTGGTAAGGCAAAATTTAGATTTTTTATCATGAAACACATTGTAGCAATATTATTTTTATTTTCGTTACCAGCTTCACAGTCCTTATATGCAAACTTAACCATTTATAAAGATGGGTATGCTTTAATCAAGCAACCTGTTTTTTGGGAAGATGTTGAATCTGATCAAAACATTATTGTTTGGGATGTGCTGCCAAAGGGTATTGTTTATAGTTCGCCCTTTTTGACCTTAGAGAACGCAAATGTTCTGATTCAAAGTTTTAACAAAGATGTCTTTCGCTTTTCTGATAGGCTCTATGATTACCTTGGTACAAAGATTGAAATAAAATTAATTAATTCAAATGATATGACTGGAACTCTGATTGAAGTGACAGATAAAAACTTAACTATTCAAAGAAGAAGATCGCTAATTTCATTCAACCGCGATAGGGTGGATTATATCAATGTTCCTTCGGCAGATAATGTCCAATATAAGCCTACATTAAAATGGACTATTCAGGTTGAGCAAGAAACGGATACTATAGCAGGCAACTTGACCTATCTTACATCGGGATTTTCCTGGGATGCTAACTATAGATTTATAATTGACTCTTCTATTAACGAGGCGCAATTCATTGCTGAGGCTGCTATTACAAACGAATCTAATATTAACTTTGAAAATGCAGCCCTAAGCCTTGTAGAAGGTAAATTGAATATAAATGATAGAAACGATAATCCAATTGCCTCTAGAAGCAATCTTATAAAAAATCCCTACCCTGATAGGTCAGAATTGGGTGACTATCATATTTTTAATATCGATAGTGACATGAGCCTAATAACCAAAGAAACTATTGTTACAAGATTGTATCCATCGCGCAATGTTTCATTTGTAAAAACATATATTTTTGAAAATGACGAAAAAAGCCAAAAAGATGAGCCTTTAACGGTTGAATATGATATACCAAACACCCTCGAAAATAATTTAGGAATCCCCTTACCTAAAGGCGAGATCCAGCTGTACCAATTACTAAGAAATGGAAGCGTAGAGTTTGTTGGTAAAGATAAAATAAAGCAAATCCCAAGAAATGAAACGGCGAATATTTCTTCTGGTAAAGCCTTTGATGTGGTTGGAACTCGAAATATTCTCAATTACGATCGTCAGCAAAAAAGCGAAGAAGCTTCAATCAGTATAAAAGTTGCAAATTCGCAAGGAAACACTATAGACGTCAAGCTTGTCGAACATATTTATGGCGACTGGGTTATCCGTAATGCATCCACAGATTATAGAAAGGTTGATGCATCAACAATACATTTCATGATCTCAATCCCTAAAAATAGCTCTAAGACCATAACCTATACCTATCGAAAGGAGTGGAAATAAATTTCTTGTGCCTGAAAAGGCTCTAGATCTTTCAAAATCTACAAGCTCGATAAAAGGTATCGGGCCATCAAAACATGATGCTTTAGTAAAAGCAGGCATCCACACCATAAATGATTTTATTAATCATTTTCCCAGAAAATATCTTGATCGTACCAGCATTACCCCAATCTCACAAATAAAAAACAAAACGCAAGTCAACTTAATAGGAAAAATTCAATCCTCTGGAATGGTTCAAGGTAGAAAAAGACAATTTTTTAAGGCAATGTTATCAGA
>CAJWTA010000034.1 GCA_913046805.1 uncultured Fidelibacterota bacterium | reverse complement strand
GTGGAGCCGATCAGGATCGAACTGACGACCTCTTGAATGCCATTCAAGCGCTCTCCCAACTGAGCTACGGCCCCTTAATTTTTAATATAACTTTAGTAAATTTAAACTTTTTTATGAAGAATACCAAAATAGCAATTTGGCTATTTAAATTAGCTTTTAACCCTCAATTGCTTTTTGTTTAACAAGTTGTCATTAAAATAATTGATCATTTTTTTATAAAGATTTTTTCGAGCTTTCCCTCCAGACATTCCATGTGGACGGTTAGGGTAAGAAAAAATGTCAAGCTGCTTATCATTTTTAATAAATTCTTCTATAAGCCATGTCATATTTTGAGAGTGAACATTGTCATCACCTGTACCATGCATGACCAATAATTTTCCTTTAAATCTATCAACATAGGACAATACAGATGTAGAGTCGTAACCTGCTTTATTATCTTGAGGTAATCCCATCGATCTCTCAGTATATATGGTGTCATACAATCTAAAATCCATTACGGGAGCAACTGAGACACCGACATCAAACAAATCGGCGTTTTTTGTGAGCATTAACCCTGTGAAATAACCACCTCCAGACCAACCCCAAGCTCCAATGCGATCAGGGTCAGCATCTCCCCTATCTATTAAATGACGAACTCCTGCAGCGGTATCTTTTGAGAGGTACTTTGCCATATCGCCATAACTCAAATTTTTAAAACTTTCACCTCTTCCACTCATTCCTCTAGCATCCATCGAAAAAACTATGTACCCTTGGTGCGCTAAATATTGATTCCAGGTGCTTCCCCATCTATTATAGACTATTTGCGTACCAGGCATACCGTATCCATGCACTATCACTGGATATCGATTTCCTTTTTTGTAATTTGGAGGATAAGTGACTATACCATCAAGCATCACCTCTCCATCAGTTGAGCTAAATTTAATAATTTGAGGATATGACCAATCATAAGCTTCGAACTGGGATTTGTTGGTCTCTTTTAACACCAAAATACTTTTTCCATTTAGGTCTTTAAGAATGTGACGAGTAGGAGTTTCTATGCTAGAATATGAATCAATAAACCCATCTTTATTAGGTAGCATGCGGACCGAGTGCATGCCTGATTCTTCAGTAAGTAGACTTAAATCTGAACCGTCAAAATTGACCGAATAAAATCTATTTTCAAAAACAGTTTCTTTGTTTGAAATAAAATATACTTTTTGATTGTCTTCGTCAACATCTACAATTCGTTTAACTTCCCATTCCCCTTTCGTCAATTGATTGATGATTGAACCATCCTTTGCATGAATGTATATGTGATGCCAACCATCTCTTTCCGACATCCAAAGGATATTACCGTTTTTAAGAAAATAATAATTTCGATGCATTTGCACCCAGCCGTTAGGATCACTTTCAGTTAAACCGGATGTATATTTACCTGTTTTTGTATTAATATTCAAAAATGTCCAATTTTTTTGTAAGCGATTCATTTTCATAAGGACCAATTCTTCGGGACCAGTCCATTTCATCCAAGGAAAGTATTTGTCCAGCGTAACACCGACATTGATCTCCTTAGGCTTTCCCCTTCTTATGTCTGATACATAAAGCGACATTTCTGGGTTTTTTTGACCAGCTTTAGGGTATCTAATTTTCGTCAATTCTGGATACAGCTTCATTTCATCGAAAAGCATAAAAACTGGGACCTTTGATTGATCTTCTTTTAAAAAAGCTATTTTTTTGCTATCTGGTGACCACCTGTAAGAGTCGAAAGAGCCAAACTCTTCTTCATATACCCAGCCGAAATGTCCATTTAATATAGATTCAGAGCCATCGCGCGTTATTTGACGTTCTCTTTTTTTTAATATGTCGAAGACATAAATATTATTGTCTTCTCTTACATACGCAATTTTTTTGCTATCAGGAGAAAATTTGACATTTCGGAGTCGTAGGTTGTCATTAGATAGTTCTGATATTTTTTTCGATTCTATGTCCATTAGAAAATACGTAGCATAAAAAGAACGTCTCCAAATTTTCTCTTTAAAAACTGAAAACAGAAGAACAGATCCATCGGGACTAAAAATATAGGAAGACGGCTTTACAAATCCTTCATCATCCGCAATAGTCTCAATCCAAGGGGCGCTTTGATTGTTTTTAGATTTTTGGATTTGAGAAAGATCAAAATCCGATTTTGATAAAAATAACGTAGTATCGAACGAAGGAACAGATATTTTTAATAGGTCATTATTGATCTTTGTTAAATAGGCGTTTTCACCGGGAAACCAAGTGGTGATCCCTAATGAAGGATAAATGAAAGGTGATTTTCCCTGAACATCGTCAAAGCTAAGGCGTTTATTCTCAGCGAAAATAATCGATACAACTATAAAAAGTAGTAGTGTTTTTTTAGTCACTTCTGCAACTCCTCTTTAACTTTATGAAGCAATTTAACCATCATTGAGCTATTTACTCTACCTGTATTTACATTTCTTGGACTAGGGTGATAACAGCCCCACAGTATTTTTCCATTTGGAAGCAGATACTTTTTATCATGTCCAAAAGGATAATCTTTTAATTTAAATGAATAGTTTTGTCTGACGTGCTTAAGATAGCCTTCATAGCCTATTTTGCCGAGACCAAGAATAATTTTAATTTTTGAAAGGACTGATATTTCTTGTTCAAAAAAATGAGAACAGTTTTTTAATTCTTTTGCGGTTGGCTTATCAAATGGAGGTACGCATTTTAAAACTGGTGTCATAAATGCATTGTTCATCTCTAATCCATCTGTTAAATAATCTGAATTGGGCTGATTAGTAATACCCGTTTTGTGCAAGCATTTAACAAGAAAGTCAGCAGATTTATCTCCTGTAAAAACTCTACCTGTTCGATTTCCTCCATGCGCAGCTGGAGCTAGTCCTAAAATAAGCAACTTTGCATTCTCATTGCCAAATCCTGGAATGGGTTTACCCCAGTAGGTCCATTCACTAAACTGCTTTCGTTTTTCAATTGCAACTCTTTCTCTGAACTCTACGATTCGTGGGCATTTAGTGCAATTTATTAGTTCATTGTAAAGTGATGATAGTTTTCCACTCTGGAGCAACGGGTGGTCAATTATTTTAGGTGAACGTGATTTCATTTATTGTAATTATTTATATTAAAATATTTTCATTATTTTTATTTTATGATTGGTTGCCTTTAGGTAGAAGTAAACCATAAATTTTGCACCCTTAATAATATAATTAAGTAAGTTTTAATTTAAGGAAAATTTATATGGCAATGATGACAACAATTCGAAATCGTTCACATGTTTTTTTGTGGGCTCTTCTAATTTTGTTCCTTTTAAGTATGAGCGTAGGTGGATTAGTGGGAGGTGCGAATATCATTGATCAGCTTCTTGGTAGAGTTAATCCTGCAGAAGCTGTAGGATCTGTTAACGGAGATAAAATCACTCCAGATCAATTCAATCAAGCTGTCACTGCAAGACTTAGATCGATGCAGGACTCGGGCATGGAGATATCTGATCAGTACCTTGAAACAATACGCCAACAAGTCTGGAATGGTTTCATTGAAGAAAGATTAACAAATCAAGCAATTAAAGATTTAAATATCAGCGTAACAGATGATGAAATATTGTACCATCTGAAAAACAATCCTCCATTTGACATTCAACAAATTTTTTTCAGAAATAATGCATTTGACAGCGAATATTATATGCAGGCTCTCAATACACCAGGGATGGTTGACTGGGGCCCTATCGAAGCATGGATGAGAGATTTTTATTTACCACGCTATAAACTTCAGCAAATTATCAAGATGTCAGCTGTAGTAACTCCAAATGATGTAAAAGAAGAGTATATCAAAAGAAATATAGATTATACAATCTCTGCATTACATGTACCAAAAATGGCCATTCAAGATAGAGTAGTAAAACCCACAGAAGAAGAGTTAAAAAAAGAATATAAAAAGAGAATTGATTCTTTTAAGCAAAACGAAAAAAGAAATGTTTCTTTTGTAAGTTGGCCAAAATCTGCCTCAAAGGGTGACTCTTTAAGAACTAAACAAGAAGCTCTGGATATAATCAACAACTACAAGGATGGTGCGGATTTTTCTAAGTTAGCAAATATACACACTCAGGATCCTGGTAACCAAGTTTCTCCTGACTCTGGAAGAGGAGGAGACCTTGGTTGGTTCGGAAAAGGGCAAATGAATAAATCCTTTGAAGATGCAGCTTTCAAAGCAAGAAGAGGTTCAGTGGTTGGTCCGGTTTTGACGCAGTTTGGTTATCATATCATAAAAATTGACAGCATCAAAAATAGACAAAAAGACAATCATCAAATAAAGGCAAGACACATTCTCCTGAAGATTGATCTTGGGCAGAAAACCAGAACTGAATTACGTAGAAAAGCTACATTATTTAGTTACGACGCCCAGGACTATGGATTAGCAACAGCTATAGATAGTCATAATGTAAATATTCAGAATGCATTAAATTTAAATGAAGGTGATTTTTTTATTTCCCAATTGGGGCCTTTCAGATCCGCAGTTAGATGGGCGTTTAATTCTAAAATAGAAGATGTCTCTGAACCGCTGGAGACTGAGAGTTTTTATGCCGTATTTAAACTTGATTCCATAATACCTGAAGGCACAAAATCTTTTGAAGAGACAAGAAATGAAATTTATAGAGATTTATTGAAAGAAAACGAATTTGAAGCTACAAATATATATGCAGAAGAGATTAAATCAGATATTTTAAATGGCTCAGATTTTCAGTCTATCAAAGACAAAAATAAGAGGATTGAACTTGTTCCTTCTGATAAGAAAAAACTTAGTGGTTCTTTTATTTCGCTGGGTAAATCTGAACAATTGGTTGGAGCACTCATATCCTCTAAAAAAGGTAGCATTATAGGTCCGGTTAAAACCTCGAGAGGGCATGGAATAGTAAAAGTTGAAAATATAGCAAATTTTGATTCATCAAATTGGGAAGTATCAAAAGATATGATTTATGATGACTTGACTGGCAAAAAAGAGAGAGAGACATATAGCAACTGGATGAAAAACTTAAAGGATGAGGCTGATATAGTTGACAACAGAAAGTATCACTTCTAAATAAAAAAATTTATTCTTTCAGTTCTGGCTGTATCCTTGTTCTAACTATCCATGATGATGGGAAATCCGAAGAAACCAATCTCATTCTGAGTATCTCAGCGTCATCTCTATCAAGAAAATTACCTATTCTAAGTTTATAATTAGGGGCTTCAAAGATAACATAAATCTTTTCATCAAATTTGAGCGCTAATTCTTCTTGAAGCTGATCTGCTTTATTGCGATCTTGAGTTGCAAAGATCTGCACTCTAAACCCTTCAATTTCTGTAATATTAGAATCCAAGCTTCTGCTTGCACCAGTCTTAACTTCATTATCACTTAAGGGATTCAATATTTCAGGCCATCGCGGTTCAGGGTCAACAAGTAAGTCAGGATTGAATGAAGCGTTGTTCTGCGAAAATAAAACGCCTACCTGTAATAGTATTAATAAATATCTCATATTTTTCGAATAGTCTTAGACAATACCCAGCCCTTTTTTCCATCAAGAAGCACTACTTCACTCCAACCAGATTGTGAATTCTGAATTTCAACTTTGGTACCTTCGTGAATTCTAAAAACGACATTTTCACCTCTATTAATAGGGGACGATCTAACATCAACCGCACTCGTAATAATAACTCCATGATACTTATCTGAAACATTCCAGTATTTATCTAACGCCATCCAGCTAAGAGCAACTATAATAGTAAAAATTGTATAGTTTATTATCGCGTTTAAAGATTTTAGCACACCTGAGTAAGAATTTATGATATATTTTATTGATAAAATTAGTGACAACAATCCAACGAATAGTATTAGATCGCTAAGTTTAAATTTCAACATCAAAGACTTATAAAGCGAAATAATATACATATCATTTGGTGGAATAATTTTATCTCTTACCATTGTCCTTAAGTATTTAATATTAAAGTTAATATCTGGGTCCCTCGGGGATAGCATTAGTGCCCGCTCGTAAGCCCATATTGAATTGCCAATGTCTCCAGCTCTGTAATACGCATTACCGAGATTGTAATAAACATCCTCATGTTCAACATTTAGCAATATATCTTCATATAATTCTATGGATGATAAATATTCTTGATCGCTGTAATATTTATTGGCGTTCATAAATTTATCCATATTATCCTGACAGAATACAGATGAGTACATTAAAACATAAATTGTTAGGGTTAAAATCTTCATATCATTTTATCAATTTCAATGAGCATGGATGAGATTTCTTCAATTATTTTTTTTGTCGAACCAATAGAAGAGCGAGAAAAGCGATTTGCGTCGCACTTTTTAGCTAATGAGATAACTTTTTTTAGATGATCAGATGATACTTTTGATTTTAAACTATTCTCTAAAGTTAGTGGATCGAGGTTATCGGTCTGTAAAAAAAGTTTAGATTTAAAATATCTGTACATGACGGATGTTACATAGGATAAAGATTCGGCTTCAGTCTTTTTTAAATCTTTTAATGCAATCCTCAAGGCTTTCTTATTAATCCTGCTTTCGAGTGAATTACCTCTAAGCTGAGTAAATCTTCCATAAAAAGTGGGAAATAAAAAAAGTGCAAATGATAATACGAAAGGTGAGAAAATCCAAACTGAAATAGGGCTGTTGGTTGAATACATTTTAATATTATCAGTTTTGATAAATCTTATGTCATCAGCAATGATATTTACATCTTCTTTTTTTAAACCTGGATATGCAATAATGCTTTTTCCACTATCATCTACATTTAACTTTATAACTTTTGATCTAGCTGTTTCAAAGCGCTTGTTTTTTGGATTAAAGAATACAAGAGAAACTGGATTTAATTGAAAAGATCCAGATTGTCTTGGAATTAAAATGTACTCAAATTTTTGTTTACCAGTAATTTGATCTCTAAACTCATCTCTAGAAAATGATGATTTTGGAGGAAACACTTCCATGCTTTGAGGAAAATTCAACTGATTTATTTTAAACTGGTTCAAATTACCAGTTCCATTTAACTCAACATGAAATGTAACAGCCTCATTCACTCTGGCATTTAAAGTGTCTATCCATGTATTAATTGAAAAATCTCCAACTGCTCCAGTAAAATCTACTGGAGGATTGACTGGATAGGGTTTCACATTAATTGATAATGTATCGGATTCAATAAATTTTCTCTGGGTCTCCTTAAACATTGAATTAAAAAAAGGATCATCGAAAACTCCTCTTCTCCTTCTTTGGGATGTTTCCACATTGCATATAGCAGTCATGGGAGATATATCGAGAACGCCAGTTTGTGTTGGGAACATTGCTGATTTATAGAGTGTAGCAACTTTATAATTTATTCCATTAATCTGAGTATTATTAAATCTTGCAGCTCGCGCAGGAAGAAGGTCTTCGCTCCAAAAACCTACACTTTTGGGGTATTCGATACTCTCTACAGAAAGATTGGTCCGAGTGAATAAACGATATGTAATAGTAACCTGTTCTCCAAGAAAAACCTCTTCTTTGTTGGGTTTTGCTTCAATAAATAAATTTGCTATCTGAGCTCTTCCAATTGATTTTTCTACTATTATACCTATTGGCTTAGTTCTATAAGTGTTGTTGCCAACTCTCACCTCCAAGGATGGTATGTTAACCTTGCCTGTTTTCCTTGGAAGAAGAGTCCAAGCGAGAGTTCTAGAGCTTGTCATTGAACCATTAATCCATTGAATGTTTGTTTGTTGAGATGGTCCACTTATCACCTTGAATAGGGATGAAAGAGGAGAAATATCTACACTCGGAGACTCATCTACATTCAAAGCAGTGATCTTAAAGCCAAACGTTTCAGATTTTGATATTTTATTAATATCTACAGATGCAGAAACCGATATTTGACCAAATATCAAACCGCATGAAATGTATGTAAGTACAAAAACTTTTTTGAAACTAATTGTCATCACCAATCTTTAAGAAGTTTTTTGGTTTTAAATTTTTGAATTTGTTGTTTTTGCATCACTTTTTCATCATTTTTAAGGGCATTTAATATACTCTCAGCTTTTTTTAAATCTTGCGATTTTTTTTCATCCTGGGATTGTTGTTGGGGTTGCTTATTGTTATCACTCTCCTCGTTATTCTTTTCATCATCCTTCTTTTCATCATCCTTATTATCCTCGTTTTTCTTATCTTCATCCTTCTTATCTTCATCCTTCTTTTCTTCATCCTTCTTATCTTCATCCTTCTTTTCTTCGTCCTTCTTGCCTTCGTCCTTCTCGTCTTCGTTTTTTTCTTCTTCAGGCTTTTTCTGGTACTTTATGAATTCGTAGTTAAAACGTGCTTCATCATCATCAGGATTTAATTCTAGTGCTTTCTTATAAAACTGCAGTGCTTCATCCATTTTATTGTTCTTATAGCTAATATTACCCAGATTAAAATAAGCTTTCGATTGCAATAATTCTTCGGAATCAGCAATGGATTCATTAAAACTAATTTCTGCATTTTTTAAGTCGTTTTGCATATAAAGCGAAGATCCCTTACCAAAATACGCTTTTGAATTACTATCATCGTTTTCTAAAACAGACTCATAGTACTCTTCAGCAGCTTTATAATTTTGTTTTTGATAATTTAACATTCCCTCATCCTGAGCTAATAGAGATTGAATAAGTATTGATAACAATATGAAAATATGTGACCTAATCATGCCTTTTTCTTTTTTCTTGTGGATATAAACATACTTATAATTAACAAAGACAATGACATTAATCCAAATTTTTGATATTGGTCCTCATATTCTGAATATACATGAGACTCAATCGTTCTTTTTTCCATAGTATCAATTTCTTTGATAACGCTTCTAAAGTTTGAAGGCTTATTGTTAAATCTTAAAAAAGTACCTTTTCCTGCTTTAGAGATTTCTTCAAGTATTTCTTCATTTAATTGGGAAGTAACCAGCTTTCCTGAGCTATCTTTTTTATAATCAATGTCACCATTTTTACCAAAACTTGGAATTAGTGACCCAGACGTGGTTCCTACGCCAACAGTATGAATTACCATCCCTTTCTTGGATGCCTGTTTTGCTAAACTTACAGCCTCTCCTTCATGATCTTCGCCATCCGTTATCAATATTAATGTTTTAAATTTTGAATTATCATCTGAAAAGGCTGAAAGACCAGTTTGAAGCGCTGTGCTCAAAGATGTTCCTTGGGTTGGTATCATATTCGTATCAATCTGATCTAAAAATAGATGTGCAGCTTCATAGTCAGTAGTAAGAGGTAAATACAAATGACTAGATCCGGCAAAAACAATAAATGCGACTCTATCGCCTTTAAGATTCTTTATTAACTGAGAAATTTCAAACTTAGCTTTTTCGAGCCTAGAAGGCTTAATGTCGGTCCCTCTCATACTTGAGGAGACGTCAATGCAAAATACTAAATCAAGACCTTTGCGTTCAACTGGAGCTAATGCGGTACCAATTTGAGGGCCCGAAGCTGCAAAGATTAAGAACATGGTAGATAAATAGAAGAGGTTTTGCTTTAATTTTACTTTTTTTGAATTAATATTTTCAAACAATACATTCTTTATGTCTTGCGGAGTACCTGCAAAAATTTGGTACTTGGTTGATTTAACAACATCAAAAACCATTAGAATAAAGAAAGGTAGATATAAAAAAAGGATTTGTGGGAATTCGAATTCAATCATTGTCTTTTTCTAAAGTAGAATCGCTCTAAAGTATTTCCACCTAAAGTTAAAAAAAGTGCAGGTATCAAAAACCAACCAAAAAGCTCTTTATATTGTGTATAAATCTTTATTTCTACCTCTGTTCGCTCAAGCTCATTAATTTTTGAATATATCTCTTCTAATGCTTTGGAGTTTGTTGCTCTGAAATACTGCCCTCCCGTTTTACTTGCAATACTCCTCAATGATTTTTCATCAATCTCATTTCTTATATACCCTCTCCCGGGTATAAATGAAACGTCGTCATTTGTTCCTGCCCCTATCGTGTAAATTTTAATATTAAATTGTCTTGCTAAATCTGCAGCAGTACTCGGATCTAACTCTCCAGCATTATTGCTACCATCGGATAATAAAATCATTACTTTAGATTTTGATTCAGAGCTTCTTAACCTATTTGTTGCATTTGCTATTGCCATACCAATAGCTGTTCCATCGTATGACTGTTGAGCAACCGCTACTTCATCCATCAAAGAAAGCAAAACATCTTTGTCAATAGTAAGTGGGCACTGAATGAAAGATTCACCCGCAAAAACAAGTATTCCTAGTCTATCGCCGTCACGTTGTTGAATAAAGTTTTTAGCGGTTTTTTTGACAACTTCCAGCCTATTTGGTTTAAAATCGGTGGCAAGCATCGATGAACTAATATCAATCACCAAAACAATATCAACAATGTCCATATTTTTTTCCTGAAGGTCTTGAACGACTTGAGGTCGAGACAAGCTTATAATAATTAAAATGATCGCAAGATATTGGATAAAGGATAAGATCTTATTTTTTATTTTTCCTTTTCGAATCATAGTATCAGACATTATTGTAGAGGAGGATATTCTAACTGGACCCGAATTTGAAAAATTTGAGAACTTTTTAAGAATTACTATTAGAGGAATTATAATTAATAAAAATAGAAATAATGGACTATCTAAGATTATCATTTGAATCTATCTTAGGGAATGATTAAAGTATATTAAACTAAATTGTATAAGGAAAAAACTAGACAGTATTTTTCATATATTGCATTTATGAA
>CAJWTA010000033.1 GCA_913046805.1 uncultured Fidelibacterota bacterium | reverse complement strand
CAAATTTCTGGTTTCTTGAAAATATAGTGCCTGTATTTTGCTACAAATCGGTAGACTATATCCCGTATTGGTAGTGGAATAATCCAAAAAATAAAAAACCATATCTTCCAATACCACCTCAAGTAAAGCAAACACCGTATTGCCGCCGCAGATCTGATATAAGAACGACCATTCCTCAATAGGTAAACTGTGTCAGACCTCTGTTGCCATTTAGGGAATGTATGAATTAGTTTTTGAGCATCATTCGATTTTATAGGCCTATATGCTATATCTGCATCGGGTCCCAATCTTGGGTCCATAAAAAAAGCTAACTGGTGACATAGGCCACAATCCCCATCAAGCAGTAGAGCATCTCTATTAGATTCTAGCATTTATGTGGCAGACGGTTTTATCATTTAATGGTTATGAAATATTCTAAAATTCTTAATCCAGCAAAGATTCCAAAAGTGATTATAATCTTTACAAAAAATTTAGTCTTATTCTGTTCAGTTTTGTCAGATCTAAGTAACGTTTTTACACTTGTTATTAATTTTTCTTTATTTAACGATAAAATAATCAATAGCAATAATTGATATAGAATAGCAGCTTTCAAAGCTCCCAAATGAACTCCAAAGTATATGTCTTGAAAGATAACATTCACAAGAATAGTAGATGTGAATAAACAACCGATGATTCGAGTTCTTTTAATTAGAATTAAAAATCCACCAATCAACTCAAAAACCCCTAATGTAATAGCAAATGATTTTGAGTAGCCATAAAATGCCCACATCAATTCCATTCCGGTCATTTCAGATATGGTTTTATCAATTTCAGCTGCACCATCAAATTGAATTAGTTTCCCTCCACCATAAATAAACATTGCTACAACAACAATCCAGCTGATTGCGTTTTCAAATATTTCAATTTTGTCTTTTTTAGTTAAGATCATCTTTAAGTATTTTTTTATTTTATAATTACTGAAATACTAATACACATTAATTTATCACAAAAAGCTCATGGAGTGATTAATTGTGTTTGGTCATTTGCTTTTACCAATATATTTTGTTAAAAACTTTTCCATTTCTCTGTAAAAATCAAATTGGTTTTCCTCATTATAAAAACCATGTCCTTCATTATCTTTTACCATGTATGGGACGTCTATACCAGCGTTTTTTAATGCTTCTACTATTTGATCGGATTCTGCTTTCACGACTCTTGGATCATTTGCGCCTTGAGCAATAAATAAAGGTGCTTTGATTTTATCGATGTGCAAAAGTGGTGATGCTGAAGCAAGTAGCTCTTTGTCTTTTTCAGGATGGCCGACCATTTCGTACATCATGCTTCGATATAATTCCCAGTAAGGAGGCATGCTTTCCATAAAAGTAAAGAGGCTTGATACTCCAACGTAATCAACCCCACAAGCATAAAGATCAGGTGTAAAGGCAAGTCCTGCAAGCGTTGCATAGCCTCCGTAGGAAGCACCATAAATAGCTATTCGATCAGGATTTGCAATCCCTTCATCAATAAGCCAATTTACACCGTCGGATATATCGTCTTGCATGGACTTACCCCACTGTTTGAAGCTTTTTTCCCAAAATTCTCTTCCGTAACCAGTACTACCTCTAAAATTCATTTGAAATACGGCAAACCCTCTATTTGCTAAAAATTGAACTTCAGAATTATACCCCCAACTATCTCTGTGCCAAGGACCACCATGCGGATTTACTACCACAGGTAAATTTTTTCCATTAGTTCCATTAGGCAAAGTCAGATATCCGTTAATGATTAGCCCATCTCTTGATTTATAATGAATAGGTTTCATTTCGCACATATCCTCTTCATTTAACCAAGGACTAACCTGTCCTAATTCTATCAATTTATTTTTATCTAAATCGTAATAGTAATATGTACCTCTAGATTTGTCGCTATATGTAACAACAACCGCTTTAGTCTCATCCTCTGAAAAGCTTGTTATACCTACTTCATAACCTGGTAGCTTTTCTTCTAATTTCTGTTGTAAGCCCTCCCTTAATGTATCAAAAAATACCATTTCGTTTTTAGCTACCGTATAACTAACTCCTGTTAAAACCTTCCTTTTTCGAGAAAACATTAAACCGCTAACATCAACTTCATCATGTTCAAAAATTAATTTACCCTCTTTTGATTTATTTAAGTCAAATTCAAAGATAGCTGTTTTATCTCTTCCTCTGTTAGAAGCAACGTATAGATTTTTATTATCAAAAGTAAAAAATAAGGGTGCTACGCTAACTTTGAAATCTGTTGTTAAAATAGGTTTAAATCCATCGGATTCTTTATCTCGATACAACAAACTAGTATTAACACCATCAGAGGTTATAGCCATCCTTAATTTTCCATCATGGTCTGTCATCCACTCTGAAATATTGCCCGGATTTTCAGCTATCATATCCATTTTACCATCATTCACATTAATTCTATAAGGATCGTGAATTTGTGGATTTCGCTTATTGAGACCCATTATTATATGATTCGGATCATCTTCTAGATCGTCGATGATTCTAGCTTGTACGTTTTCAAAAGGCGTTAGGTCAATTTCATTTGACATATCAATATTTACAGCATAAAAATGCATATTTTCATTTCCACCCTCATCTTTTATATACCCTATTCTGTTATTATTCAACCAAGCAAACCAATATATACCTCTTTCTTGTGAAGATGTCAGTCGTACTTCTTTTTTGGTATTCATATCCATCACAAATACGTTCATTCTTGCTTTCCATGGCTTCATGTAAGCAATGTGCTCTCCATTTGGTGAAATTTTAAAAGAGGATTTTTCAGGATTACGAAAAAAATCCTGCATTGGGATTAAAGGTGTTTTATTTTCCATTTGATTACATCCTAAAAAATGGTTGAAAAAATTGGTTTATATAATAAAATTTTGATCAATAGCTTCACAAATTTTGTTGAAGTTTCAGTCGGGGGGGCTTGGTATAAATAATTTTTACGTATCGATAATTCATCTATTTTCAGTTACATATCTCAAACAAAAATCCCTACAAATGTAGGGATTTTTTCTTTTGTTTTATATTAAGATTGTAACTACCAGTCTTCGTCTCCCCAATCGTCTTCCTCTTCAATGATAAAGCCGTACCCTTCAGTTTGAATATGACGCTTAACTATGCTAGAAACATCTGAGCGTCCTTCCATTCCCCACATCCAATCTATTAATGCTTTGTAAAGCAATGTGCTATCTGTGCTTATCTTTGCTACATCACTGCCCCAAACTTCTCTAATTGAACCTATGGGTTCTTCCGTTGGTATATACGGAGCAGGCATTTTAGTTCCAGGCATTACATCTTGCGGGTTTACAAACCACTCCACCAACCATTCTGGACGTAATCTTTCTTTTGTTAATACTAAGTTGGGTGCCCAAGTTAGAGCAGCTTGCTTGGGTTTTTCTTCTCCGTAGAAATGACAATTATTGCATGCACCCATTTCTGCTATTCTATCTCCAGCTTTGTAAGAGGATGAATTCATCGTAAAATTATGCGGATCTTCATATTTCAAACTTTGTCCATCTTTATATTGAAAATATGAAATTATTTTATTCCATTCTTCATCTGTATAGTCAAAGCTAGGCATTCGAGCAGCTAAATGAGGTCTCACCATACTTACATCCTTAAACCATTTGAGCAACCACTGAGGTTGGGTTTTTCGTCCTTGAGTATTTAGCAGTGGAGGACTGAAACTTTGAACTAAACTCATATCCTCTGCGTTAGTTTCATCTGCTGCAACTTTTAACCATTCTGCTGTAGCTGGCCAAATAGCACCACCTTCATCATCTAGCTTGTGACAGCCAAGACAATTATTGGTATGAATAAACTGCTCTCCTTTAGCAATAGCTAAATATGTAGGAGATTTTTCTGGGAGCTTTGATGGAGGTATTTCATCTTTTACCAATCCCATTATAAGAGTAACCAAAGACTCAATCTCTTTATGTTCTAATCCAAAATGAGGCATTCTTGATTTTTCTAAAGGTTTTAACTCTTTTACGCTGATCGTTCCATCATCATTCGGTATTAAATCATATTTTTCAGGTTGATTTATTTTATTGTAAAACCAGTCCCATTTAGTATGAGGTATCTTGTCGTGCCAAAATCCAAAATCAAGTTTTGTAATAAGTTTACTTCCTTCATGATTAAGAGAAATTCCGATTGGCTTCTTATCTTCAAACCCTTGGATATTATGACACGAGTAACACCCGTAATGTCCAATTAGATTTTCGCCAGAGTACAAAAGCTTTTCTTTAGTAGACATTTCCTCTAGAAGGTTTTTGACCTGTGTTGACGAATTAAGCTGCGACAAAAAGTCTGAGGAGATCTCATTTAAAACCTGCTCATCAACTTGAGGAACTGGGGTTGCATCAAATTCATCGTTTTTGTTTGCGAGAAGATAGCTTGTTATATCGCTTGCTTCTTGATCGGTCAGGCGCAAGTTTGGCATTTTTGTTCCTGGGTGATATGTATAAGGATTTTTTAACCAGTTGAAGAGCCATTCTCTGTCCGTTTTTGAACCTACACCAATTAAGTTAGGTCCTTGCTCAAGTCTAAGGTTTTGCAATGATGGCTCATAATCGGGATCTGGTTCAGGTTGAATCTGGTGACACCCTAAACATCCAAGCGAAGAAACCAAAAGCTCTCCATTCGCTGGATCTCCTTTATTTTTATTTGCTTCCATGTCATAGTCCGAGGATTTTTCAAATAAATATTCTGTCATTGCTAGAGTTTCTTGTTCAGTTCTAAGCAAGTCTTCAGGGCTACTATTATTTCCCTTTTTAAAGAAATGAGGCATCCATGTATTATGTCTAAATGCTCGTGGCTCCATAATCCAACGATAAGTCCAGTCCTTGGTGGTTTTTGAAGCTACTTTATATAAACTAGGTCCAGCTTTTGGATATTCTTCGCCCCATCTATCCATACTATGACAAGTGTAGCATCCAGCTTTTTCAAAAGTAGACATGCCTAGGCTTAATTTTTCTGCTCCTTGAATCGGCATGTTGTCGCTATGGCATTTAAAACAACCGGCCTCAGTATATTGTGTGGGAAGCATTTTGTTACCCCAATAATGCAAGGCTTCCCAATCATATTTTTCCTTCCATTCTTTTGCCTGCTCTTCATTTTTTGGCATATGTCCAGATGATGTAAAATCTGTACCTCTACCGCGACCAGCATGACAAGTTGTACAGCCATACTCAGCTGAAGGATGTGGAGAGCTACCTCCAACAAACTCCTCAAGTCTTGGATGTGTCGTGTAGGGTTGTGGAGCGTCTTCGTAACCTTTTTTATCTATTCCCACATGGCATGTTATACAACGATCTACTTTGGGCATGCCCATATAAACAAGATCATCCTTCAAGTCATTTACAACAACTTGCTTTACTTCATAATAAGGATCAATAAAGTCAATAACAGGAACATCTCTAACAATATTTGCAATTTTATTTGCAAATGACATTGCTTCGGGATCAAGTTTTGATAACTGTCTTTCCAGTAACTGCTTATCGCTATCAATAGAATAAAGTGCATCATTTGTCTGTTTTATAAATGAATTCATTACTTTCAATTCATTCTGAAGACTATCTACAAGCGATTGATTTTTTTCAGCAACCAGAAAAGCTTTATCGGTTTTCTTTTTAAGCTGATCATATACTTTGTTAGCCTTAGAAGCATCTCCATTACCATAACGTGACTCTTCTAGGGCATATTTAGCAGCATCAAGGTCAGCTTTTGCAAATTGATAGTCCTGATTTGAAGCATAAACTTTTCCTTCAATATCAGCAAGTTGCGTCTCAATACTAACGACTTTTGCTGACTGCTCTGACAACTCATCCTTTCGCTTATTTAAGTCAGCTAATAGCTCTTGGTATTCTAAGTTCTCTGATAGAATAGCGCGTTGGTCAACCAACTTTTCACGAACATTTTCAATCTCCATTTTTCTGAAGTCTGATTGATATTTTTTCCAAGGCCTATTGTAATCGTCAGCAAAGGTTAATACCCAAAAAGCTGTAAATAGTAAACTGGATATAGCAAACCATTTATTCAGCTTTAAAACGTTATAATATCTTTCTTCTTGCTTAATTGACATGATAAATAAAATTTAGAAGTTGAAGAAGAATTCCGGCATGGAGATAATGTATTTCAAATTGAAAAACCATCTAAGGTACATTTTGACTGGAAGCAAAACACCAAAGATCATGAGAACAACAAAGATGGTATATCTGGCGCTTCCGAGTCTATCGTAAAAACTTTTAAGGGCAGTTCTAGCTAAGAGAGGAGGAATAACTGCAAATGTCAAAAACATTATGAGTAGACCTGGTGCTTCTCTTAAAAGAATATTCGATGGCAAACCCATATTTAGCCACTTGATATAAAATATTTCAGACAAATTAACATTTGTTAATGCCTCGAGCCTGTGTGAATCCCAATATTCAAAAGGACCAAAAAAGCCCCAGTTAGGACCTCTAAGAAAAGTGCCAATTACGATTAAAACATTCCAAAGTACAAGCCATCCAAATAGGTATATTGACAAAGAAAGCATCCTACTTTTATAGCTGTAGTATCCAGATCCGTTTGGATCAGTATCTATATAGGGAATTGCCATAAGACCAATAATTATAAAAGTCGGCAGTACAACACCAGCATACCATGGGTCAAAATAAACCAACATTTCTTGAAGCCCTAAAAAGTACCAAGGCGCTTTTGCTGGGTTAGGAGATTCAGACGGATTCGCAGGTTCCTCCAGTGGAGCAGGTAATCCAATTGACCATATCAGCATAAAAGCTGAAAAAAGAATCAATGAGATTAATTCTACATAAACAAGGTCTGGCCATACTAAAACTTTATCGTTGGGAGCTTCATAATGCTCATCAACAGGCTTCCCTTCGTCAATGAGTTTATCGTTTTTGTATGCTTGACTGAGACTGAGCCATGTAAAAAATATAAGAAGAATAATTAAGCCTGATATCGGAACGTTGTCTGGTTTTAGAACGATTTTCTTAAAGTTGTCATCACCAAGCCCGAAAATAAAAAATGCTACAGTAACAGCTACCATGATAATCAGACCTTTTTTAGTCCAAAGCTTATGAATGCCTAATCTTTTGTGGACCTTGTAAAACCAATTTGTTGGTGGAAATACAAAAGGAAAGCCAACAAGAACTGCCGTAAACAAAATGGTGGGGTTCGATATGTAATTAATTAATGATTTGAATGCGTCCATACTTATCTATACAGGAGTCGAAATTCCTCCATCCTTTCTAATTCTCCAAAAATGAACCGCCATAAAAATCATGATAATAAATGGTAAACCAATACAATGAAGTACGTAGAATCTAAGCAGAGTAGCTTCTCCTAGAAACCTTCCGCCGATTAAACCAAAGCGTGCATCACTGGCTTTTGTGACAAAGTTTATATCTCCAATAGCTAACAAAGAAGAACCGGGTCCTTCAGCACCAAGAAACGGTGTTGCTCCAGCCATATTGGAGCCTACTGCAATTGCCCAAATCGCTAATTGATCCCATGGTAATAAATAACCAGTAAAGCTTAAAAGAAGAGTTAACACCAATAAAATTACACCAACAGACCAGTTAAACTCTCTTGGCGGTTTGTATGATCCTGTCATAAATACTCTAAACATGTGAAGCCAAACAGCAATAACCATTGCGTGAGCTCCCCATCTATGAATCTCTCTCATTATTCCGAACGGTACTTGCTCTGTCAAGTCCATAATATCCGTATATGCATATTCAATGGTCGGTCGATAGTAGAACATCAATAAAATCCCTGAGATCGTTAAGATAAGGAAAATGAAAAAGGATAATCCTCCCATGCACCAAGTAAATTTGAGTTTTACGGCATGCTTTGGAAGACGAACAGGGTGCAGGTGAAGAAATACAGAATTCAAAACAACCATCATCCTTTGTCTTCTAGTCTTTGGTGCTCCGCCTCCTCTAAAAATAGACTTCCAAATTTGACCTTCAGCTATTCTTTCAAATATATTTTTATTTTCACTCATAGAATTATACCTTTAAAAAAGATTCTGGATCGTTCCACTGACCTTTCTCCTGCTGATATTTTTGCGTTTTGTCAACAATTATCTGTCCATCGTCTGATAAAGAAATTTTAAATCGCTCAAGCGGTCTTGGAGCAGGTCCTTCAAAATGGATACCTGTCATTCTGAAACCGCTACCATGGCATGGGCATTTGAATTTTCTAGCCGATGGCTGCCAATTTGGAGTGCAACCCAAATGGGTACAAACAGTTGATAGCACATATATCCCTTCATCATTTCTTACCATCCAAACACCGTATTTTTCTTTCCATCTCAAATCTACTTCCCCAACAGTATAATCATCAGGATATCCTGCTCTAAAAGTTTGTACAGGCTCAAACAAAACATTGGGGAAAAAGAATCTTAACATCATAGTAAAGAAACCACCGGTAGCAGCAACAAAGGCCACCCAACCCAACGATAACCATGAAAAAAATGTTCTTCGATTAACAGTATTTTCTTTTTCTACTTTGTTTAGTGCAGCAGGTGGAGGGGTCTTAGGACCAATAGTTGAGGTTTTTTTAATATCTTCTGGCATGTACTTGTGTTTTCTTATTTAAATAACGAATTTATCTAAAGCAATTCGCGCTGCTTCTCGAATCTTTAAATTATCATCGTTATCTCTTATATTACTTAAAACTGTTTTTAGTTCCTGATTTTGAACAAAGTGAGATACACTAATTGCAACCAAAATAACCTGAACTTTTTCTTTTTCATCAATGTTAGGAAATGAATTTAAATACTTTCTATCCAAGAGGTCTATTAAAATCGACCGTCCACTTGAATCTTTTTGTTTTGCTAATGCTATTGATGCATCCCAGCGAACATTTGGTTCTGGATCCGACAGCATTTTTCTTAGATCAGGAGCTGTTGAAGGACTACCGATTTTTCCAAGGGCAATAACTGCGTGAAGGCGTATCTGAGGCTCGGGATTATCTAAAAGACCTTTCAAGGGATCGATTGCATCATACTTTCCTATGTTACCCAATGCAAAAGCACATGCTTGGACTACTCCTTCATCTGCGCCGTTCATTGCGTCTATAAGAGTTTTTGTATAGCGTTCATCTTTTGTGGCACCCATTGCAATTGCAAGATATTGTTGGATTCGAGCATCTCTATCGTTTGAAGAATATTTAAAAGTTGAGATCATTTCATTTACGAACATTTCGTCTTTTGGGACCATTTTTGGATTTGATAGAAGTTTTGACAATTCAAAGGCTCCTTGCCATCTTTTGGTCGTGCCTCCAATTTTTACATCCTCTAAATAATCCCTTGCTGAATTTGGCTCGCTAGTCATTAGGCGAATGAACAAGTATATAATCACAGCAAAGACTGCGATGATTAAAGGAACCACAAAAAAGCTATGAACCACTACTTGTAAAGTAGATTTTTTTTCAGTTTGATTTTCTTGCATGAATAAGATTTATTTGTGCCGCGGAAAGGACTCGAACCTTCACGCCGTAAGGCACTGGTTCCTAAGACCAGCGTGTCTACCAATTCCACCACCGCGGCAAACGTATTATTTTGCTATTTTTTAATGGTATAAATTACAAAGCTTAATATGCTTTAAAAAATAATTATGTTACTTATTTAGTGCGTTAGAAAGATCATTTACTAGATCATCTAAATCTTCAATTCCCACCGATAGTCTTATTAGCGTTTTGGTTAAACCCATTTCTAATTTTGTATTTTCAGGAAGAGCAGCATGAGTCATAAAGAAAGGCACACAAACCAGGCTTTCAACGCTCCCTAAACTTTCAGCTAACTGAAATACTTCAATTCTTTTCAAAAAATCATCTCTACGCTCTGTATTTCCAACATCAATTGAAAGCATAGCTCCAAAAACGATGTCACCTTTTGGGCTTAATTGTTGCTTCATTGCTAACCGATGTTGCGGATGCGATTCTAGTCCTGGATAAATCACATTTGTGACTTTCTCATGATCTGATAAAAAATTTGCTAGACCTGACGCATTGTCTGATGCTTTCTGATATCTTAAAGCTAGTGTTTTTGTTGATCTTAAAGTAAGCCAATTATCGAAAGGACTTGGAACTCCGCCAGTTGCTTTAAGCATAAACTGCAATTTATCGTATAGATCATTATTGTTAGTTGCAAGAACCCCCCCAAGCACATCTGAATGTCCGGATAGAGACTTGGTTGAACTTTGCATAGTAATATCTGCTCCTAAATCTAATGGTCTTTGGCCATAAGGACTCATAAAGGTATTATCCACGCTTAATAAAACGTTTTTCTCTTTACAAATTTGAGCCGCTGCTTCAATATCGCAAAGCTCTAACAAGGGGTTGGTAGGACTCTCTACATGAACAAGTTTTGTATTTTTTTTGATGTTTTTTCTAATATTTGATGGGTCGCGCGTATCAATCCAATCAAAAGATATTCCTTGTCTGCTCAAAACATTAGTAGCCATCCTGTAGGTACCACCGTATGTATTTCTTGAAACTAAAATATGGTCTCCCTTATCGAATAATTGGAACAATGCGGTAGTAGCCGCCATTCCTGAACTATAGCAAACCGCATAATTAGATCCTTCAATGGCGGAAAGATTATCCTCAAGGCGACTTCGAGTGGGATTAGAAACTCTGGAATAATCATGTCCTCTATTTTTGCCAACAGCATCTTGCTTAAACGTAGAAGTTAAATGTATCGGAGGAGCGACTGATCCAAGTTCTTTATCGGCATCATTCCCAATATGTATAGATTTAGTTGAAAAACCCCATTTTGTTTTTTTTGACATAGTTTATACCTTTGTGTA
>CAJWTA010000032.1 GCA_913046805.1 uncultured Fidelibacterota bacterium | reverse complement strand
TTCTTGATTTTCCATTTCATACTAAAGAATTTTTCCCGGTTCAGCTATTTTGGCCCTTAACCTCATTATCAGTAGATGGAATTTCTTGGTCACATCCTGCTGTTTGGTATCCCAATGTTGCTGGTATTATTATATTGTTTATTTTAAGATATAAGAAAATACTTATTAAATAGATTATAGTTCATTTGTTAAACAATGAACAGATCCGCCGCTGAGTCGAAATTGTGTAGTTGGAATTGTGATATGCATCACATTCACTTCTTTAAGTATTTGATTTACTTTGAATGATCTGAATCTTGTGGGACCGATTAAGTAGCCGGGCAATGGGCAACAGTTCACAGCAAATTCACCTAATTTTTCATCTGTTCCAATAGAATCCTCCGGCTCAACTTCCACCAGATCTATAGCAAGTCTTTTTGCAAAGCTTTTCAAATTACTTACTGACTCTTTATCCATTAGTGAAGTGCATGCAATCACTGCTGCTAATTGATTGTCTTTGTTTATTACCGGAGTAAACAATGTATCAAGATGGAATACATCTGACTTCATGATTATCAATTCATTTACATCAAATTCTTGAGCAACCCATTCAGCGCCTTTGGTATTATTTCTGCATGCACCTGAAAAAAGTATCTTTTGACCAGAGCAATAATAAAATTCACCTCCTTCAGCCTTAGCGTTAATTGAATCTGGGATTCTGATAGTTTGATATCCCATTGAATTGAGCATGATCTCCATAATATCGCTTTCCACCTGCCTTGCTTCTTCGCTGAATTTGGATATAATAACCTTCCCTTGTTGATTGCTAATGAATAAATCCCTGACAAAAACAAAGTCATGCTTCCTTTTATCTGAATTCTGCTGATCAAGAAAGCTTGGAAAATCAACTTCAATTAACTCGACAGGTAGACGATTGAATAGTTTTGTCATCATATACATTTCAATTTCTACGAGCTCCTGGTTTGGGATTATACCCTGCTTCATAGCAGGATTATTTTTATAAATTGGGGTACCATGACCCCACCAGTCATGCTTGGGAAGATGGGAGATTAAAATTTTCATTTAAATCGTAAACTTAAAAACCATTGTGTAGGTAGAAACCCAGTTTTCATCAATGTAATCAGTAATATGCTTGTAGTATATAGTTGGTGCGATCTTATTCTTTTTTGAAAGATCAAAGCCTATAACAAACCAATTTTTATTGTATTCATTTTTTTCCATATCATAAAAAAATTCGTTCCCCACAAACGGAGTAAGGCCATTCCAATCCATGTTTGATTTTGCCATCACTCTTACTCTATTTCGTAATGCATCATCTCTTCCTTTTCTAATGCGATATTCTTGTAAACTGCGCACCGCCCATTTTACATTATTTGACTTAAATGTTTTTTGTATAAGCGCCTTAGGTCTCTTTTCTAATTTCCAAAATGATCCGTTGTTAGTATAAACGTTTCTGTATTGTAAGGAAGTTGTCCAGGTTTTTCCGATTGGAATGGTTGCTCCAAATTCGACATGTCTGTAGTAGTATCCTTTTTTATCAGTCGTCCTAAAATCAAGATCGCTATACATACCTATATTGCCAAACTTTCTTTTAACAGTTATCTTTTCAGACCTATTCAGAGTTTCTTGGGCGAAAATGGGAACTACAAAAATAATTAAAAGAAGATATTTATTCATTTAAAGTCTCCCGAATACGTAGAAATGTTGCGCCAAAGTTTTCATTATCGGTCATCAAGATTAAATCACCTTCATCAAAAATCATAGCTTCAACTTTTTGGTTTTCAATTACCATTAGGGGATTTAATAGAGATGGATGATTAAAATCAAATGTTCCGGTATTGTTCATTTGACCAATTTGGTATATAGCTGTTTTGAAGGGACCGTTATTTCCTGGGTCAGATGTGGCAGAGGTCCAAACCCCTCCATTTATGTCAATGGTTAGATCTGCAATGTTTCGTTTAGATTTTCGAGGTATAGGTAATTCTATTTCAAATTTGTTAACCTCATAGATATTGTGATTAGCGGGGTTATACAAAGCCGTAATTAATGTGGAGCTTCTTTTGTTTGATCCTCTGTCGCCATAAAGGAGTATCTGGCCCTGCGCGGAGTTATAAATTGCGAAGCCTTCAAGGTTCATTTTACTTGAGATTCCAGGGAGTGTAAAAGTTTGCACAATTTCAATCCTAAAATTAAACGGATCTACATAAAAAATATAAACTTTACCAGTACTTTCCATCGTTATAAACTTATTTTTAAATCCAGGCATTTTATGAAGCGCCTCTAGATCGTATGGAAGCAATGGTTCTGGCCAAATTAGCTTTCTTAATCTTAGAGAATTGTCTAAGTAGCTTATTCTGGGCTGATTCTTTTTTTTGTTATCATGAACAACTAAAAACCCCTTTTCAAACTTAGCAACACCACTAATAGAGTACTGTCTAGCGCCATGAACCTTGCGCCAATCATTTTGTGCTTCAACACTGTAAAAAAGTAAAAGATATATTAAGTATTTCTTCATTCCCAATCACAAAAAGGGTTTACACTGAGATTTGAACTAAAATATCTTGTATCATCTGACACTTCGTCTAAAATCCATTCGGGTTTTGAAAAAGACTCATTTAAATCAACTAATTCTATTTCGGCCAACCATAATCCTTTATTTTTTCCATGAAACTCATCAATTTCCCATATTTTGCCATCATAAGTAACTTTTGTACGAGTTTTATGAATTACCTCACCTGCGCTTAGCTGGATAAGTCTATTTGCATCATCAATTGGAATTTCATATTCATATTCCTCACGCGATATACCAATTGTTTTCGATTTTATAGTTAAAAAACCTTGCTTGCTAGTAACCCTAATACGGGTTAATCCTGAATCTGTGATCGAAAGATATCCTTGCTTTAATTCATCGCCATTTCCTTTAAAAGAAATTTTTGATGGATTTACTAGGAACTTTCTTTCTATTTCTTTAGCCATTTAAATACACAAATCGACATTGATGTAATTATACCTGGATAAAAAGGCTCTAGTCCTAAAGGATAGAATCCAAATATATTTTTATTTATGATCCATAAAATACTAACGAAAAATGGAGCAACCATCATGGTAATTACATCTAATTTAATTTTTGTGAAAGACATTAAGAATGGTATGAGTAAACCGGGTACTATTATAGAACCCAATATGTACCATATCTGAATAACGGATGGAATGCTGAGAGCGATCATCAATGATATTAATATAGTGATCAAAAGTCCTTTCTTGACAAAAGGAATAGCGTTGTCAGCATCAGAAATATTTTTACTACCCTGAGAATTTTGAATTCTCCACATAATATCCCTACCAAAAGTAGTGGCGCTTATAAACGCCAATGAATCTATTGTGGACATTATCACAGATAGCATTCCAATGAAAAAAATACCGATTGCAAATTGAGGAAGAACAAGCTCTGCTAATTGTATATATGCTAATGAGGGGTCTATATCTGAAAGCAAAGCCCTGGCATAAAGTCCAGAAAAAAGTGTCAATATGTCAAAGACTAGCCAAAAAAAAACAGATAACAAAATTCCATTTCGCGCTGTACCTGGTGATTTGGCCGCAGCGCACCTTTGATAAAAACCTGGATCAACAAATGTCCACAGTGCTATAAAAAACCACGCAGCTATGTACTGTATTGATGCACCTCCAGTTGGATGCAGCAGGTTAGAAGGAAGGCTATTAAAAATTTCTATCGAAAAATCAGAAAATCGCGCACTGTAAAATAGAAGCAATGCAAAACCGGAAAACATTAAAAAAAACTGAAAAAAATCGGTCCGAATTACTGCCTTAAGGCCCCCGCTCCAGATATAACTAATGCTAATTACAGCTACCAGTATTAATGAAAATTCATAATTTAAACCAGTTACGTGGTTAATAATGATTCCTATACTTAATAAATAAGGGGCCGGGCTTGATAATATAAAAATATAAATTGCTCCAATTACACCGGGTACCTTGCCGTAATGTTTATAGAGTTGATCGGATAATGAAACTGTTGAAAGCTCGTTTATTTTACCAGCTACAAAAAAAGCAAAAAATACAGCAAACAGATAATACGGCAATCCAAATATTGTCCAGGTTTGCAAACCGTATAAATATGTATTCTCTCCAATACCTATTATTCCACCATACCAAGTAGATACTAAAGTAATAACAAAACCAGGCAGGCTTAACTTTCTGCCTGCCAAAAGATAGTCATTAACTGCAGTTGGCTTAGAAGCATCTCTTTTAGCAAATCCTAAAATAATTAAAATAATGAAATAAGAAATAAGGATGAATGAATGCATTAAATTTATTTTTTATGCCCCCTGAATACAATTAAGGGTTCAGTGCTAGAAAGGGTAAATTCGTTCCCCAGTGATTCATTTGAAATGAGGCTTACAGAAGAGTTTATTTTTCCGTTTATATTATATTTTAAATTTGAGGTGTTGATTGTGGTGCTATGTTTTTTTGCAACCAGTGAAATTCTTTGGCCACGAAAAGATTTAAAAACTTTATTTCCACTCAAACACTCTATCGAAAAATGATCAGTAATCATTTTGATCGCTATTTTTTCTTGATACTTAAAAAGCAGTTGAATATTTGCGTAGCTCATATCGTCGCGACCACCAGTTGCACCTAGAATAAATATCCCTTTTTGATTGTTCATAACGGTGAATTCTATCGCTTTTTCTAGATCAGAATTATTTTGATTTGGATCTTCAATAATTAACCCTTTAAAGGAATCTTTACGTTTAATTGAATCGAGGTCCCCAATTATTACGTGCGGCTTTAAACCTAAAGAATCTAGAGAATTAGCGGATCCATCCGTACAGATAACGGTACCTGCTGATGACAGAAAATTCAAAGGAGTGTTATGCCGGGGAAAAACTCCGTTTGCCAAAATTACTATAGGGTGCTTGAATATATTTTTCATTTATTTTTGAGCATTAAAGTTATAGAAATCTAACCTTAATGTCATAAAAATCCTTTGTCTACAGATTGCCGACTACTTTAAATTTTCGTTTTATTTGAGTTCCTTAAAATAACTTTTCAGATCAAGATTTATATAATCAAAAATTTTAATTTTTTTAAAAAATATTCAATATGAATGACGATACACTTAAGCAAGAATATTCATCGCATCCTATCAGATCATGGTTCATAGAGCAAAGTCTTGATCATCCCGTTAGATCAATTTTATTCTCTTTGTTTGCAACGATGTTAATGGGGGCGGGCGGTTTGTTTTTTAAGATTGATGATGATATGATGAAGCTATTGCCCTCAGACTTAGACTCAAAAATATCATGGGACGATATTCAAAATGAATTTGGTAGCACTGAGCTAATTTATATTGCGTTTGGTAAAAAAGGTGAATCGGTATTTAACAATAAAAGCTTTTCTATCTTATGGGAATTAACCAAGTCATTGGAGGAGGAAGATCAGATCGAAGAAGTTTCTTCTTTATCAAATATTAGTCGAATTGATAATGTAGATGATTTTATGGAGGTTGACAACCTACAAACTGATCGTAATCTAACCAGCGACCAAATTGAAGAAATTAAAATATACCTCAAAAAAAATCCTACAATCAAAAAAAGGTTTATTAGTGAAGACGAAGAGTATTTTGCTATATACGCGCAACCTTATGGCAATAAAACCTTTGATCTCTTTTCAAAAGTTGTTGTTGGTAAAACCAATAATATATTAAAAGACTACGAGATTCACTACGGTGGTAATGCATACATATCAGGGATCATGCCTGGTCTGATACGAAATGATGCCTTCAGCTTAATGCGTTATGGATTATTAATAATGGTGTTTACCCTTCTTTTAAACTTAAGAAGCATCGCTGGGGTAGCTATGGTTCTTATGGTGATAGTGCTATCTCTTTTTTCAATGGCTGGAGGAATGGGATGGATATACTATTTTACCGGTTCAAACAAATTCCTGTTTACTCTTGCCAATACTTCGATGCCAATTATTTTATTGACGATTGCCAATTCAGATGGTGTTCATATAGTATCAAAATTTTTTAGAGAAATGCGCGTTAAGAAGAACACTAGAAGAGCAGTAGCAGCAACTATGGATTCGTTATTAGTGCCGATATTTGTGACAACCGTAACAACAGTTTCAGCGTTTTTAATTATGACCACTTCTCCGATCCAACCTTTGATTGGATATGGAATATCTATATCAATTGGAATAATATGGGCATGGTTTTTAAGCTCATTACTACTACCTGCTGTCATAAGTTTAAAAAGATGGAATCCAGAGCTCTCAGCATTTACTAAGCCTAGTTTTTTTGAGAAACTCGTTGATAAGCTTGGTAATGCGGTTATAAATCACCCAAAGCGCGTCCTTGCAACGGGGTTAGCAATTGTTGCAGTTGGACTTGTTGGTGTGACAAAAGTAACAGTAGATGTAAATATGCGTAATTTTTTTAAACCCGGTACAGAAATTCGCGATAGTATGGATTTCATGGATGATGAAATGAATGGTACCGTTGATATAAGAGTACGAGTTGAGGGAGACATCAAAGATCCTATTGTGCTAAGAGATATGTCAACTTTACAATCTTTTATGGTTGAAGATGAGCAGGTATCTACAAGTTTTTCTATTGCAGATGTTGTCAAGCAAATGCATCGAACTGTTATGGATGATGATCCGGCTTTTGAGACTGTTCCAGAGAGTCGTGGAAAAATAAATAATCTTTTTACAATGTATTCAATGTCTGGAGATCCAGAAGATTTTGAAGAATTGGTAGACTATGAGTATAACGTGGGATTGATTACGGCGTTCGCAGATGTAATGTCTACTGAGCAGATTTTTAGTTATACGAATCGATTGAATAATCACATTGAAAATAATTTTAATGATGAAGCAAATATTGATGTTACAGGTATGATTGTAGTATTTAGAGATTTAGTTATATTGATTGTTCGGTCTTCATTTATTAGCATTTTTGCGTCTCTACTAGTTATTGGTATACTTGCATCTTTGTTTTTTCGAAGAGTGCTTTGGGGAGTACTTGCTATTGTTCCATTAACATCAGCAGTTATAATCAATTTTGGATTTATGGGGTTTTTTGGGATTGAACTCAGTCATGTTACAGCTATTCTTTCTTCAATTATAATAGGTGTAGGAGTTGATTTTGCGATACACTATATCTCTCAATTCAGAAGGATTTCTCGATCACTGAGTAGTGAAAAAGTAAGCAAAGAGGTTGTTGAGGATGTAGGATATCCCATAGTGTTAGATGCAGCTTCTAATATGGGATTTGGCGCATTGGTATTTTCTGCATTTGTTCCAATTCAGTATATTGGAGGTTTAATGGTATTTGCTATGCTATCAACTTCACTTGGAACACTTACTATATTATCTGCAATAACAGAATTATTTAAGAAAAGGTTAATACTAAAAGGAAAATAAACATGGATAAAAAGTATTCTATTTTTTTTGTAATAAATACACTGGCGATATGTGTATCTGCAAGTCTGGTTTACGGTCAAACAGGTCGTGAAATAGCAGTAATGGTAGATGAATTACCATCACCAAGCGATCTGAGCAATGAATCAACTATGGTTTTAACTAATTCAAAAGGAAAAAGTCGCACAAATAAGATGATATCAAAAAGCGTTGATGGTAATAAAAAACAAATAACTTGGTTTATTGAACCAAAAGACGACCGCGGTGTTGCTTTCTTAAAAATTGAACATGACAATAAAGATGACGAGATGCGTATGTGGCTTCCTGATTTTAAAAAGATCAGAAGAATTTCATCAAAAAGAAGAGGGGATTCTTTTATGGCATCAGATTTAAGCTACGAAGACCTAGCTAGTAGAGACATCGATAAATATATTTACAAAAGGAAAGAAGATGCGAAAATAGATGGTGTTGATTGTTTTGTAGTTGAGGTGAGACCATCTGATAAGGTTGAGTCATCTTACACAAAACATCTTTCATGGATAAATAAGTCAACATTAAGCGTAGTAAAAGAGGAGTCGTTTGATAAGCGCGGTGAATTATTAAAAGTCAAAAACTTTACCCATAAAAAAATAAAAGACTATTATATCATGAGTGAAATATATGTTGAAAACGTTCAAAAAAATCACTCAACTAAACTTACTATTGATAAGATGGAAGTTGATCTTGGTGTAAAAGCTTCCTTGTTTCAAGAAAAAAATTTGAAAAGATTACCGAGATAAAATACAAATATTGAAAGGAAAAAAAATTACAAGCACGCTTTTTCTAGCTGTAGGGTTAGTACATGCTCAGATTTCGGTATCGGGAGAAATAAATCCTTATGTGATGACACGTACATCAAATTCTTCTCAGATAAATTTACCCTTTCGTCTTCTTTCATTAGATATCGGATATTCATTCGAAAAGTTTGACATAAAAACTAACTCTGCCATTGAACACAGAATTAAAACCAAAAAGAATCAATATGATTTAAGAGAATTGTATTTTGCCATTTATCCAGAATGGGGCGAGGTAAGGCTTGGAAAGCAAATTCATTCCTGGGGGGCTGTAGATGCAATCAATCCAACAAATAATCTAAATCCGTATGACTATTATTATATGTTCAAAGTGGGGGCAGGAACTAAAGTAGGGGTTTTGTCGCTTACTTCAACTTATTACTCTGATGGCTTTCAATTCGAAATTATCGTAAACCCTTATTTTAATAAAAATAGAATCCCTTACAATGAAGATGATTTTCCTTTAGCACCTGATATTGAACCCGAGATTAGATATTCTCCAAAGGAGGAGCTGGAGGTGGGATTAAAATTACAAACCACTTTAAGCAGTAGCGACATCAGCTTTTATTATTTTTCAGGAAACGATAGAGCTCCAAATATATATAGTGGAGTATTTCCAAATGATCCCAGCGCTGATTTTAGAGTAGATTTAGGTTATAGAAAAACAACAATGATAGGATCAGACTTCGTAGCATTTATTGGAGATTTTACTATCAGAGGTGAAGGAGCTCTTTATAATACCAAAACAAGTCCTATTGATATTGCTGAATCAGCAAATAATCTTTTGGTATTTTCACAAGAGGTTCTCTATTCACAATACGTTCTTCAGTTTGAGTATACCACTGCAAGAGATTTGACCTTGTCCGGACAATTTATTGGAAGTAGTATTATTATGGATGATGGAAAGTGGCTGAAGGATGGAAAAGAGTTTTCTTCAAACAGCATTATAAATCCAGAATTTAGCCCTGGAATGGGAACCCCATTCGCAATGTTTACAAATAAAGCATTATTAGTAAGCTCAAACGGAGTTTTTTTAGATGACCAAATTGATATACAAGGATCAATTATGCTTAATCTTGAAAGTTCTGGTTCATTTTTAAGTCTTGGGTTGGGGTATTCCCCGGTTCTAAACTGGAAATTAGAATTAGCAGCAACGCAATTTGCAGGTAATGGCAAATCACAAGATCCTTTCACATTAATGGAAAACTTCAGCCATATAAGAACTGGTTTAATCTATAATTTTTGATTACTTATATTCTTTCATGTTTCAAAAGTTATATCTAACCACTCTTTTTTTATCAATGAATATTAGCTTTGCTCAAATGTCTGGTAATGGCGTAATTAAAAAAATGAGTGAAAACCCTCTACCAGATGATATAAAAATGAATTTTAAGATGACTTTATTTTCTAATTCTAAAAAGAACAAAACCAAAAAGCATTACCGACTGATGGAGTATGTAGAAAAGCGTTACCAGGATGGAGAATTCAAATCAAAATTACTTTTGAGATTCATTGAACCAAAAGAAGTAAGAGGTCTTAGTTTGTTGAATTGGAGCCGTGTTGATCAAAAAAATGATGATCAATGGTTATATATTCCAAAGCTACGAAAGGTAAGGCGAATTCGACCTTCAGATAAATCTCGTAAATTTCAAGGAACGGAATTTATCTATGCAGATTTTATTAATAGAGATTTAAAGCTTGATCAATATACTTTACTAGGGGAAGATATTTTTAAAGGTAACCCGTGTTTTTTAGTAGAAGTTAAACCGATTGACGTATCCGGTTTTGGAGATAGAATTTTTTGGATTGATAAAAAATATTACCTACTAAGAAAGGTTCAATATTTGAATGATAATAAGAAAAATATTAAAATTTTAGAAGTATTTGATTATGTTAAAAACAATCAGTACTGGACTCCAACGAAAAAAATCATGAAAAATCTAATAAATGGAAATTCAACAGAATTACAAGTAATTGATATTGTATACGATCAAGGAATAAAGGATGATTTTTTCTCTGAGAAATATTTAAGGAGGTTTTAGTTCCTTAATGTTGTGTTCACATGTTGTTCATATTAATGCTAAAAATATTTTTTAATTTGCAAAATCTTTGAAAGTAGATGTTTGTAGATCACCAAATTTGTACGAACTGATTAGCGTTATTTTTAAAGAATTGACCATAGACTGAAAAACATAAAATGAAGAACAAAACAGTTTTGATTGTTGATGATGAAAAAGATATCAGAAACATCATTAAGTACAATCTTGAAAAAGAGGGATTAAAATGTATCAGTGCCAAAGACGGAGATGATGCATTAAAGATGTTAAGTCATTCCCCCGATTTAATAATTCTTGATATTATGATGCCTACAAAAGATGGTTATGAGGTTTGCAGTTCTATTCGAAAACAGGGTAATACAGTGCCAATTATTTTTCTTACTGCAATGGATAGAGAGTTTGATGAAATCAAAGGCCTTGAGTGTGGTGGTGATGACTACCTTAGAAAGCCCTTTAGCCCAAATATATTAGTGGCTAGAATTAGTGCAATTTTTAGAAGGTTAGACAA
>CAJWTA010000031.1 GCA_913046805.1 uncultured Fidelibacterota bacterium | reverse complement strand
TGGGTAGCTATGTTCGGAAAGGATAAGCGCTGAAAGCATATAAGTGCGAAACCTGACCTAAGATTAGTTCTCCCTATCATTTGATAATAAGACTCGTTGTAGACTACGACGTTGATAGGCCACAAGTGTAAGTGTAGTAATATATTTAGCTGAGTGGTACTAATTAGTCGAATGGCTTTATCAATCTTTTTTGATCACTTGAAGATCCGCATCAATTCCCTAAATTTTTCTTCGGCAACTATAGCACAGGAGTTACACCCGATCCCATCTCGAACTCGGCAGTTAAGCCCTGTAGCGCCAATGGTACTACGCGGGAAACCAGCGTGGGAGAGTAGGTCGTTGCCGGGAACTTTAAAAACCCTCATTTAACGAGGGTTTTTTTTTATAATTAACCACCCTTTTTGTATTTAAGTGTTGAAGGGACCTACTCTCTTCGGTAAATTGTGGCAAATTAAATATCATTTAAAAAAATGAAAAAAATAAGATTAATATTATATTTACTCGCAACGTCGAGCATATCCCTATCACAAAAGGTATCTCTAGACGGTCAATTCTATCCATACTCTACATATTATATTAGTAGCTTTGATCTAGTTTCAGGGGGATCCAATGTGCCTATTTTTAGATATAATGTTACATCAGACGTTTACCCGATATTTGTTAAAGCACGATTTAAAGCGTCTTTTTTATCTCCCCAGCTTGGAATTGATAATCGCACTACCTTAATTGATGTTGAGTCAAATGTATTTCAAATGAAAGCAAATTTTGTACTCGATAGCAGAAATTTTTCAGAAAATACAACAACATTTCTTGATGAAGACAATCCACCAAATGTTGTTCCAGTTATTTTTAAATCTCTGGAAACTATTGATGCGGGCAAATATGAAAATTTGCTTAGCAATGTAATGACAACAGGTAAATTACCGGATGGTGAGTACCAGTTTGCATTAACCTTGTCATCTGGCATCTCAGAATTTGATGTGTCTCTTTCCGATGAAAAAATTGAAACGATAATTGTTGAAACTCCATCCGGTGTCAATTTAGAATCGCCAGGTGGCTTGCTCGCAGACACAACATTTAATATAGTATATACAACATTACCCTCATTTAACTGGAATAAAGGTTTCTGTAGAAATTGTATAACTTATATTCGTGTTTCAGAGTTTAAAGCAGATATACATTCTTCTTTAGAAGAAGCTCTTCAAGACGAGAGAACGCTTCCTTTTAATCAGTCCCTTGAATGGGAGAAGTTGCCTGATATAAGCACATTTCAATATCCGCTAAATGGAGTGAGGCCTCTTGAAAATGGAAAGATTTATGCATGGCAAATCAAAACAAGTATCCCCACGACTGATGGAATGGAGGACGAAATATCCGAGATTTTTGCCTTTAAAATTTCAGATCCATCGAAATCTTCAAAGATTAGTATAAAAAACTCCATACTTCTTCAATTGGAAGAAGCTATTGGAACTGAGAGATTCAATTCATTTTTTGGAGAAGGTGGCGCTTTGCAAGATTTTAATCCTACAGGCGAATATTCTATTAATGGTTCTACCGTTAATCAATCAACGATTAACAATCTAATGTCTAAGTTCAAAAATAAAACTCTAGAAATACAGACAGTCCAAGTTGAAAATGATTAACGTAATTTATCAAAGAAAATTTTTTCTTTTAGCTCTGCTTTTTTTATGCTCACTAACTGCTGGTGAAAAAATAGCTATCGTAACAAAAATTATTGGAAAGGTAGAATATGCTCGAGAAAATAAATTACCAAAAAGTCTAAAAAGGGGATTTATATTAGAAAGTGGAGATCAGATTGTCACAAAAAAAGGTGCCTTTGTTGCTATAGTTTTTATTGATGATAGAACTGCGCTTAAAATTAAAGAGAAATCCAAAATAGTTATAAATGGTAAAAAAAGCGCTAAAAATATTAGCAAGAAAATTAATCTTGATAGCGGCACAATAAGGGCACAAGTAAAAACGGGAAAAGATTTTTTGGTTCAAACTTCTGTATCCGTTGCTTCTGTAAAAGGAACCGATTTTTGGGTTATTTCCGATGATAAGATAGGGGATTCCATTATTGGCCTTGAGGGAGTAGTTATATTATCCAATAGAATCTCGGGCAAAAAAATAGATATTAAACCTGGAATAACTGGTATCTCATCAAATGACGGCTCGCTTCAAACCTTTAGATCCGATCCAAAAAATACCCCTAAAGATCTTTTTCAAAATGACTCTCAAAACAACAAGCTTGAAATTATTTTTAAAGATTCTTCTGGTAAGCAGAAAAAATTAATTATCGATTATTAATAATTGCGTTTTTTTGAATTATATAAAAACTTTAATAAATTTGTTTTTTTTATTGGTTTATTGTTCAGTAGCAATGCATTTAGTCAACAGAAAAACTTATACCACGTACCACCTGCGAGTGCCGTTAAAGGAAAAGATTTTGTTGTTTCTGCTTCATTGATTGATATTGCCAACCCCATTGAAGCAGTTCTTTATTACAAAGCACCTTTGAGCGATTCTTATCTTGAAATACCTTTTGCAAATAAAGGCTTTAACTGGGAAGCGGTCATTCCAAAATTTGCGATTACAGATAACGGATTGGAGTATATTATCGTTTTTCGTTTCAGCGACAGTCGCATTTTATCATACCCTAGAATAGACCCCTTTAATAATCCATACTTAATCCAAGTGATTGATGATCCCACAAAACAGCCGATGAAAATTTCAAATAATAAAGCTGAAATAATAATTCTTTCCCCTGAAATTGGTGAAATTTTAAACCCCAATGAAGTGTTTATTGCAGCTTCTTTCTTTTTAGTTGATGATATCGACAGGTCTTCAGTCCGGTTGCTTCTAAACAAGAACGATAAAACATCTGAAATTATTTTTGAAGATGATATTTTAAGTTTTACTCCAAACTCTTTGAGCAATGGAGATTATGTTGTTGAAATCTTGATGACGAACAAAAAAGGAGAAAGTCTTCTTCCTTTCTCTTGGGGATTTACGATTGGTAATACTAGAGAAGAGTCAAAAGGTGTTGTGTCTTACAAAGGCGGTGTTTCAAATCGATTGTCATCTGAGAATGTATCAGGTTCTATTCTAAATATTGCAGAGATTCAGGGGAAGTTTGATATCGATTTTAATTGGGCACAATTGAATTTTGTTAGCAGGGTAACCTCTAGAGAAACTCCATACCTGCAACCGCAAAATCGCTTTGGGGGAAAATTTTCTTTTGGAAATTTTTTAAAAGTTAGTTTTGGTGATTTTTACCCAAGAATGAATGAATTCATGATTGACGGGAAAAGAGTAAGAGGCCTTGAGTTGAAAACAGATTTTAAGTGGGTGAAATTCGATTTTATGCAAGGTGAACTAAATAGAGCTGTACAACAACAACAACTTGTAAACGGTGGATATAAGCTTAACAATAATTTATCAACAAAAAATCTCGATGGCTCCACAACCTATTATGTAGATAGGTCAGGTTACACATTTAAAAGAAATATTGTTGCTGCAAAAATATCTACTGATTTATTTGATCGATTTAAATTTGGAGCTCATTTAATGAGCGTTAGAGATGATACAAATTCAGTAAATCTTAATCTTCAAGATGCAAAGTTTTCATCCGATTCTTTAGTTACTGGGATTATACCAGGAGAATATACTTTTGAAACATTTAGTACGGCAATAACCTCAACTGGCAACCAATTAAAGATTAAATCAAATAACTGGTCAGGTAAAAAACCAAATGACAACCTCATGTTCGGTTTTAATTTTGGAACAAGTTTTGATGACAAAAAATTGGATTTTAATTTTGATTGGAATTTAAGTCTGTACAATAGAAATATATGGGGTGGAGCGATGTCAAAAACAAATTTAGATACGGCTCTAGATGACACGCTTGACGGTTACATTGGACAACAATATGATGAGCTGGGTAATTTAGTAGATGGTGAGGCTATTAAAACAGATCAAATACCTTTCGATCCAGGAGCTTTGGAAGATATTTTTATAATTAATACTAACATGACCCCCCTTGTACCCTTTGATATAAACTCTAGTCCACTTACTGGGTTAATAAATATGCCATCCTCAGCATTTAGATTTTCACTTAAAGGAAACTATACAAATAGTAAAATCTTGATTGAGTATAGGCAGATTGGACCCGAGTATGTTACTTTAGGAAATCCATTCCTTAGAAACAATACGCGTCAATTTACGATTTCAGATCGCGCTAGTTTTTTGAAAAATAAATTATTTATTAATTTTGGATTCAAGCATTTGGATAATAAAATTTTAAGGACAACGGTCAACCCATTGAACACCAATACTTTTTTTGTTAATTTTAATTTTCTTCCAGGGCCTGGAATGCCTTCCTATGCAGTTAGCTTACAATCGATTGGAAAAAATAATGAAAAAACAAAGCTAGACTCTGTAGGAGGATCGATAATTGACTTGAGAGAAGACTCGAATATTTCAAATAATATGCTTGCGGTGACTGTGCCAATACAAATCAATAACATATCGCACAATATTACCTTAAACATGGGCAACATAACTAATTTAGATAATTTGGCAAGCAGAAGAAATAGTGGGTATCTATTTCCTAAAACTGATTCACGAACGATTTCCCTTAATATTGCATCTGAATTTTCTAATGTTTTCAATGGTATTAACCAGGTAAGTCAAACTAAGCTCGATGTACCAGTATTATCTAATGATACCTTACAAAAAACATCTTACATTTGGACAAATATATCATCAACTGCTAATTATAGATTAATTGAAAATAGAATTTTGCTTAAAGGGACATTAACTTTCATTGATAGCAAAAGTCAGGTTAGGTCGCAGCTTATTGGACTAAGGGGTGGAATAGATTATAATTATAAATCAAATTTAACTGCATCATTAATAAGTTTTGTGCGAATTAACTACATAGGAAATAACAATGGCCAGTCTTATGAAGAAGGTTTTGATTTAAACTCTTCGGGAATAATATTTAATCTGAATTACAATTTTAACAATGAAAATAGCTCTAAATAGATTAAAAAAAATATTTCAAGGCAATTGGGTAGCATGGATTATTTGCATGAGTGCAATTTTTTTGATTTCGTTGGCTCAATGGATTGGAGTATTTGATACTCTCGAGTTGAAAATGTACGATTACCGTTTTAATACAGTTCGTGGACCTTTAACAGGTTGGACCGCAATTGACTCTTCTTATATTGAGAAAGATACCGATATTGTATTGGTAGAAGTTGACGATGAAGCATGGAGATTGGTGCCAGAAGAATGGCCCTACCCTAGAGGAAGTATTTGGGCGCGTGTAATTAGAAATCTTTATAAGGCTGGTGCCAAAGTTATTGTTTTTGATATTCAGTTTGACTCTCCTGAGAGTAGATCTGAAATATATAAAGATTTAATTGAATCAACTACTTCAGACTATATCATCAATCAAGTTCCTAGTCTTAGAGATACCGTTGAAGCTGAAAATATACTCAAATCACTCCCTATGCTCATACCTAGGCATGGGGATGATATGTTGGGCGAAGCGGTAGCTGAGGCGCAGTTGTTTGGAACAACTGTGATTATGCCTGCAAAAATGGTAACTGAACCTACCTCAGTTCCACCTCAATATATATCGTATCCAGTAAAACAAATAATGGATGCTAAGCCTGAATTAGGACTAATTAACGACCAGATGGATCTCGATGGATTTTCAAGAAGGTATTCTCTCTTCGATGTTATGTCTCATGAGCCTAACAAATATTACCTCACGCTTGGCGTTAAAGCTTTTAAGGCATTTTATGGAATCCCTGATTCTGCAAAACCTTATTTTGATAGCGATAATTTGATATGGAAATATGGAGATTACCAGATAAAGGCTTACGGTCAAGGCAATTCCTTTCTTGTGAATTATTATGGACCTCCTTCAGGGTATAAAATAAGAGACCAAAGAAATCTCCCCGCCTGGGCAACATTTCCCAAATACTCATTGGCTTATATAATTGATACAGATGAAGTAACGCTACGAGACCCTATAGAAGATTTGGATTGGATGAGTCAGTTTTTACCAGGCGAGATTCCTGAATGGATTGAGGCTATTGACGATGATAAAGAGCGTCAGGAAATAATGGATGTTATGGGGATTAGCTCTGATAGCAATCTGTCTAGTTCTCCCTTCAATAATAAAATAGTTGTTATTGGAACATCAGTAGAAGTTCATCATGATTACAAACAAACTCCATTTTACAACTATGCAGGAATTCAACAACTAACTCCTGGAATGGAAACCCATGCTAATGCGATTCAAACTTTGATAGATAGTAATTACATAAGGGTATTAGGTGGCGGACTTACAGAGTTTTTTAATGAATACAATAAATATCCTTTCAGCCATTTTGCTCTTATTTCTCTTTTAAGCCTGATTGCTTTTTTTATTTTATCTTTCTCTAATCCTATTTTTGCTGGATTTTTAATTGTGTTAGAGTGTCTTATTTATTTTGCAATTTCTTGTGGATTATTTATTGGCGATGTGTTTTGGGGTATAAAATCAATAATACCAAAACTTTTTAGTAGCTCTCAATTATTTCAACTTCAGTTGCCACAAATTGGTGAATCGATCGTTGTGCCCATAGTAGCTCCTTTAGCATCTGTGATAGTTACATATTTTGGGATAGTTCTCTATGATTTTATTAAAGAGCAGCAAGATAAAAAGTATTTAAAAAATACATTTGGAGCTTACATATCTCCTGATTTAATCGATCAAATGTATGAAGATAAAAGAGAGCCTAAGCTTGGTGGTCAATCTGGTTATCACACTGCTTTTTTCTCTGATATTCAAAGCTTTTCATCTTTTTCTGAAATCTTAGAGCCTGAGAAAATGGTTAGCTTAATGAATGAATATTTAACTGAAATGACAACAATTCTATTGAAGCACAAAGGAACTTTAGATAAATATATTGGTGACGCGATTGTAGCGTTCTATGGTGCCCCTGTTCCGCTTGAGGGGCATGAATACCATGCGTGCATGACAGCATTAGAAATGGATAAAAAATTAAAAATGTTGCGAGAAAAATGGACCGAAGAAGGTGATTGGCCAGAGTTAGTGCATAATATACGACATAGGATAGGTCTTAATTCGGGCGACATGGTAACTGGCAATATGGGCTCCTCAATGCGCATGAATTACACCATGATGGGTGATACTGTTAATCTTGCTGCCAGGCTAGAACCTGCAGCTAAACAATATGGGGTATATAACTTTGTTGCTTATAACACTTATAAAGCAGTTAAAGATGATTTCGAATGGAGATTGCTTGATTATCTTGTTGTGAAAGGCAAAAAGAAACCTGTCAAAGCCTATGAGCTTATATCGCTAAAAGATAAGATGGACAGTAATCAATCTGAACTGGTGAGTGTTTTCAATGATGGGCAAGATCTATATTTTAAGCGAGATTGGAATAATGCCCTTAAAAAATTTAAAAAATCTTCCGAGCTTGAAGAGGATTTTCTTTATCGGCCAACCACTCCTTCAAAAATATATATAGAGCGATGCGAAGAATTTTTGAAAAACCCTCCGCCCAGAGATTGGAATGGAGTTTGGGAAATGAAAACAAAATAATTTCTTAAAGAAATGAATAGCATGTGCTCTAAAATACTTTGGATTGATGATGAGATCGATCATTTAAAACCTCATATTATTTTTTTAAAGGAAAAAGGATATGAGGTTAGCATGTGTACATCAGGAAAAGAGGGTTTAGTACAAATTAATGAAAAAAATTTTGACTTGGTACTTATAGACCAGTTTATGCCTGGGTATGACGGTATTGAAACATCGGCAAAGATAAAAGCCATCAATCCATCTCTACCGATTATAATGATAACAAAAAGCGAAGAAGAGTGGTTGATTGATGAGGCGATATATAAAAAAATTGATCGCTTATTAATTAAGCCAATAAACCCGAGTCAAGTTTTTGCTGCATGCAAACAGGTATTAGAGGGAAGTCACATAATATCTGAAAAATCAAAAACAGAATATTTGAGTCAGTTTCAAGAAATTGACAATCTATCTACCAATGCCTCTTCTATTGAAGATTGGTGGAAAATATATTCAAACCTTGTTAGATGGCAGATTGATTTTGATAATCAAAAAGAGGAAAGCCTTGTTGGTATATTGCATGATCAATTTAACTCTGTAAATAAAATATTCTCCGATTACATTATTAATAATTATCCAAAATGGCTAGCAACAGATGATAGACCAATACTTTCTACCGATATATTTTCAAAAAAAATTAAACCCTTGTTAAGCGACAATAAAAAAACATGTTTGGTAGTTATGGATGCAATGCGGTTTGACCAATTTATTGAACTAAAGAAAATGTTCTCAGAAGATTTTGCTGTTGAAATGGAGCCAAGCCTTTCACTCATACCATCCGCAACACCCTTTTCACGAAACGCAATTTTCTCAGGGCTTTTTGCAGATGAAATGTGTGAAATGTACCCTGAACAAAAAAAAGAAATGGTCAAGGACAAAGGAAGTTTAAACAATTTTGAAAAAGAGTTTTTACTTGACCAAATGAAGAAAAATGGTTTTTTTGAAAAAAAAATGCATTACCATAAGATCTGGATTGCTGATGAAGGCAAAAGGTTCTTGTCAAAGATAAATAATTATACCAACAATGATCTTTTAGCGATAGTTATTAATTTTGTTGATCAACTAGCCCATCGCAGATCAGAATCTGATGTATTAAAAGAAATGGTTCCTGATGAGAGTGGTTATCGAAAGGCAGTGAGAGATTGGTACGCTAAATCATGGATAAAAAACGTTCTTCACGAGTTGAGCTTAAAAGGTTTTAATGTTGTAATGACAAGTGACCATGGAAGTGTAATGGTGAGCGAAAGTGTTAGTGTTGCTGCAGACAAAAGCTCATCTGATGGTGTAAGATACAAGCATGGCACAAATATTAACACTTCAGAAAAGAAAGCACTCGATATTAGGGATCTTGATAAATATAAACTTCCTGAATTAGGAATAAGAACCAATTATCTAATCGCAAAAGACAATTTTTATTTTGTATATCCAAATGAAGAGCGAAAATACCGCAGAATGCTTGAGAATAGTTTTCAACATGGCGGTATTTCCATAGAAGAAATGCTTATTCCTATTTTAACTATGAAGCCCAAATGAAAAGATTTACATTTAAAACTCCTGAAGAAACAAAGTTATTTGCATCTAATTATGCAAAAAAAATTTCAAATGGAAAAGTTATTGCACTTATTGGAAATCTTGGTAGCGGCAAAACAACTTTTAGCCAAGGATTCGCTAAAGGTTTAGGTATTAGTGACTCAGTTATTTCACCAACTTTTAAACTCGTGAGCGAATATCATGGGACTAGACCACTGTACCACATCGATTGTTATCGATTAGAGTCGTCTGCTGATTTTCTTAATATTGGAGGGGAAAACTTTCTTAATAACATTGACGGAATTACTCTCATTGAATGGGCAGATAGGATGAGAGATATATGGCTTGATGATTGGATAATTATATATTTTGATCGAGATGAAAATGATAAAAGTGTAAGACATATAAAAATAAAAGGCAGTGAATCTTGAATATAATAGCTATTGATACTTCAACAGATTGGTGCGGTATATCTCTTTTTGAGAAAAATGAATGCATTAGGTCTTTTCAAGAGTGTATCCCTAGAAAGCACTCTGAGGTTCTTCCAGAATTTTTTCAATCTATTATGAAAGAATCGAGTTTTGAAATAAATGATTTAGACGCAGTTGCAGTCTCGATTGGGCCTGGATCATTTACTGGATTAAGAATTGGCTTAGGTTTCGCAAAAGGATTAGCTTATGCCTTGAAAAAACCATTGGTGCCTGTTCCAACGCTACAGGCCATTGCAAATGATCCAATTGTAGATTTTGATGTTTTTATAGCTTTACTGTATTCACACAGAGATATTGTTTATTTTCAAAAATTCCGTAACAGAAAAGCGGAAAGCGAGCCCGCAGCTTCTATTTTTAGTGAATTAGATTTAGAAAATAATATTATTCAATATGGTTGTGAAAAACTTTTAGGCTCGAGAAAATATTTTAAAGCAAAACCATCTGCGGAGGTTGTTGGACGTCTAGCGCTCAGTAATTTCAATGAATGGAAAATTGAAAAGCCGTACACTTTAACCTCAAACTATATTTCACCTTTTGAAGTTGGATAAAAATGAAAATAAGAAATGCTATCATTGATGACGCTGATGAGATTTTTAATATTGAAAAAAAAATTTTCAAGGATCATTGGTCATTAAAATCTATAAAGTCTGAATTTAATAATTCAAAGTACTCTAAAATATCGGTTCTCGAAATTGAAAGAAAGATAATTGGATATATTTTTCAAAGGATTATTGATAATCAAAAGCATATAATTAATGTAGCTATTGACATCCCTTTTCAACACAAGGGTTATGGAAGGTTTTTATTAAAGAATATTCTTAAGGACGATAGCGATGATACTAATGTTTTTTTAGAAGTAAAAGAGGCTAATTTCCCAGCAATAAAACTTTATAACGATTTAGGTTTTGTAGAAGTTCAAAAAAAAGATAATTACTATTCAGATGGGTCTAGTGCTATTTTTATGTTAAAAAGAAATAAAAGAGATGGCTTGGTTCAGTAGAAAAGATAAGAAAATTTCCCAAGATGCTGTAAAAAAAGATATACCGGGCGGGTTATGGATAAAATGTTCATCGTGTTCTGAGATTCAATACAAGCCAGAGCTTGAAAAAAACTTTTTTGTCTGCCATCATTGTCAGCATCATTTTAGAATGTCGCCAGAAATTTATTTTGATCTATTGATTGATTCTAAAACAAGAAAAGATATCTTTGTTGAAATAGGCTCTATTGACCCCTTAGATTTTGTAGCAGAAAAAAAATATACTGATCAATTAAA
>CAJWTA010000030.1 GCA_913046805.1 uncultured Fidelibacterota bacterium | reverse complement strand
TTTACAGCATCAATCTTCCGACAAACTCACTCGATAGCGATGCGTACGTTGTGGTAGGTAAAAATATTATTACAAATGATAATACCATAGATCTAAATAACACCAGATCCGATATTTATTCGGTTTCACCTATGAATAGCAAGCTCAATAGACCAGCGCAGATTTCTTTTGACCTTAGAAATATTGGCCCTGAGGAGGTATCGATTGGCTATTGGAATGGGGAGCTATGGGAAGAACTTACGACATACCAATCCGTTGATAAACTCACCGCGTATGCAAATACAAATTTTTTAGGTCATTTTGCTTTAATAGATAAAGGAACTGGTTCTTATTTGTCTACCACTCAAGAGCAACTTATTCCAACTGAATATTCTTTGTCGCAAAACTACCCCAATCCGTTCAACCCAGAGACTCGCATTAGTTACGATCTTTCTGAGGCTGGAGAGGTATCATTGATTGTGTACGATATTCTTGGAAGAAGCATTGCAACTCTAGTTAATGAATTTAAAACTCCAGGAAGATATAACGTATTATGGAATGGTAACGATATTCTAGGAAATCCTGTCAGTAGCGGTGTATATCTATATCAATTGCGATCAAATTCGTTCACAAAAACCAAAAAAATGGTTATTTCTAGATGATTCGCCATACGGTCAAATTGTTTGTTGTCGGTGCGCTAATATTGTCCTCGTGTGAGGACAAAGACGAAGAAAAGTATGTCTTAGAATTTAGTCCAGCATCAGAGCATGATTTTGGCAGAGTTGAGGTCAATAAAAGTGCCTCCCAAAAAATTAGAATTCTGAATACCGATCAATCATCGGGTCCATTTACAGGAAACATTGAAATCCTTGATTCTCCAAATTTTACTATGGATTTTAGCGGTGTATTGGTACTTCAAAAGAATGAATCAAAGGAGATTTATCTAACTTTTATACCTAGTACCTCAGAAGAATATTCTGGAAAGCTAGTTGTTAAAAACGATAAAACGTTCAATGAATTTTATCTATCTGGTATCGGAGGTAATCCCGTATCGTTTTCCATAGAACCTACCAGTCTTAATTTTGGATTAGTGGTTGCTGGCAACACAAAAGATCTTGATCTAGTATTTAAAAATAGTGAATCATCGGGATTTGATCTAGAGCTGTCCTTGGATTTACCTCTTAGCGATTTCATTATTGGTAGCCAGACAAGCTTTACGCTATCACCCAATACAAGCAAAACTATTACGGTACGCTATTCACCAACTCAAAATACTTCGTCAAAAGTTATGGAGGTCAGCCACAATAGCTCCATTAGAGCCAATCCAGCAAAAGTTCAACTTAGAGGAGTTAAAGATATCTCATCGGACATAATCGCTTTAGCAAATGAAGGATGGGCGCTTTTTACCAGTAAAGATTATGCGAATAGTAGGAAAAAATTTCAAGAGGCTATTGTAGCATCATTTGTGAGTTCTATATACGATTCTATCTCAAATGAAGCAAAGCTTGGCAGGGCATGGGCTACCTTATTTGCCCAAGAAACTTCCGATTTTGCCACTACAGCTTATGTTGATTTTAATGCCCTAAAACCAAACTCTGTTAAGCTCTCCCCAAAGTCAAGAAATGATGGTTGGGCTGGGTTGTCAATTAGCGGTGTAATGGTTAGGTCTCAAGGCGAAAATAGCTTTTCATCGAATGTAGTGAGCACGGCTGTGAATTTATTAGATAATTCTCCTATCTATGAATTTAGCTACAATGCGAAGATTAATTATAAAGATGTAAGATATGCACTAATTCAAGCATATTTCAATCTTTCTGACTTCAGCAATGCAGCTGATCAGCTAGATATTCTTGATCCTTTAAATGCGCCGCACTCAAGCGCACCAGAAGATCTGCTAAGCGCAATACAGGCTTTAGCGGGCCAGCTTTAATCGAATACTGACTTTCTTTTAGATCTTTTATTCTTGGCTTTTTCCTTCTTTCTAATTTGCCATAGTTTATACGTCCTGCTTTTGACTATGGGATCGAATAATGGTATTATTTGTTTTTTAGCCCACTCTTTGGATGAAAACACGAACATATTATTTGGGAATGGTGTTAGCTCATCTTTTGGGGTAAAATAATTTGACCGTCTATCTGTGTACCAATCATAGCCCACCCATGCTAGCGTTAAAAAAGAAAACGAGGTAATCATAGAATAGTAATTGCTTGGTTTTTGTTCGGGTTTTGAAAAATTTGGCATGAAACGTAATGAAGGTTTGAAGGATTTTTTTCTAATTATACTTACTCCCAGCGCTGTGCCATGTAAGGCTAATCCTGTATAAAAACCTCTTCGTATTGACCGTTCTATGTATGAGGGCCCTGTATACACTTTATAAATATCATAGAAAGAGTGAAATCTTGGAAGTCCTGTAGAGTCATCGTAATGAAATGTTGCTACGTCAGGTGTTTTTAAAGAGGGCTCAAAGAAAATATTATCAAAATTTAGCGTATCTCCACTGTGGAAGACGATGAATCCGTCTCTTCTTTGAACTTCATTGACCCTATCCCTAAATGATCTACTTTGATGAAAAATATACCCATAATCATTGTAGACGATGTATGCTTCTTCCATTGGTATAGAGTCTCTTGTAAGTTCCCCTGAAAGTGTATAGTAGAGACTGTCTCTGAGCATCGAATCTATGTATACCGTATTTGCGCTTCCTTTTAGGTCAACAATTATATGTCGAACATTAATAGAATCAGGTTCTACAGGATCGGTGTTCAATCTTTTAAAATAGATACGGGTAGAGTCTGTGTAGTCATCGATCACGTATTTTGGGAACTCCACTTCATTTTTAATCACACCTAATTCAAGATCTTTATCTTTAAGATGAATACGCTTTTTAATACCAACCCGAGTTCCTAGATCAACAGAAATTATATAATGCCCAGGCAGTACATCTTCGAATTTGAATCTACCTCCAAAAAATCTTCGAAATAGCTTAGTGGTGGTCCTGGTTTTTTCAAGTGTTTTTTCAAGGGTATCAAGTAGAGTCACTTCTGCATCGGGAACGAGTAGTCCATTACCATAGGCTGCGATTCCATAAATCGTATATTTATCTAACAAAAGAGAATCGATAGGTTGATTGGCCAATGAGTCAGCGCTAAGCGATAAGCTTGTATCGGGTTCAACATTTTCAGTATCTAATTCTTGCGAATAGGAAAAGGTAAAAACAAAAAGAATCAAAAAAGCTCGGTGCTTAGATTTTTTTGAATCCATGGCAATGGTTAAAAAATTTTGTAATTTTATACCAATGTTTATAATGTTTTCTAAAGTCAAATTATTCTTTATTCTTTATGCTTTAACAGCTATCGTTTTTTCGCAACCAAAAATTAACGTTGTCCTTGGCACAGGTTACTATAATCCAAAAATTGAAACAAGTGACCCTATACCAAAGATAGGTTTTATTGGTAAAAATTTACTATTAAACTGGGGTATGAGATATCAAATTTATCCAAATGTTAGAATTGGCTATATCCAGTCACATTCGTTGCATTTTGGTGAGATAGGCACCTCTAATTATATAAGAAATATATCGTATCGCTCTTTTAGTTTTGAAACTTTTTATTTAATGAAAGAAAAAATGGAGTTTAACTTTTCATTAGCACCCATGTTAAACAAAGGCTCGGTAACCATTACCGCTACAGCTCCAACAAGCGACTGGGATTCTTTTTTATCAGCATACGGAAATGGAAGCGTAAGTCTAAAAACTGGAAGCAGTATGACAAAAAGTTGGATAGGTTTTTCTAGTCACGTTGGTTATCGATACTATTTTTCTAGACTACTATCAGCAGAAGCGAGTCTTGGTTATTATATGTCAAGTTACAGCGATAAAAATTGGACATTGGAAGGTAAAAAAGTAAATGGACCCCCTATGAAAATCGGCAGACTTCCTGTTTTTCAAATAAACCTTGTTCTAGGTTTATAATATGCATGGAATTGGGCATATTATTAAACTCGCAACCCTATGTGTTTTCTTATTCTCTTCTAATATTATCCTTGCACAAATTGATCAAATTGATGTCGACTCGAAAGAGTATGTAGAATGGGTGGGTACCTGCGAGACTCCTGAGATTGAAAAAGCAATGAGTGAAGGATTAGAGTCCTTATCGAGCTTTGAAAAAATAAAATATTATATTGATACTCGAAGATGCAAATATAGAAATCAATCCAAAGTGGTTCACGGGCAAATTGATAAAAAACAACTTAAAGAGGACTCTGAAATATCAAATAAATTTACCGGTAAAGCTTCGAGTATTGCCTATTGCACCGCTTCCTTATTGCTGTATTTAACATTAACCAATGGACAGAAGCTGTGAATCTTAATTGTGTTTTTATGCTCACTGCGGTTGTTTTATTTAGCCCTATTCTTTCACAACCAGTTGAACCTTCAAATGACTATAAGTATGTGTTAAGAATTCAGAGAGAAGTAGAAGCTCAGGTTGGATATTATTTAGATGAACCAAAGACAGGTGATTTTAAAAAAGTGCACTTTGAAAGCACAAAGTATCTGATCGCATCAGAGCAAAACTCCAAAGATGAAAATCTTGCTATATATTCTCAAAATGTAAAAAATGCCGTTGGTCAATTACTTAGAAATAAATATAATCCAAATATTTCTAATCCCAAAAAAAGCAATATACGATATCATTATTTTTATATTGATGAATTTTCTAAAGAATGAAGAAAATCATCTCCAAGTTCTTTTAGTATGATTTTAGATACTGCTTGGGCTATTTGATCGTCTTTTAATTTTTGCTCTTTTAATTCATTCCAGGATTTAATTAATGTTTCTAGATCTTCCTTGTTTGAAAAAATTTCATCTAGAACCGCAGCGGGTACATTAAAATCTCTTAGACGTTGATATATGTTTAAATTTGATGCTTTCATATTTTAACTTAAGAATATTCTATTTGCTGAAAAAGGAGTAGTTGAATGGATAAACATATTAAAATAATCTACAGTATCCTCATTGTTGGTTTTCTTTCAATTTCTGCACAGTTATGGATGCAGAATAAGACCTTAGAAGATCTCAACACTAAAATGGAGTCTGTTCGAGAATTATTATTTAGATTTGCTTGATTGACTTATAGTTAATTAGCGGTAATTTGGTTTTCGTTTTTTTACATTTTTAATATGGCGTCGTACCCAAGTGGTCTAAGGGATCGGTTTGCAAAACCGCCATTCGCCGGTTCGAATCCGGCCGACGCCTCACCAAATATTGTGCCCGGGTGATGGAATTGGTAGACATGACGGACTTAAAATCCGTTGGCTGAATAAGCCGTGGCGGTTCGAGTCCGCCCTCGGGCACTTCTTTAAGATGCTATAAAATCAGGTTCTTATATTTTGATATGTTGTTCTATTCCAAGAAATTCTTTTTCTTAATAATTCTCTTTTTTTTTGCGACCTGCGATGATGACGATACATCTAGTGACGACACTAGTTTCAATGAAGGTTGCAGATTAGATATTTCTCTTTCACATGAGTGGTCCAGCTTAAGAAATAATACTATAACCTTTTTAATACGTGCAGAAAATATCGGAGAATCTACTATTCATACTATTGTGGTTACCGCTAATCTATACTTTAAGAATGATAACATAATTAAAAGTAGATTCTATCTTGATGAACTGGATTTACTTCCAGGAGAAAAATTAGAAGAATATGGTATTTTTTCTGATACGAATACAAAATTTTTATTGACACCAGGATTAAACAATAATGATCTGGATAGAATTATCTACAATGCCCCATTTTATACGTGCTTAGATAATTAGTTTTAAAATTTCGAGAGCTATTGCTTACTGTTGCTTTTTAAGTTCTCAATCGTGTTTTTCAACACTTTTATTTGCCTCTTGTATTCCCGAATCTCATCTTTCAAGAGCTTAATAGTCTCCTCGTTTGTAATGATGCTTTTTGTATGTGTGGATTCATGGCGTATGATATTTGGATTTGACTTTCTAGTTACCATTATTTTTCATATCCATCCTTATCGGTTGTAAAAAAGATAATGTAATAAAAAATTACAGCTGTCACTCCAAAGAGAAAAAAAGAAGATAAAAAGTAGGTATCCCAACTAATGATAAATTGAAAAAGATTCAGAGCTGCAATTACTGCAAGCATTATAGGAAGTGAAAATCTAATTTTTTTCATATGGTATCAGTTAATGTCATTCTATCGATATAATTCTTAATTTATCAATAGAAAATTAAATACAGTTTCAATAATTGAAAATAAATGTTTACGCATATATTTAAAGCTATAAAAGGTAGATGTCCAAAGTGCAACCAAGTGACTCTTTTTGCGAGTCGATTTAAAATCAACGATACGTGCAGCAATTGTGGCTTAGTGTTCCAGGATAACAACGATGGTACTTGGTTTTTTTTATTAATGATTGATCGTGCTTTTTTCATTTTCCCGTTAGTAGTGTTAATGTACCTAGGAGCAAATCCTAGCCATGTTATTATTATCGGTGTTATACTGATATTGCTGTTAATAGCTGCAACACCAGTCCGAATGGGAATATCCGTCGCGATCGATTATTATTTAAAAACTAAATTATCTGAATAGAAGAAAGTATCTATTAACAAAAAAAAATATTAAAAAAATTACGATTGATATCTCAATCATCCCTTTTATAAAATTGCGCGGTGGCTCATTACTTTCTTCAAAATAGTTGTACACGATAACAACAATGCCAGCGCAAAAAATTCCAACAATGAACTTCATTGATTATTATAACACCATAGCGTTTAGAGCTGGGAGGCTTACTTTTTTGTTTTTTTACGGGGTTTTGTAGATCTATTGCTGGATGAAGATGAAGCGTTCGCTAAAGCGCGAATGTATTGACCAAGATCCTCATCGTTATCAAATTTACTTACCATAGGTTTAATTATATTTAAGGATTCATCTTCCTCTTCATCATCATTTTTTCCACCAAAGATAATAAAGATGAATAGTGCCACAACACCGATGAACATAACCTCAGTCGGTGTAAAGGAAAGATTGATAAAGCTTTCGTTCATTTGGACATAATCTGCGGATGAGAGATAGGTAGAGAAGGGTGTAACTAAGACCATGCAGGTTAAGAAAAAAAGAAGAAATATTTTTTCAAATAAACTTCTATTTCGCATGAAGAATAATCTATTCATAGACATAATCTAAAAGAAAATCCTATCAGTTTAAAACAAGTAAATTAAGTTTATTGATTTTTTTTTACATTAAATTCATCTGAATGATTCTTGGGGCAAAATAAAAAAAAGATATTTATATTTGAGTTATGATGAATAGACTAATAACCCTTTTTATGTTGCTTGCTATTGTATGGGCACAAAGTTCGGATCTTTACAAAAGGCCATTTCATGGAAAGCCTGATTTTGATATCGACGTCCTTCATTATGAGATCAATTTAAAGATCAATGATCATGAAAAATCTTTTTACGGCATTACATCTATAGAATTTCTAACAAAACGATCGCGACTCGATAGTGTTCGTTTTGATACCGAGACATTCACTGTTACACAAGTACTGGAAGACACATTATCTTTACCATTTGTTCAGGAAAATGGCGCTTTGATTATAATTCCATCAGCACCGCTCTATATGGATGAAAAACGTACCTTTACTGTATACTATCAATCAGATGGCAAAGTTGCAGATCCCGCAAACTATAATATGGGTGGAGTACGTGTCTTGGGATTGGGTTTCTTTGATGAGTCCGAGGATAATCCCGCCTTAGTTCAAACCCACTCTTTTCCAGAGGGTGCGCGTCATTGGTTTCCCTCAAACGATCACCCAGCTGACAAAGCAACTAGCTCAATAATCACGACCGTTCGATCTGACTGGAAAGTTTTAGCTAACGGCGTGCTTAAGGAAAAAAATACCAATTGGAAAAAATTAGCAAACGGAATGCGAATCAGAACGGAGGGGTCGGGTGATTCTACCACTTACAATTGGCAACTTGACCTTCCTAATTCCACATACTTATATGTTATGGTTGCTGGTCCATTTGAGGTAATTCAAGATTACCACGGCGATATTCCTATGAGTTATTGGGTCTATCCAAAGGATAAAGAGCACGCAAAAAGATCCTTTCATCGTACTCCAGAAATAATGGAATTTTTTGAAAAAGAGTATGGTGTTCCATATCCGTGGCCAAAAATGGATCAAATTACAATTCCTGGTATCGGAGGTGGTGCTGAAAGTACTACTGCTACAATCTTAGGCGAAAAAACAATTCATGATGCTAAAGCTGAGAAAGATTTTCCTAGTCACTGGCTCGTAGCTCATGAAGCCGCTCATCACTGGTGGGGCGATTACATAACAATGCAGAATTGGCATCACGCATGGCTCAACGAATCCTTTGCTACGTACGGCGAATATCTATATAGTTCACATCTTTATGGAGAAGTTGAGGGGCGAATAAACTTATGGAAAAAGAAGCAAAGCTATCTAAATGAATATAGAAATAGGTACTCAAGACCAATGGTGCATCCATATTGGGAATACCCAAACCAAAACTTTGATAGCCATATATACCCTAGAGGCGCCGCTGTTCTCCATATGTTAAGACAGATAATCGGGGGTGACAAGTTTAAAGAGTTTCAAGAGGTTTTCTTAACCAAATATGCCTATGGAAATCCAAACACGAACGATTTGATTGACGTGGTGAATGATGTAAGTGAAAAAGATTTGACCTGGTTTTTTAAGCAGTGGGTGTTGAGCGCTGGCCACCCTCAACTTGATATTAAATCGGAATGGAAAGACGAAGTTTTAACATTGTACGTAAATCAAACGCAAATTGGGAGAAAAACACCCACAAAATATCGCTTACCAGCTAAAGTTGCTTTTTACTACAAGAATGAAATAACGACTAAAGAAATATTAATCGACAGAAAGCGATCGATACATAGGTTTGAGATGAAAAAAGAGCCCTTATTTGTACGATTTGACCCTGACAACGATTTGTTAATAGAGGTAAACCAAAAACTCTCACTTGGTGCTCTTTTAAACAAAGTAAAACGTGATAATGTTATTGGTAGAATGGAAGCTGCATCGGAACTTTCAGCGTTTTTAGATTCACCCAAAGCAGTTCGCTCTTTAAAACGTATAGCTGTTCATGATAGGTCATGGTTTGTAAGAAATGCCGCTCTTAAATCCGTTGGATCTGAAATGTCATCTAAAGACTTTTTGATTGCCTATATACGAGAAAGACATTCTCAGCCTAGAAGAACAATAATTGCGCAGATGTCTGCTCATCATTCAGTGGATGCTTTAAAACTAATCCGTAAATATATTGATAGGGATAATAGTTATATTGTTCAGGCAGAAATGGTAAAGCAGTTAGGCGATATTGGAGATAAATCGGATATAGGAAAAATTGAATTTCATAGAAAACAATGGTCCCCTAGAAAAATTGTAAGAATTGCTGCTGATAAATCTCTCGCTAAGCTCAAGGGAAATTAGTATTAAAAACATCACTACTAGCTTTATACTAGTATTCACTTTTTTATCTTCGCTACTATCGCAATCTAGAATTGATGGAAGAATAGTTGACAAAACCACATCAAAGCCACTAATTGGTGTTAATATATTCTTCTCAAAAACAATGCTTGGAACCACTTCAGATAACGAAGGATATTTTACATTAACACAAATTCCACCTGGTCAATATGAATTGATCGTCTCCATGATAGGATATGAAGTCGAAAGGCAAGCTATGATCATAGTGGAGAATGAAAATCTTACCGTTAATTTCAGATTGTCACCTCAGGCCATTTTAATGAATGAGGTCAATGTAACGGCTAAAAAAGATAAAGAATGGGACAAGAATTATGGCCGTTTTAAGCGTTCTTTTTTGGGTACCGGTAAGAACGGTGAAGCATCTAGAATTTTAAATGAATACGTGCTTTCATTTTCGAAAAGCGGTACAATGCTTAAAGCTAAAGCAAGCCAGCCTCTAATAATTGATAATCCTGAATTGGGATATAAAATAACCTACATTCTTTACAATTTCACTAAGGATGTTGATGGCGTTGAATATTCTGGTGATATTTTTTTTGAAGAAAGCAAAGCGGACTCCAAAAGGCGATTAAAGTATTGGAAAAAAAATAGACGAAAAGCCTATAAAGGCTCATTGAGGCATTTTCTACTTACGCTTGCCAATCGATTTGAATTGCGCTTCAATATTATAGAGGGGAGGATGATAGAAAATCCAAATTGGCTAACAATAGCGCGTACTAGAAGAGACCCTTTGGTAAAAGAAGGATTCTCACTTCTAATTAATAAAAAAGATCTTTTTGGTTCTGCGATCCTTATTCCAGAGCAGTACAAACCCATTAAGAATGACACACTCGTGTTTGTAGGTAACATCAATGAACCTATTATTTCTTTTGAAGGAAGATTGATGGTAACGTACACTAAAGAATCTCCCGAATTTACATATTTACTTGAAAACGATTCGCCTTCATCTTTTCAACAAACTTCTTATCTACTGCTCAGGGCGGATTCTGTGTATTTTGATAGATATGGTCGATATTCAGAACCTCTTATGATTGAGCAGCAGGGATATTTTTCATGGGAGGGAGTAGCCGATCAGTTACCCTTTGATTATAAAATTGAAAAAAAATAATTCACTCTTCCAATTTTATTTTCTAAAAACTAAATTGAAATATCATAATATCAATTAAAAAGGTTTTATATGAAATTGCAAAAAATATTTTTTCTATCATTTCTATCTTTGTTTGTAGTTAGTTGCGGTGCTAATAAAATAGTATATCCAACGCAAATTGAGTACTCGGCTAATCCACAATTGATCTTAGATGAATTCATTCCATATATTGAGTCTCAGGGCTATAAGGTGCTTAATAAAAACGACACAAGAATGACTCTTAGAAATCAAAATGGTTTTTATACAGCTGAATATTTAGAAACCGATTGGATGAATAGCGGTGTCTATGATGAGCCATCTGGTAAAGAATTCATCATAAAGCAAAAAGTTTGGATTGTGCTAGATAGCAATCAGATATCCGTTGAATCGGTTTTTGGATTTATCGATGGAGAGGAGATGGTTGTTTTCGATAGCGCCCCAGATGAATTGTATAGAGTGGTTAATGCTCTTCCGGAAGGGCTAAAACAAATGGTGCTTTCAAAAGCGCTTTAGTCGAATGAAAAAAAATACTGATTCAATC
>CAJWTA010000029.1 GCA_913046805.1 uncultured Fidelibacterota bacterium | reverse complement strand
TTATTATCAGGGAAATTCTTTAAAAATTTTAACCCTTCCTTATGAAATGATTCGTTGTGATAATTTGAATTATATAATATATGATCTGCGGCTAAAGCGGAACAAATATTGATAAATCCATAATGTCGATTGTGTTTATTTTGCAAATCATTATTATTTTTTGGCAATGGATAAGAGAGTTGATTTTCATGGAAATATATTGCTGTAGGAATATTAGAAGTGCGCACTCTTGTGAGGCTTAAAAATGTAGTAAGGTCCAACATATCGGTCGCAAGTATCAGATCTGCTTCGTAATTCATTCTCATAAAATCATTCGCTAAGGTAATAGCCCCTCCCCTCATTCTCCATTTCCAAAATCTACCAGGTAGCGAAATAATTTTTATTTGATGCTCACTATAAGACTGCAAACCCAAAGCCCACGATTTATGAGAACCGGAAAAATATGGTTCTAGTAAAACAATTTTCATATGAAGATCAAACTATGACTGCGATCTTGAGAGTAGATCATAACGCTTTTCTAAAATAGGCATTATGCTTTTTCTTGAGGCTTTAAAGTTGTCAGATCCTATATTCTTATTGAAGCCTAATTCCAATAAAATTTTTTCTATTTGTGGTTCAATATTAATTATAAATACTTCTATATTTTTCATCATAGCATTTTTAATCAGATCTTCTAAGGCAAAAACACCTGTTAGGTCAACCATTGAAACGCTGCTTAAGTCCACAATTAATATTTCGTGTTGTTTTGTTAAGTTATACGATTCAATCATTGGTTCTACAGAGCCAAAAAATAAAGGACCCATTGGCTTTAGTAAACGAACCGGTATTTCATCAAGCATAGAGCTCTCAAAATTCTTGGGTTCAAATTCAGTTCCCTTCAAGCCACTTACTAAGATCTTTGATTTGAACTTAATAAGAGATTTCATTTCGTTTCTCCTTTTAAAAACTGCAAAAACTATTCCAATTACGATAGCAATCATCAAGTCTTCAAAAACTGTTACAAATAACACAATAGTAAATATAAATAAATCTGTTAACGGGATTTTTTTTAAAAAAGGTAGAATCCTGTAATCCATAATTTCTATACCCACCTTAAATAAAATTGCCGCCAAACAAGCGGTTGGAATAAGAGCAACCAACGACCCCATTCCAAGTAAGATCGCTAATAATGTTAGGCCGTGAACTATCGAAGCTAGAGGTGTTTTGGCTCCAAATTTAATATTAGCTACTGTTCGCATTGTGGCTGTGGCTGTAGTAACACCTCCAAATAAACCTGCTGCCATATTTGCCATACCTTGACCAAATGTCTCTCGATCGCTACTGTGACGAGTGTTCGTTAAATTATCAGCAACCTTACAACTAAGCAAACTATCTAAAATAGCTAGACCAGCTAGCGCCATTGCAGGAAGAAAAAATTCTCCAATTCTAGTAAAATTAGGTATGTAAAAGTTAAAGACCTTGCTTTCAACAGCACTGCCCATTTTATCGCCAATGTATGGTATATTTAAATTCATAGAATAAGCTATACTCGTACCAACAATTAATGCAGTTAAAGGAGCTGGAATGGTCGCGAGCCATTCTATTCTTTTAGCTAGGTAAGGCCATAAAAATAATATCAATAAGCATGGCAGAGATACCAGTAAAGCATCTGCATTATAATTCTGCAGCGTATAAGCTATATTTATAATGACATCATGAATACTTGATTGCACTTCAAGACCAACAAAGGCATTTAATTGAGTAAGGATAACTATCACTCCAATGCCGCACATAAATCCAGCTATTACGGGATAAGGAGTGTAGTGAATGAATCGCGAAATTTTTAAAAGCGAAATCAACACAAGGATTAGCCCGCTTAAAAAAATGATAGAGAATGCAGCAATAAGATCCGGATTGTTCATCTCTCCGATTACGAAGAACGACATAAAACCCGCGATCTGAGCAGCTTTTGGCGCCGTTGGGCCACTGACACCGACCATACATCCCCCGAAGAAACCACCAATAATTCCACCAGCTATGGCACCCCAAATCCCAGCAACTGGACCAAGTTGAGAAATTTCTCCAAATGCAAGAGCAAGAGGCAGTGCTATAATGCCAACCGTTACTCCTGCCAATAGATCGTTTTTAACATTGGAACTAAGAGAGACTAAATTGGGACGTGGATTGATTTCGTCTAAGTTGCTCTTTAGAAAAAAGAATATTTTTTTCATTCAAAAATTTACACTACAAAAGGAATTCAGCATAAAGGACAATTGGTTTGCGCAATTTTACCGAATATCTATCTTTTGAAATACAGCCTCACAGAAGGTTTTGGATTCGGAAATACTCTTGATGCGTCCTTCCCACTGTAAACAACACCATTCTTAACAACGTATTCAATAGATCTAGTATTCCTAATATTTTCAAGCGGATTTTTTCGCATAATAACAAAATCCGCAAGCTTCCCTGGTTCTATTGACCCAAGAATGTGATCAAGGCCGTGATGCTTAAATCCATTGATTGTTGCTATTTCAATTGCATCATAATTCGAAAAGCTTCCGTGTGTAAATAATTCCATTTCCCAATGTGCTCCCAATCCCATCATATTGCCATGAGCGCCCATCTGCATCGTTATCCCTCTATCGTATAATTTCTTCATTGTGACACCCATCTGGGCAGCGTAGTGATCATCGGGCCAATAAAAATTTGGGCGTCGAAGTCTAATTAGCTCATCTTTTCTGAAGAAGTTTAATAATTTATTATCTTCCCAAAGTCTTTCTGATTGATAGAAATAGGTTTCTCCAGAAGGTCCATTGTAAACAACAATAAATGTTGGGGTTATTCCAATATCAGTACTCTTCAACAACTGAATTACGTCTTCATAAATGGGCTCTAAACCCATTGTATGTTCCAACCCAGTAAAACCATCCACCAATTGCGTTAAATTCATTTGAGGATTTGAAAAAGACTCACTAACAACATTAACACCCAATTGCCTAGAAGCCTCAACAAGATGTTGTCGTGCAATTCGATTGTGATTTGAATAATCTTTTACAGCAGTTGCACCGTGATCTTTATTAAACTGAACATGTTCTAATGCATCGCTGAGTGTTTTTATTGGACGATACATTTTTGTTCGATACTTTGTTACAAAAATTGGGTCTCCAACTGAAAAGATTCTGGGACCATCTATGTCTCCTTTTCGAAGCATATCTGAAACCCAAAAATCTTTCTGGGTCGTCCCATATACATCATACATTGTTGTTACGCCGTAGGCAAGATTTGCTTTAAGCCCATAAAGATTCTGCTCAATAACATTTAAAGCAGAAATAGGACTACCATAATGACCATGCGCATCAAACATTCCCGGCATTATAGTCATCCCTTCCATATCAAAAACTTTTGCAGTTTTTGGAACTCTAACATCATCTCCAACGCTAATGATTTTATTATTTCTTACCAATATAGATACACCCTCAAGAATATCCTTGTCATTGTTCATAGTTAATACTCTTACATTTTTAAAAACTATTGTACCCGCTGGCTTGTTAATATCATATGAAAAAGATATATCATTCTTTGTTATCTTGGATTTCTGTTCAATTATAGCACTTAAAGATTTTTCATAATGATATTTGCCTCGAGTCCATAACAAAGATCTTCCATCAGGTGACCAAGACATAAAATCTCCATCATATTTTTCGTCTACTCGACGAGTAAAGCCAAGACCATCCTCTGCGCTGACCGATGTAGGCTTACCAATATATTCAAAAGGGGTGATAAAACTTCTGTGATATTCTCTAAATGCAACCCAATCCATGTTTGGTGATATAATCGCTCTTGTAGCGTGAGGAAATTTATATATTTCTTTTTCATCAAGACCGGATCTTGAGATTGATTTCAAGGTTAACACATCTCCAACGTAATCTGAAAAGTATATTTTGCTATCCCCACCAAAGTAAATGGTTGGTGGTCTTTTTGCATATCTATTTCCACTCCATGTGATTTGAGCTATGACTTTTTCCTTGCCATTGGTATTCAGCACTAATTCAAAATCTTTTTGCCTTTCAAGATGTACCCCGTTCATTAATGACCCAGCGCCACGTATGTAAGCAATAGCTCCATCGTTTGAAACAACAATCGATCCATACTGACTAGGTTTTTGGGTAATTCTTTTCTTCTTATTTCCGCTCAAGTCAACTTGATAGACGGCACCCATCTCTTTGTCGTTCCAAGTTGCGTAATATACTTTTCGTGACTTTGGATCATAATATGGACTGGTCTCGTGATCGGTAGAATTGGTTAGATTTTTTATTTTGGAACCATTTTTCAAATAGAGGTCGCCCAGTGCTTCATAAAGTATTCCTGCAGGTGTTTGTTGTGACCAACGATGAGACCTAGTATTGGTGTTATCTTTTGGAATATCTACTTTAAAACGAATTGTCTCTTTTATTTGACGCTTTACCTTTGCAGAAAATTTTATTTTTTTTGTTTTTGACGTAATCACATTCACTGCATGAATCCCTCCGCCATATGAAATAAAGATCTCTTTGTTGTTTGGGTGCCAGCTCATATTCGTATACGAACCATAAAAACTTCCACTATCCATTCTGTCATAGTCAAGATTTCTGCTTACTATTTTTTCTTCATTTGTTTCAATATTTCTAACAACTAAAACTGTTTGCCTATCGTCGCGATGAATATATGCTAAAAATTTACCGTCTCTTGAAATTGTAGGGTTCGCTGCTCCACCCGGTCTATCAATGTAAATTTCAATTTCACCATTTTTCATATTATAAGTTTTGATTCTGTCTCCACTTCTGTAGAGCGGTGCATCTCCATGAGCAAAATATACAAGGCCGTTTGAAGGGTGCATGGCAAAATGAGTCACTGGTGCCCTTGATCCCGCAGGGATGATTTCTTGTTTTTTACCATACATGTTAAATAAGTAAACAGGGTGGCGAACTTTCATATTAAGTTCCGTTCCAAATACATGCTTTCCACTAATAGACCAAGTTCCTTGGTGAACCGGATTATCCATTTTGCTGATATTTTGCATCTCACCGGTTTTAATTTCTTGTACCCATAAATCATCACTTCCACTTCTATCAGAAGTAAATAATATTTTTTCTCCATCAGGGCTAAACCGGGGAAACATATTCCACGAGGTCCCTTTAGTTATAGCCTCTGCATTTCCTCCATTTGAAGGCATTAAATAAATATGACCCAGCAAATCAAACGCTATTGTTTTACCATTTGGCGAAACATCAACACTTATTAATGTACCCTCTGAAGTTTCAAAAGATAGCGTTTTATCGTTTTGACCTGCATATACAAGGACCGTTAGTAATCCCCATTTTAGAAACCAACTTTTCATTTTTACTCCTTAATAGATAGTACTTTACCATAAAATAACTATTTGTTAAACAAATACCCTAAGAAGTAGTATTTTGAATTAGGAAACATATAGTTAGTTATGAAATTTAGTTATCTCTTATTATTCAATTTATTAGTAACACATCTATACAGCCAAGAAGTGATTTCTTTTAAAAGTTCAAGTCCTTTTGGATTTAGAGATGTGATTACAAATCTGGAAAATCTACAAGATCAAGAAGTTGAAGCCATATTAAAACTACCCAAAGGAAAAGGGCCTTTTCCTTTGATAATTGGTGTAGCGGGTAGCCTTGATTGGGGACCACATCACTTAGAATATCTTCAAATGTTTAGAGAATCAAGAATAGCAACTCTTGAGCTTCAAAGCTTTTCAAGTAGAGGTGTTAAATCAACGGTTGGTTCGCAAGTAGAAGTTACAACTGCTACAATGGTATTAGATGCATATCGTGCCCTCGATAAGATATCTACACATCCAGATATTGACAAGGATAGAGTGGCTATTATGGGTTGGAGTTTAGGTGGTGGTGTTGCCTTATTTTCAGGATGGATACCTTTAATTGAAAAAATAAATTCTAAAAATACATTCGCCGCTCACCTGTCCATTTATCCTCCCTGTATTGCTCAACCTCAAAATCCAATATTTACGAAATCACCAATGCATATTTTAATTGGAGAGCTAGATAGTTGGGTGCCAGCATTAGCATGTAAAGAGCTTTCAGATGATGCAAAACAATCAGGATCAGATATTGGCATCACTGTCTATCCAAACTCACACCACTCATTTGATAGGAAAAGTCCAATAACTATAAAAGAGAATGCTTATAAAACCGTTAATTGCAGATTTAAGATTAGAGACGATGGAGCTGTGTTAATGAATTTTCTTAACATTCCTATGACTACACCTCTACGGCAAAAAATAGGGCTAGGATTATGCGCGGGTAAAGGGCCTACGATGGGAGGAAATCCAAAATATAGAAAAGCTGCTTTCAGTTTTGCTAATGAATTCATGATCAAACACCTGAAGGTTCAATAATCATGCAGCTTGAGTTATAAAGAAATTCTAATTATAAAAATAGATGAAAGAGCTACTAATGAATAAGATAAAACAAATAAATGTCTATCAAGTTGATCTTCCTCTCAAAGAAGGTGCTTATAATTGGTCTGAAGGGAAATCCGTCTCAGTTTTTGATTCAACTATTGTCGCTGTGGAAACCGAAAGCGGGATAATTGGCTATGGTGAATGCTGTCCGCTAGGACCCTTTTACCTCCCCTCTTATGCAGAGGGTGTTCGGTCTGGAATCAAAGAACTTGGCCCTCATTTGATTGGGTTGGATGCAACTAATCTTTTTTATTTAAATCAAGTTATGGACCATTCTTTAAAAGGACATCCTTACGTTAAGTCGCCGATTGATGTTGCCTGTTGGGATATAAAAGGCAAAGTTTCAAACTTACCTGTAAGCAATTTATTGGGTGGAATATTTGAAGACGACTTTGTCCTCTATAGAGCGATATCACAAGAAAAGCCGACAAAGATGGCCTCAAAAGTAAGCGAATACCGAAAAGAAGGTTATCGTAGATTTCAGCTGAAAGTTGGAGGTAACCCGGATGAGGATATAGAAAGAATACGACTCGTTTCAGAAAAATTAGAAGTTGGAGACAAGTTAATAGCAGATGCGAATACAGGGTGGCTTGCGCATGAAGCAATACGTGTTGTCAATGCAGTATCAAACATTGACGTTTACATTGAACAACCATGCTTAAGCTATGATGAATGTCTTACGGTTCGAAGAAAAACCAATCATCCATTCATCCTAGATGAAAGTATCAATGATATTAGGTCACTTCTTAGAGGATATCACGATGGCGCGATGGATGCTGTTAATATCAAAATAAGTAAATTTGGTGGCATTACCAAAGCAGCGAGAGCAAGAGATATATGCACAGAACTTGGTATTGCAATGACAATAGAAGATACTTGGGGAGGCGATATTGTTACTGCTGCTATCGCACACCTTTCACATAGCACAGACCCTAAATTGTTATTTACTGCAACCGATTTTAATAGTTATGTAACAGTTGATATTGCTGATGGTGCTCCAAAGAGAGTTAATGGAAGAATGAGCTCGTCAAATGGCCATGGATTAGGAATAGAGCCCTACAAAGAAATTTTGGGAAAGCCTTTAATTGAGATAAGTTAAAATGAAGAGAAGAGATTTCTTAAAAACAAGTGCCACCTTACCGTTCGTAAGCCCATTAATGATTTCGAGTGTAGTTGATGAGCCCAGTAAAAGCTCAACCTATCCTTGGGTAAGAAAAGCTAGAAGGTCTATTCCTGCAACTAGTGGTTCCTTTTTTCAAACAGCTGGAATTGGTCCTTCGCCAAAAATAGTAATGGATTCGGTTTCAAAAATTCTAGCATTTCAAAATAATGGCCCTGTTGACCCCAATATATATTCTAAAATGAGTAAGATCGAACCAGGTTTAAGAGAACACTTAGCTGATATGTTTGGTGCTTATCCCGATGAGATTGCACTCACACACAGTACATCCGAGGGAATAAATATTGCATCTTGGTCTATAAACTGGAAGAAAGGAGATCGAGTACTTATATCGAACCAAGAGCATCCCGCCAATACAATCCCATGGTATTCTCTTGCAAAAAGATATGGCATAGCTGTAGATCGCTTGGATTTCAGTAGCGATACAAATATAATAAACGAAATCAAATCAAATATTGGTTCAAAAACACGTATGGTAAGCATACCGCACATATCACGCAATAACGGTAGAGCTCTCACGGTTGAAGAATCAAAAGAAATAGCAGCGATCTTGCGTTCAAAAAAAATCAGGTACCATCTTGATGGTGCCCAAGGTCCTTTATGTGCGTCATTCGATTTTCATGATCTCGGATCTGATTATTATAGTACATGTGGTCACAAGTGGATTATGGGTCCTAAAGGAACAGGTGTTTTTTTCTGTAGAAGGGAAATGCTTAATAAGACATTACTTACATGGACAGGTTCTCACAGCCATGAGACAATGGATCAAATTGGAAACTTCACACTTATTCCCGCTGCTAGAAGATTTGAATTTGGAACGCGGGCTCTTGCAACGTTTGCGGGTTTTGATACTGCACTACATTGGAACGAGGATATAGGTATAGATCGAATCATAGATCGAATCGATTTTTTAGTTGACTATGCCATTAAAGAGTGGTCTGAAAGAGGTTTTAAAATTTCATCCCCAATTAATAAAAAGCAAAGGTCAGGTGTTTTTGTATTAAAGCTTCCTGGGAATTGCAATGGATGGGATGTCTATAAAGAATTGAGGTTAAATAAAAATACGTATACCTCGCCAGTTGATGAACCAAGAGACCTTAGAGTCGCGATTCACTTTTTCAATACTCGAGATGAGATTAAAAAGCTATTTAACCTCATCTCGGTATATTGTAAAAAATAAATTTACTCGGTAAAGACTCCAGCAAAATAACCGTATGCTACTGATGCAGCTGCAACGACCAATGATAATGTAGCAGTGCTCTTAGCTCCATCGCGACTACTCTCATGGTCTTTGATTCCTGGTGCATTTGGATTAATACCTTCTAAACGGTCAATTTGTTTTTGAGATTCGGCTGCCCCAGCGGTATTCTTAACATATGAGGAAACTCCCATACCTGCTAGACCCAAAACAAAACCTCTTTGAGCCCATGGATTTTCAGCAATTTTCTCAAACATTGTTTCTTGATTCGGCTTTCTCTTGTCATTCAATCTACTAGGCACTTCTTTGCCCATTACTTTCCATGCAAGTATTTCAAGCTCAGTTATAAACCCATCAGTGTCACCCTTGTATCGAATTCTATAAGTTTTTGATTTACCAGGATTTGAAGAATCAACCTTGTATAGTTTTACACGATACTTACTTTTTGAAAACTTGAGCGTCCCTGCTAAGAAAATATTGCTTGAGGTTGCGTCTTGCGCTGCCATCAAACAATCTTTCTTGAAGCAATCTGTAGTAGTAAGCTCAAGTGAAGATACAGATTGATCCACTGTTTCTTGAGCTAGCAATGGTCCATCGCTAGCTTTTTCAAGCTCTCCCATGAAATAATTATAAAGTGTTTTTGTTTCAAGATCAGATAAACCGGTGCCGCTGAATTGGACTGAAGCGACAGATGCTGCATCTTGAGCAAATATTAATGTCATCGACAGCAAAAAAGTGCTAAAAAGTTTTTTCATTGTATTTCCTATAAATGGTTATAAAAAGTAACGGAATATAAAAAATTGCCCCAAACAAACCAATTCTTATGCTATTGCAACAAAGAGGCTAAATTAAAGTTAAATTGAAGGCGTACTCTATCTGATACCCATTTTGCATCTTTAACGCTTTGATCTACCTCTTCCCAGCTTTGATATAATGGAATAATAATTGGACCTAAGATAATACCTGCAGCGCCATAGATATTGTTATACTCATCCCCTCCCGCAATATCATAAAATATATTAGGTAAAAAACGAGTTTTAAGATCAATATTTATACCCCAAGTCTTCGATGCAGATGAAGCAAATGTGCCACCCTCTTTTAATAACCCTCTTAGCGCCGGGCCGTTTTGAATGTATTGGTTTTGCATTATAGCAAAGCTCGATTGACCCGTTCTGTCGTAAATATAGCTTGAAAACATTGGATCAATTCCCCCGCTTAAATAGGTACGATACTGTTTTGGAATTTCACTGTCATTATGAAAATCTCCCGCCCATCCACGTATCTTTAAATCGATATTTTTATGTGGCTTAATCTTAGTTTTTCCTTCCATCCAGCTCTTTGAAAATTTCTTTCCAAGCATAATGCCAGATTTAAATGAAATATCATCAATAATGCCTTTTGTATCTTTGTTAAATCTGTATTGCAATAAAGTTGTCGTATGATCTCCTTCACTATAAAGGTTAGAATCTAGAGCAGCTAGTTCTAATGCGCTGTGACTTGCCAACGCAGTAAAATCATGGGTACTCTTGTTGGTTATTCTTCCATTGAATGTTATCCTTCCTCCTGTGTTTCCATGCAAACGCATACCATTAAATCGAAGACTTGATTCATTAAAAAGATTTTCTTCGAAATTAATTGATTTAGATATTTTACCAACGATTTTTTTATTATTTAAATCCCACATCGGCTCAAAAGCAGTTACTCCAGAATAGCCTGGGGCAAGACCTTTATAAAACATAAAACCTGGAGTAAATCCATTATAGTAATTAGCATTAAACCATGGAGTGAAGTTTATATCGTGGTCATAATACGTGGGTTGATCCCAAACCCAATGAAGATTTACCTTGCTTCTGGTTGAATTATTTTCACGTTTTACATCAGGCATGTGTTCATCAGGGTCAATGATCGCGTAACTTGCCTCTTCGGGTGCTTTAACAATTCTTTCTATGTCTACCCCCTCAATCCAAATTCGATCAATTTCTTTTTTATCTTTACCAAAAAAAACTACTTCAACGGGAGAATTCATCGTACCGCGATTGGTAACAATATATCTCCCGCGTTTTTTACGAATTGAATAATCAATATATTCTGTAGTCTTTAATGCGCCGTTAAAATACCAAGTAAGATCCTTGTTTGTATTTTTTTCAAAGACAGAACGAAAATCTTCAGGAGTTGGATGCTTATACTTCCATTTCTGGTAATATTCTTGCATAATATCGTCCATTTTATCCTCTCCTAAGTAGTGTTGTAAAAACCGAGTAAAGACACCCGTTTTTGAGTAATTCAATCCGTAATTTGCTGGGGTATATTCATCCGCTTTGAGATTCAATGGTTGAACTTTTTCACTTTTAGCAGAAGAGGCATATTGGATATAACCAAACCAACTGTATTTTAAGCTTTTTGCAATACCAATCTTATCTTGAATTAAGGGAATTAATACAAACCGCTCGTTTGCGTCTCCATACTTATCTTGCCAGTATCGAATATTAGAATAATCATTTAACCCTTCATCCATCCAAGTATAATACCGCTCATTGCTTCCTATAATTCCATAGAACCAATTATGTCCTACTTCATGCATAATGACCATCTCGAGCAAATCCTTACTAGGCATAGAAGCAATAACCGTTATATTAGGATACTCCATTCCACCACCTGCAGATAGATCACCGTCAACTGCTGTTATGTGATTATAGGGATAATCTCCATAGTATTTACTGAACCAATATCC
>CAJWTA010000028.1 GCA_913046805.1 uncultured Fidelibacterota bacterium | reverse complement strand
TAGAAAAAAGATTGATATATCTTTTTTCATCAGCTAAAGATGCTAAATGATGAAGTGAGTCTAGTACATCATTTATTTCTTTTTTAGGTTCTTTATTCACGCAAGAACACAAGACTAAAATTGTAAATGTAGTTGCTATTGATCTCATAATTATTTCTTAATTCAGTATTTTTTTAGTTCGCCATCTCTCTTTTTTGCATCATCAACCATTCTCTCTACTTCTTGAAGCAGTTTTTTTGCATCGTATACTATACCATCTTTAATTGTATAATCTATGCCTCCAATCCTTTTTGGAAGGTTTTCATTGTCTAGTTTTATTGCACCGGTTCCATAAAGAACTTTAAAATTTGACAATGGATTTTCACTTATTATTATTAGATCAGCTAGATATCCAGGAGCAATGATTCCAAAGTCTGGCGTGGTTCCTAGCGGTTTATGAAGAGTTTCAGCTCCGTGAAGTGTTGCAGCTCTGATAACCTCTAATGGGTGAAATCCGGCTTCTTGTAAAAGCTCTAATTCTTCAATGTATCCAAAACCAAAAAGTTTATATATGTAACCTGAATCAGATCCCGTTGTAACACGACCACCAGAATTTTTATACTCATTTAAGAATTGCATCCAAATTTGATAGAATTTTTTCCAAGCTATTTCATCGTGGGTGGTCCAATTAAACCAATAGGATCCGTGCGCTTTTCTGCTCGGCATAAAGAAATCCCAAAGCGATGGTAATGTGTATTTTTCGTGCCAATCTGCATTTCTTGCATGCATAACATTACGTCCTGCATTATAAATATTCATTGTCGGATCCATTGTGAGATCAAGATTAATGAGTTCTTTCTTTAAGGATTCCCATTTATCACTATTAGGTTTAACTAATTTCCATTGACGAGCAACTTGGCCAAAACGATCTTGTTCGTTGTTATAGTTCATGTCTGTAGGGTAGGGTTGGATGTCATTTTCTTCATACATTGATTCAAATAAGCCATAGAAGTGTGTTTGTGTGCCCAGCCCTAATCGCGCTGCGTCAAGTGTATTCATCCTAGCAACACCCGTTTGGCCTAAATGAGCCGTTGTTCCAAGATTTTGTTTTATAGATTCATCAATTAGCGCTGCCATAATATCAGGATCATATGATACAAGTTTAACCCCATCAACCCCTTTATTTGCAGCATAACGTACCCATCTTCTTGCATTTTGCGGATCCCTTATAGGTCCACCTTTCCAGTCTTTTCCTTGGCCAGGTCTTTGATATGCCCAAATTCTAGGTGCTGTTATTTCATTATTTTTCGAACGATTTTTTTCTTTTAAAGTAAATTCCATAGGTCCAAGTCCTACTCCACGAATAGTTGTAACACCATGCGCCAGCCATAACTTGTATACGTAATCGGTATCTGGAGCCTTTTGAGGTGATCCCGCATGTGCATGCATATCTACAAAACCTGGCAAAATGTAATGATCAGATGCATCGATTTCATAATCACCTTTTTTGGGTCTTCTATTTTCACTGATTGGAACACCTGGATATCCAACACTTCGCACTTCAGAAATTTTGTTTTTTTCAATGACAATATCTACAGGGCCAATTGGGGGTGATCCGGTTCCATTTATCAGAGTGGCACCTCTTATAACCATTCGCTTGAAAGGCCCCATGCCCTCTGACCGATCCGAACCCGGTATCAAACTTTTTTGGTTTGATTGTGAAAATAAGCTTGAACAAAAAAAGATAATAAGTATAGGTCTATATAAATTTCTCATAGCCTGCATCTCCTTGAATACGTTAAAATTTATACCACATAATTAATTATATAAAATATTTATTGAATGTATTTTTCTGCTCCTAAAAAATGAATAGATACATAAGGTTTTTTTCCAATAACCCAACTATCATGAGGTTTTGATGATACATAGAATACATCGCCTGGTTTTAATATACTTACTTTTTCTCCTTTAAAAGCAACAGTAGCCGACCCTGACATAACCACTCCTAAATGTTCTACTTCACAGAATTTTGTTCCTCCAAGAAGGTTTGCATCTTCTGACCATTTCCAGCCTGGCTTATAGGTGGCCTTCCCAATGGTCATTAATCCCATGTGAACTAATTCAAATTTTCCATTATCAAAACTAATTATTTTATCAGGATTCTCGAATTTTTTAACAATTAAATCTCGCATTTTATTTCCTTAATTTATTAAAAATAAATTTAACCTCTGCCATTGTATCGTATTTTATTTATGTCATAAATTTGCCACTATGACAGAGTTTAATATTAAATCAGACTTTACACCTACGGGCGATCAACCTTCTGCTATAAAAGAAATTTCATTAGGACTGGATAAGGGTGAAAAACATCAGGTTCTGCTTGGTATCACAGGATCTGGTAAAACCTTCACAATGGCCAATGTAATTCAAGAATTACAAAGACCCGCCCTAATTATTTCCCATAACAAAACTTTAGCTGCGCAACTATATGGTGAGTTTAAGCAATTATTCCCTCAAAACGCTGTTGAATATTTCATTAGCTATTATGACTATTATCAGCCTGAAGCCTATTTACCAGTAACTGATACTTTCATTGAAAAGGATATGTCCATCAATGAAGAGATTGACATACTAAGACTTAAAGCAACAAGCTCACTTATGAGCAGAAAAGATGTTATTGTAGTAAGCTCTGTGTCTTGTATATACGGCATAGGATCTCCCGATGATTATAAAGAAAAAGTAATACATTTGAAGCGTGGTGAAAAAATACATAGAAAGAAATTTCTCTCACATCTTGTTAACATTCATTATTCAAGAAATGATATTTCATTTGATCGCAGTACTTTTAGGGTAAGAGGAGATGTTATTGAAATTCACCTAGCTTATGAAAATGTAGGTATTCGAATAGAATTGTTTGGTTCAACTATTGATCAAATTGTCCGCTTTGACCCTTTAACTGGAGAGATTTTGAAAGAGATGGATTCAGAATTCATATATCCAGGGAAGCATTTTGTAACGGATCAAGAGGCAATCAATAAAATTACTTCTGAGATAAGATCTGAGCTTATTTCGAGATTAGATGAATTGCGATTAAATGACAAGCTTCTTGAAGCACAGAGATTAGAGCAAAGGACAAATTTTGATCTTGAAATGATGATGGAGGTTGGCTACTGTTCTGGAATTGAAAATTATTCTAGGTATTTTTCAGGTAGAAAACCTGGCGAAAGACCTTATACACTTATTGATTTTTTCCCAAAAGATTTTATAACAATCATTGATGAATCACATGTGACACTACCACAAATTCAAGCGATGTATAATGGAGATAGGTCTCGAAAAGAAGTTTTGGTTGAGCATGGATTTAGACTCCCCAGTGCGCTAGATAATAGACCGATGAAAATTGATGAATTCCACAAAAATCAAAACCAAACAGTATATGTTTCAGCTACACCATCTTATCGGGAACTTGAGCTTTCTAATGGTGTGGTTGTAGAGCAACTAATACGTCCTACAGGATTAGTTGATCCAACAGTTGAGGTACGAAAAAGTCATGGGCAAATTGATGATTTAGTGGGTGAAATAAATAAAAGAATATCTAAAAATGAGCGTATTCTTATTACTACTCTTACAAAACGAATGGCTGAAGACTTATCTGAATATCTACGCGGAATAAATCTCAAAGTTAGGTATTTACATAGTGAAATTGACACTCTCGAACGTGTTCAAATACTTCGAGATTTGAGATTGGGAGAGTTTGATGTGTTAGTGGGTATTAATTTACTTAGAGAAGGTTTGGACCTTCCTGAGGTGTCACTTGTGGCTGTAATTGATGCTGACAAAGAAGGTTTTTTGAGATCAAAGAGTTCTTTAATGCAAGTTGCTGGAAGGGCAGCTAGGCATGTAGACGGACATGTTATTTTGTATGGTGATAGAATATCAGATGCAATGAAATATTTGATTGATGAATCTTCTCGCAGAAGAAAAATTCAAAATAACTACAATAAAACGCACGGCATTAAACCAAAAACTGTTGAAAAGTCCTCGCAAGATATTTTGGGTAGTACATCTGTAGCTGACTCAAATAGCTCTGCAAATGAAATTGAAATTAAAAATAGAAGAGGAGATGACTTTTCAAGTATGGACAAAAAACTTGCCGTTGATATGATGAGACAAGAAATGATACAATCTGCTGAAAATCTAGATTTTGAAAAAGCAGCTAAATTGAGGGATGAGATAGATAAACTTGAAAAAGAGCTGTCAAAAATGTTTAATTAGGTAATTTTTATGAATATAGAAAGAATTCAACAAAAATCAGGAATTGTGGGTAGGTCTGATGCAATAGCAAAGGTTTTGGAGATGATTGCACAAGTATCTCCGGTTGATATATCGGTATTAATTTCGGGTGAATCAGGAACTGGCAAGGAGTTATTTGCGAAGGCAATACATCAAAACAGTAAGAGAAGCCATGAGCCAATTGTAACTGTCAACTGCGGAGCAATTCCTGAAGGTATTATTGAAAGCGAGCTATTTGGCCACAAAAAAGGAGCGTATACTGATGCTAAAGGGGATCGAAAAGGATATTTTGAAAGCGCTAATAAAGGATCGATTTTCTTGGATGAGATTGGAGAAACCCCCCTTGACACTCAAGTTAAATTATTGCGAGTAATTGAGAGCGGGGAATTCATGCCAGTTGGTGAGTCTAAGATTAAAAAGACTGATGTTCGTATCATTGCAGCAACCAATAAAGATTTATCAGATTTAGTTGAAAAGGGTAAATTTAGGCAAGATCTTTATTATAGGCTTAATACAGTATCAATAAAACTACCATCTCTTAATGAGAGAGTCGAAGACATTGCTCTACTAGTTGAGAGATTTGCATTAGAGTTTACTAGAAATAATGATATGATTTACAGGGGTTTTGTTCCAGATGCAATCAGGTATATGAAAAACTATCAATGGAAAGGAAATGTCAGACAGCTAAAGAATTTTGTTGAAAGTATATTAGTCCTTGAAAAAGGTGAAAGGATTACCGGTGAAATGGTTGAAGCTCAACTTGGAAAAAAACAAATAGACGGATTAAAAAATGAAGCTTTACCGGTTTTAACTAGTCAACCTGCCGATACTGCAGAAAGAGAACTTATATTGAGGCAGCTTTTTTTATTAAGGCAAGATGTTGAATTTTTAAAGCAACTTGCTTCACCATCGCAGTCAACTATTGGGAATGTCAATCCTCCACTTTTGGAAACGGGAGAAAGCCAAGGACATTCGGGATTGATAAATGAAGACTCAGAATATTTTATTAAAAATAGCTCCATTGGAGATATGACTATTGAAGATCTTGAAAAAGAAGCTATTGTAAGAACGTTGAAATTTTTTAAAAACAATCGAAGAGCTTCTGCTAAATCTTTAGGAATGAGCGAGAGAACCTTGTATAGAAAAATCAATTTTTACGGTCTAGAAAGAAAAATAAAAAGCCAATGAGATTAGCATTATTTTATTGTCAATTCGTTTTTATTTCATCCTGCACCTATTATTCATTGGCTGGAAGTATTCCTCCGCACATAAATTCTATAGCAATACCAATAGTTGAAAATCAAACTGCTGAATTTGGAATGAGTGAATCTGTTACGGAAAATATTATTAAAAAGTTTAATGAAGAGAATATTTTGCGAGTTACTGATGAAGAGTCTGCTGTCTCAATCTTGTCAGGAATAATTACCAGAGTTACGGATGCTCCATATACCTTTACAAAGCAAGAAGCGGTAACAGAATACAGATTTACTGTACATATGAATATTGAATGGTATGATAAGAAAAATGACAAGTCGTTGCTTAAAAAAAATTTTTCGGGATGGGGAGCTTATGGACTCTCGGGCGATATAAGTTCCGATGGGATTGATAATGATGGGGATGGGTTAATTGATGGAGAGGATGACAATGAGTTTGGTGATCCTAGAGAGTTTGCTACCTCGGTAGCTGTAAATAAGATAGCCGAAGATGTTTTAAATGAAATTATGACGTCATGGTAACTAACTATTAAATAAGTGGAAAAAATGAATACAACAATCTCTGAATTGAAGAATTTTGATGGGAAAAATGTAACTTTAAATGGATGGGTTTATAATATCAGATCAATAGGAAAGATATGGTTTTTGATATTAAGAGACGGTTCTGGATTAGTCCAATGTGTTGTTATTGATAAAGAAACCGATAAAAAAACATTTGAATTGGAAAATACATTAACACAAGAATCATCGGTTACTATAAAAGGAGTTGTTAGATCTGAACCCCGTTCTGTTGGAGGGTATGAGTTAGGTGTAACTGAAATAATTGTTCACCAAATTGCAGAAGAATACCCAATATCCCATAAAGAGCACGGTGCTGATTTTTTGATGAGCAATAGGCATTTATGGCTCAGATCTAAAAATCAAAATGCTATTTTAAAAGTAAGGCATCAGGCAATTAAAGCCACACGCGATTTTTTTGATGACAATGGTTTTACATTGATGGACTCTCCAATATTAACCGCTAACTCAGTTGAGGGAACTAGTACACTTTTCGAATTGGATTATTTTGATCGATCGGCATACTTAACGCAAAGTGGACAATTATACGGTGAAGCGAGCGCAATGGCCTTTGGTAAAATTTATGTCTTTGGACCAACCTTTAGGGCAGAAAAATCAAAGACAAGGAGGCATTTAACTGAATTCTGGATGGTTGAACCCGAAATGGCATACTGTGATTTAGAAGAGAATATGGATTGGGCTGAAAAACATGTTAGCTATGTTGTGCAATGGTGTCTTGAGCATTGCAAGGAAGAATTAAAAATTCTAGAAAGAGACACAACTAAGCTTGAAAATTCAATTCCACCGTTCCCACGTATTACATATGATGAAGCGGTAAATATATTAGAGAAAAGAGGCGTTGATTTTAAATATGGTAGCGATTTTGGAGGAGCTGATGAAACTACTATATCGGAAGAATTTGATCGTCCTGTCATGATTCATCGATGGCCATCTGAAATTAAAGCTTTTTACATGAAGCGTGATACAGATAAAAGCAATTTAGCTCTTGGTGTAGATATGATTGCTCCTGAAGGCTTTGGAGAGATCGTAGGTGGGGGCCAAAGGGAAGATGATCACGATATACTCCTTTCAAGAATTCAAGAACATAAATTGCCTGTTGAACCATTTCAGTGGTATTTAGATCTGCGAAAATATGGATCTGTTCCTCATTCGGGCTATGGATTAGGAATTGAGAGAACTGTAGGTTGGATTTGCGGAACAAAGCATGTTAGGGAAACCATTCCTTACCCACGAACAATCTATAGAATTGAACCCTAAATACTAATGAAAATTGGAGTCTGTCAGGTAAATCCAACGGTAGGTGCTATTAATGCAAATAAGCAGCTAGTTTTAGATTATTACGATAAATCGATAACTTTAGGAGCTGAATTAGTAGTTTTCCCTGAACTTGTATTAACTGGATATCCACCCCAGGATCTCCTTTTAAGAGATCATTTTTTGAGAAAGGTTTCAAAAGCTCTTGATGAAATAGCCGCCTATTCTTCAGTTCCAATGATCTTAGGTTCTATCCTAGTTAAGAATGACGATTTATTTAATAGCTCTTTTATTTGTGAAAATGGATCAATTATTGGATCTTACCAAAAAATACTTCTTCCTACATACGATGTCTTTGATGAGGATAGATATTTTAAAAGCGGGAGTAGCGACTGTGTATTTAATCTTAAAGTTTCAAACCAAACAAAAAAAGTTGGACTACAAATTTGTGAAGACTTATGGGATCACAATTATTCTAAGGATCTTGTGGGTATTGCCAAAGATTCTGGAGCGGAAATTATCATTAATATTTCTGCGTCACCTTTTGGTGAAGACAGATTGTTAGAGCGCTGTAATATAATTAAGCAAAAAGTACAGAAAGCGGGGCTACCATTCGTTTATTGTAATCTTGTTGGATCGCAAGATGAGCTTATTTTTGATGGCCAATCTCTAGCCTACGATTCCAAAGCAAATTTAATAGCAAAAGGAAAATCTTTTGATGAAGATCTTTTAATTGTTGATTTAACAGAAAGCAAACCAGTCCAAATTGATCAACCTATGCGGGAAGAATCTATATTTAATGCCCTTACTTTAGGCGTTAAAGATTATTTTTCTAAAACCGGACACAACAAAGCAGTGATAGGTTTGAGTGGAGGCATAGACTCTAGTTTAACTGCGTGTATTGCAGTTAAGGCGCTTGGTAGCGACAATGTGTATGGAGTTTCAATGCCATCAAAATTTTCGAGTGATCACAGCATAAGTGATGCTAAAAAACTTGCAAACAACCTTCAGATAGATTTTCGCAAAATCCCCATAAATTCGATTGTTGATTCATTTGAAGCCTTATTGTTTTCAGACCTTGACAAAAATAATATTGGAATAGCTGAAGAAAACATTCAATCAAGAATTCGCGGAAATATATTAATGGCTCTATCTAATAAATATAATTGGTTGGTTCTGTCAACTGGCAATAAAACAGAACTTGCCATGGGATATTGTACTTTGTATGGCGATATGAATGGAGGTCTATCGGTAATCTCAGACTTATCCAAGGAAGATGTATACAAAATATCCAATTGGTTTAATAAAAATTCAAACCATATTATTATTCCAGCTAATTGCATAGAGAAACCTCCTTCAGCAGAATTAAGACCGGACCAAATAGATCCATTTGATTACAACGAAGTAAGTCCATTAGTTTCAGCGTTAATTGATAATGAAAAATCTCCATATGAATTAATTAAAAAAGGAAGTGACTCTGATTTGGTAAAAAATATTTCTAAAAGAATTACATTGAATGAATATAAAAGAAGGCAGGCAGCACCTGGTTTACGTGTTACCTCGAAAGCTTTTGGTATGGGAAGAAGAGTCCCAATTGTTAATAAATATGATGAGTTGAGCAATGAATAGAAGAATAATTTTTTTATTTTTTTGTTTTTCAATAGCTTTGTCACAAAAAAAATCTCCAGCATTATATTGGGAGTCTTTAGAAGTTGGTGAAAAATCTGCTTTTATCAATGGTGTATACGCTACAGGAGCAAAGCTTAAATACCATCACAAACAAGAAATCAATAAACAGTATAATCAAAATCCTGGCTGGGTAGAGCCATACTTTATCGAAAGATTCTATGAAATAGTCGATGAGCATAGGTCTAAAAAAGCCGGGTATGATGTTGGTCTGATTTCGAAAGCTTTAGATGCGTTTTATTCAAATTTTGATAACATGCAAATTCCCTTGTTGGAAGCATTAAGAATTGTTTCATTGGCACAGGATGGTAAAACTGAAAAAGCGGACTTATACCTACTTAAGGCACAAAAAAAATATAAGTATTAGCAGCTCTAGAAGCGCAATTTATTTTTCTTTATTTATAGTAATCTGATTATTAAACTCGCGAACTAATTACACTATTTATCCAACAGTCACGTTTCTACTTTCATTAAAAATTAAAAAAAGGACACACTTTGATCACTGCAAATGAAATTACTGTACAATTTGGACCAAAACCGCTTTTTGAAGATATATCAATAACTTTTTCAAAAGGAAATGTTTATGGCTTAATTGGAGCTAATGGATCTGGTAAATCAACATTCATGAAAGTTCTTTCAGGAGAATTAGAGCCAACATCTGGAAGCGTTAGCGTTCTCAAAGATAGGCGTATTTCAATGCTTTCGCAGGATCAATTTGCTTTCGAAGAAATAAATATTATTGATTGTGTAATGATGGGCCATAAAAAATTATGGGCCATAAAAAAAGAACGAGATCGTATCTATAGTTTGGATGAAATGAACGAAGACGAAGCCTTAAAAGTATCAAATCTAGAAATAGACTTTTCAGAAATGAATGGTTACAGTGCAGAGTCTGATGCAAGTGAACTGTTGCTTGGGCTGGGAATTTCTACTCTAGAACAGTCTTTGAAAATGAAAAAAATATCCCCTGAAAAAAAATTAAAAGTCTTGCTTGCGCAAGCTTTGTTTGGAGATCCAGATATTCTCTTGCTAGATGAACCAACAAATAATTTAGATCTCGAAAATATCTCGTGGCTTGAAGAAACGTTGAAGAATAGAAATAGTACAATGATAGTTATTTCCCATGATAGGCACTTTTTAAATAATGTATGCACACATATGGTTGACTTAGATTATGGAAAGCTTCAACTTTATAGCGGAAATTATGATTTATTTATGGTTGAATCTGCTCTTTCCAAGCAGCTTTTAACCCATGAAAATGCTAAAAAAGAGGCTAAAATTAAAGAGCTAGAGTCTTTTGTGAGAAGATTTTCAGCAAATGCCTCTAAAGCCAAGCAAGCAACCTCACGTGCCAATCAACTAAAAAAAATAAAACTAGATGAAGTAAAAAAATCAAGCCGAGTTTATCCGTTCATTCAATTTAATCAAGATAAGAAAATTTACAATACGGCACTTGAAGTTGAAGGCCTCAACAAAAGCTTTGATGAGCTAGAAATTATAAAAAAGTTTTCAATTAATATTGAATCTGGTGAAAGAATTGCTGTAATTGGAAATAATGGTATAGGTAAATCAACGCTACTTCGATGTTTTATGCAGGATTTAAATATTGATTCCGGTAAAGTTGTTTGGAGTAAAAATGTTAAAATTGGTTATTTTGCTCAAAATCACAATGAAGAATTCAAATACGATATTCCATTAATTGACTGGATGGCTCAATGGGGACAAAAAGACGATGATTTGCAAGTGATAAGAGGAACTTTGGGAAGATTATTATTTTCTCAAGACCATATAAATAAATCAATAAAAGTTTTATCTGGTGGCGAAAAAAGACGCATGATATTTGGCAAAATCATTCTCCAAAGGCCTAATGTTATTGTTTTGGATGAGCCCACAAATCACCTAGATATGGAATCAATAGAATCGTTGAACTTAGCATTGAGCAGATTTGATGGTACAATAATTTTTGCTAGCCACGATAGAGAATTTATTTCGTCATTGGCTACTAGGATTGTTGAAATTAAAGATGATAAGATTCGAGACTATTCCACTAATCACGAACTTTTAAGATCAGAGGTTTAGCTCATTTTATATGTCATAAGACAAACTTCTTTTTTTCCCTTCTCAGTTATTTGAGTCCCAACTTTTTTAAAGCCGTATTTCTGATGAAAAATCATTGAGCCTTCATTGCTCGGCTTAATGTTCACCTCACAGGTTATAGTACTTGTTTTTTTACTAGCATAACTTTGGAGATCGTCATAAAATGCTTTTCCAATACCTTGCCCTTGAAATTCTGATCCAATGACTATTCGATCTACATAAATAAATGACTCGAATTTTTTTTCAAACCATTTATAATTTAGACTATCGTATTTTTTTCCCGGTTGAATGGCAATCAAAAATCCTGAAATTTTGTTGTTTATCAATACACTTTTAAAATAGTCAGCGAATCTAAGAAATCTACTCATTTGGTTTATATCGACGCTACTTACAGCTGGTAGAAAAGATTCATTAAGAGTTAAAATTTCGTTCAAATGATTTTTTTTGGTTCTAATGATTGAAAATTCCATTAAAAATATGCTTCTCTTTCTCTGTTGATAAACTTAAAAAGGATAGTTAATTTTCTAGGCTGTAATTATAATGAAATTATTAAAAATATACATTTAAGGCTAGATAACACTTATATAAAAATTAAGGAGACAATGATTTGGCTACAAAAATAAGATTGAAGCGAATAGGGCGTAGGAATAGACCCTTTTATCGTGTAGTTGTTATGGATTCGCGTAACAAAAGAGATGGAGCTGCTATTGAAGAACTAGGATGGTTTAACCCTGTAGATCAAAATAAAGCATATTCTTTAAATGACGAGCGTATTATTCATTGGCTCAAAGCAGGTGCTCAGCCTTCTGATGCGCTGCATGGACTTATGAAAAGAAGCGGGTTGGCGCACAAATGGCACTTAATTGGTCAAGGCCTTGATGAAAAAGAAATTGAAAAAGAAATGAAAAAGTGGGCAGCAGACAGAGAAGAGACTCTTAAAAGAAGAGCTGAAAAAGCTGATGAAAAAGTTAAGAAGGCGAAATTAAAGAAAGCAGAAGAAGAAGCACCCCCTGAGGAAGAAACCCCAGCTGAAGAAGAAGCACCCGCTGAAGAAGAAGCACCCGCAGAAGAGGAAGCACCCGCTGAGGAGGAAGCTCCAGCAGAAGAGGA
>CAJWTA010000027.1 GCA_913046805.1 uncultured Fidelibacterota bacterium | reverse complement strand
TTTGTTCAGATTGAACTGTGGCTTACTGGTATTTCAATATTTTTTATTACGCTTGGCCTAGCCACAGCCACAGGCGCAAAGAATACAAGTTTTCACTTTTACTCTGTTTTAGGTTTAAGCGTCATCTCATTTCATTGTTTAATTTTAGATGCATATTTATGGCTTAGTAAATTTCCAGTGGAACACTAAAATATAAAAATATCTTGACACAATTAAAGAAAACACTAGGTCTAATTGACGGCATCTCATTGCTGATTGGAATTACGATAGGTTCTGCGATTTTTGCTACCCCTCAGATTATTGCCACATATCAAAATTCATTTTTAAGTATAATCGCGCTATGGGTTACAGTCACTCTTTTTGTTTTTATCGGATCGTTGATTTATGCTGAACTTGGTTCTCGCTTTCCAAATACTGGCGGCGAATATGTTTATATTTCAAAAGCTTTTGGCCCATTTTGGGGATTCATTTTTGGTTGGGCACAGCTATTGATAATCCGAACAAGTCCTGCAGCTGGAATTAGCCTGATTACGGCTAATTATATCGGATTTTTCATTGAAATAGATCAATTTCAAAAAAATTGCTTAGCTGCACTAATAATCATTTTGTTTGGTGCAATAAATTACCTTGGAGTTGAAAGAGCGAGTTTTTATAATAAGTTTTCTTCATCCATTAAGACATTTGGTATTGTAATATTTGCTACTTCTGGCTTGATTGTTCATGGAGCAGATTTTTCAAACCTACATTCTGTTATTCAGCCTACTCAAAATCTTGGTCCGATCGGTAATTTTGTTGCTGCTTCAATTTTGGTTTTGTTCTCTTTCTTAGGTTGGGATAGGGTTGGTTATGTTGCTGGCGAAATGAGAGATCCAAAAAAAATAATACCCCAAACAATGTTTTACGGAATATCTTTGATTTCGTTGATATATCTGGGTGCTAATCTTCTTTACCATACAGTTTTAGGCTTAGAAGGAGTAAGAGGTAGTATTATTGTTGCTTCTGATACCGCCTCCATTCTGTTTGGGGAAAGTGGTGCTATTCTTATATCATTAGTTGTCATTGTTTCGGCTACAGGAAGTATTAATGGCACTATGATGTCTGCCAGTAGGCTCTATTATGCGATGGCTCTTGATGGATTGCTTTTTAAATGGTTCAGTAATATCCATCCCAATTACAAAACTCCAAGCAACTCAATCATCGCGCATTGTATTTGGGGTATATCTCTTCTCGTTATTAGGCAAAATTTTGAAACAATTGTTTCAGGGATGGTCTTTACTATTTTGATCTTTTATATTTTAACCACTTTAGCATTTTTTAAGTTTAGAGTGACGAATCAAGGAGAAGAGGGGTACAGATTACCATTTTATCCAGTACTGCCTTCAATTTATCTTATTGGCCTCTCACTTCTTGTAGTGTTAAGACTATTTTTTCAGTTTAATTTATCGGTGCAGGACTTAGGATTTGTTTTAACAGGTGTTCCTATATATTTTCTTTTTTTTAAGCAGAAAGTTAATTCTTAACTTTAGCTCCGCTTGTGTAGCGCTAAAAATGTATTATGAGTAAAATCGTTTCTTTAACCAATCAAAAAGGTGGAGTTGGAAAAACAACAACTTCCGTTAATCTTGCCGTTAGTTTTGCTGTTTCTGAGGTAAAGACTTTATTGATAGATTTGGATCCTCAGTCAAACGCAACAACTGGACTGGAAGCTCTTATCGAAGAAAGGCGTGGATCGGTATATGATTTAATTGTTGGCGATGTAAAGGCATCTGATGTTATTTCATCAACTCGGCTCGAATGTTTAGATATAATAAGTTCTACAAACGATTTAGTTGGCGCTGAAGTGGAACTAGTAAATTTGATGGCCCGTGAAAGACAGCTTGAAAAAAAACTCAAATCACTCACAAAGAAATACGATTACATTTTAATTGATTGCCCACCATCCCTAGGTCTTTTGACCTTGAATGCTCTGACATGTTCAAATTCAATTATTATACCCATACAATGTGAATACTATGCTCTTGAGGGCTTAGGTCAATTATTAAATACTTTTAGATTAGTTCAAAAAAATCTAAACCCAAAACTTGAAATAGAGGGGGTTCTTCTAACTATGTATGATTCCAGATTGAACTTATCAAGTCAGGTTGCTGATGAAGTTAAAGGTTTTTTTAAAGATAAAATTTTTGAAACTGTCATTCATCGCAATGTTCGCTTAAGCGAAGCGCCAAGCTTTGGAAAACCCGCACTTTTGTATGATGCCAATTCAACTGGAGCTCAAAATTATTTATCATTAGTTGAGGAGATCCTTCAGCATGGCAACTAAAAGACTTGGTAAAGGGCTTGAAGCTCTCATTAGATCAAATTCTCCTGACATATCAGAAGCTTCTGCTAAGTCTTCAGGCATCTCTAGTGTTTTAATTTCAAAAATAAATACTAATCCGCTTCAGCCAAGAAAAGAATTTAAGAAAGAATTGCTTGATGATTTAGCAGCTTCAATAAAAGAAAATGGCGTAATTAGCCCAATCACCGTTCGAGAAGATGGTAAAAAATTTACCTTAATTGCAGGCGAGAGAAGACTGAGGGCTTCTCAATTAATAGGATTGAAAGATATACCTGCATATATAATTGAGGTAAAAAATAGTTCGGATATGATGCAATTAGCTCTCATTGAAAATATTCAAAGAGAAAATCTCAATCCCATGGAAGAATCCGAAGCTTACTACTTGCTTCAAGACAAATTTAATTTTTCTCAAAGTGATATTGCTAAATCTGTTGGAAAAAGTCGCTCTACAATTACGAACTCTTTACGTCTGCTACAGCTTCCAAATGAAATCAGAGCAAGTCTTAAGGAAAACAAAATAAGCGCTGGTCATGCTCGAGCTATACTGGCTGCAGGCTCAAGTCAGGCAATGTTAAAACTGTGGAAGCAAATATTAAAAGATAATTTATCTGTAAGGTCTGCAGAAGATTTATCAAAAAAATCAAAAAAATCTAAGAACAATAAACGAACGAATAAAAAATCAAAAAGTAAATATCTAATATCGCTTGAGAATGAGCTTATTTCAATTTTTGGTACTAAGGTGCAGCTAAACTCAAAAAGCGGAAAATCTGGTTCTATATCAATTGAATATTTCACAAATGATGATTTGGATAGAATTTTAGAGTTAATTAGAAATATCGAAAGCTAAATGAAACCGAGTCGATATACTTTTTTAATTGTTCCTGATCACGATGGTGAGAGCAGGCGATTTTCATTATCAAGAAATGGAACCTTATTTATCATTATTTTTACAATTTTTATGATCTTAGGAGTTTCTATTTCTTATGCATACCTTATTCCTCGTTCAATAAATTATTCAAAGATGGAAACTAGATATAACGATGTTATTGGTGAGAGGGTTGAGGTCCTTGAGTTATATCGAGACCTGGAAAGAATGAAGCAGATGGAGATAGTAGTGCAAAAAGCTTTGGGTATGGATTTAGGTGAAAGCGATTCTTCTGAAACGCGATTAACTGAGATGATGAATGACTACCCTATTAAGCTATCTTACCTTAACAATGTACCTTCTTTGCTTCCAATTGATGGCGTTATGACACAGGACATGGTTGTTTCAAGCGAAGATGCAATGCGAGAACATTATGGAGTTGATATTGCTGCTCCAATTGGGCAGCCTGTGATGGCTTCCGCCTCGGGTCAAGTTGTATTTTCTGGCTGGACGACTGAACTGGGAAACTTGGTGATAATTTATCATGGAAATGAATACTTTACATATTACGGTCATAATGAATTAATTTTGGTTAAAGTATATGATAAAGTAAAGCGGGGTGATGTAATTTCAACCTCTGGAAATTCAGGAATAAGCTCTGGACCTCATCTTCATTTTGAGATTTGGAAAGATGGAAAACCGGTTGATCCACTATTATATTTTCCAGAACTAAACAAAACTAACATTAGTGTGAAATAAATTATGGGAAAAAACGATTACAAAGATGTACATACAATGATCGGTTCAGATGCTGTCATTCAAGGAAATGTTACATGTCAAGGAGGTGTTGCTGTATATGGAAAGGTTTTTGGCGATGTAGTTTCTGAAGGTCCAGTCCGCATAGCTCGAGGAGGAGAAGTGCATGGCAATGTACAAGCAAACGATTCGCAAATTGGTGGAATGGTAGATGGGAACGTGCGCGTTGAAAATAGAGCAATCTTAGGCTCTGAATGCAACCTCAAAGGAGATTTAGTTTACAGGACTCTTGTCATTGAAGAAGGTGCACAATTTCAGGGACACTGTGTTATGGTTGACAATGAAAAACAAGCAAATAAAGACGGCTAGCTGTAGACGTACTAAATATGTCAAAAAATGATGACTTCATTCGAAAAGCTTTGAATGAATTTCAGCGTATTTTAAGAAAATCAGCCCCGGCAGCTAGCGCCTCATACTCCTTAATTGGTTCGCTTATTATTTTTTCAATGGGAGGTTATTTTTTAGATGATTACTTTTCAAGTTTCCCCACATTTATGACTTTAGGTATCGTGCTTGGTCTTGTGATAGGTTTTTATGGGTTGTATAATTTTATCAATAAATGAATAAATTTTTTAGAATTTTTTTTTATTTAGAGTTTGTAATCCTAATGTTTGGTAGTCTTTTATTCGATCAGAATGTATTTGAAATTTTTTTAGGAAGCCTAACCCCTTTTTTTGTATATATAATTGAAAGCTACCTTTACTTAAATTCTAAAAAAAATGACCCGATTCAGTCTACGAAAATTTTAATTTATGGTTTCATTTTCAAAATGGCATTCTTTGCTCCTTTTTTATTGGCAATTATTTACTTTTATGCTTTTAACACACGCATATTTGTGTTTAGTTTTTTATGCTCGTTTATATTGTTTCATGCATTAGAAGCAATGATTATTGGTTCATTTTTTAACAACAAAACAAAAATATATAAATGATTTTAGGTGGCGAAAAGCTTGTGGATAAAAGCGTAACCGAACAGGTTGCTGAATACCTCATTTCCCATGTTTCTAATTCAAGCATAGAAAAACCCATTATTAAGATTAATGAAATTTTTGGTGTAGATATGTCTATCACTAAACACGTGTTTATGTTATGGATAGTATCTATTTTGGTGTCGCTTTCGATAATCATTCCAGTTCGAAAATATTTGCGCCAAACAACATATAATCCCTCAAAAGCCTCTAGCGCGATTGAGGCGATCGTTCAATTCATAAGAGATTCAATTGTTTTACCAAATGTTGGTCCGAAGTGGGTTAATACGTGGACACCTCTTGTTTTAACCTTTTTCTTTTTTATACTCTTTGCAAATGGGATTGGGATGGTTCCTATTTTTGATACAATAGGACTTGCAAAATATTCGGGTTTAACTGACTCTTCTTTTCTTTATTCACTTACAAAGGGCGGTGCTACCGCAACAGGAAATTTTCAAGTAACTGCCGCTCTAGCTACAATCACATTTTTCGCAATCATTGTAGCTGGTACAAAAGCTCATGGATTTATTAAGCATTGGAAAAACCTTGTTCCTCACGGTCTAGCATGGCCCATATATTTTCTATTAATTCCGATTGAATTAATGGGTATGATAGTTAAGCCTTTTGCTCTAACCATGAGATTGGCGGCTAATATGACAGGAGGCCACATTGCTATCCTAGCACTTTTATCTCTAACTTCAATTTTTGCGGATAAATTTCAATCAGCATTAGCTGGTATAGGGGTTGCATTGATCTCAGTTCCTATGGCTACCGCAATTTCTGGACTTGAAATTATCGTAGTTCTTGTTCAAGCATATGTTTTTACACTTTTAACAGCTGTCTTCATTGGGATGGCAATTAACGTTCATCATTAAAATAAAATAAGGAAATAAATAAAATGGAACCTACAACACTACTTCCAATCGGTTTAGGATTAATAGTTATTGGTGCTGCTATGGGTATTGGCAAATTTGCTACCGCAGCAGCAGAAAGCATTGCGCGACAGCCTGAAGCAGCTGATAAAATCACTGGCGCAATCAACCTTCCTCTTTTTCTATTAGAGGGTGTGGCTATTCTTGCAGAGGTTTTTGCTTTTTTAATGCTAGTTCTTTAATTCTCAATAAAACAAATAATATAGGAAATTAATGTGAATTTTTTATTGATAGCTATATTTGCTGAATCTAGTGGAGGTAAAAATCCATTGACCGCTGTTACGCCTGGACTCTATATATGGACAATAATAACATTTTTGTTGCTCTTTTATGTTCTGGCAAAATTTGCGTGGAAACCTCTGCTTAGCATGTTAGAGGAAAGAGAAAATCTGATTAAAAGTTCTTTGAGTGATGCTAAGACTGCCAGAGAGGAACTTGAAAAAATAAATATTGAGTCTGAAGCAATTATTACTAAAGCTCGCACAGACGCTCAATCTATTCTTTCTGATGGTAAAGTTGCAGCTGAAAAAATCAAAGACGACACTTTAGCCAAAGCTAAAGAAGAGGCAAATAAAATTAAAGAAGATGCGAAGTTGCAGATTAAAGCCGAAAAGGATAAGGCAATATCAGAGATTAAAAAAGAGGTTGTTGATTTATCGATTTCCGTTGCTGAAAAATTGATTGATAAAAATATCAACGAAAAAGACAATGCTTCTTTAATTGAAGAATCGCTGAATAAAATTAAGCAATATGAAGCTTGAGCAAAAAGCTAAGCAGTATTCAGTAGCTATTTTTAATGTTGCAACTGAATCAAATTCTGAAACGGATGTGAAAAACTCCCTATCTTTTTTATCCAATTCGATTAAAAATTTGCCTGAATTCAGATCATTTCTTTTATCTAAAAGAGTTTCAAGTTCCGATAAATCAAAAGCAATAAATGCAATTTTTTCACAAAAATGTGACGCTATTGTAATTGAATTTATCGCAATGATTGAAAAAGAGAATATTGTGAAGTTGATCCCACTTTTAGAAAAACATTATAACACTTTGCTTTTTGAAAAGAAAAACGTTGTTAATGTTTCTGCTGATATATCTCATGACATCAGCGAGGACAAAAGAAGTGAGTTCAAATCTATGCTTGATAAAGCATTAAATAAAAATTCAGAAATTTCATTTCACATTAATCCAGAACTTTTAGGTGGAATAAGATTAAGAGTTGGAAATGAACTGATAGATGCTACCTTAAAAAATCATTTAAATAAACTGCGCCATAAAATGTTAGGCGCAAAATAGCTTAGAAAGAAACTATGGAAATTAAAACCGAAAATATAGCTGCATTACTTAAAGAGCAGATAGAGAAGTTCGATCTATCAGTTGATGTTTCAGAGGTCGGAGAAGTAATCGAGATTGGTGATGGTGTTGCTCGTGTTTCAGGCCTTGAAAAAGTAATGAGCTCTGAACTAGTTGAGCTCCCCAATGGTGTTTACGGCATGGCTCTTAATCTTGAGGATGATAATGTAGGTGTTGTTCTTTTTGGAGAATCTAGCCATGTAAAAGAAGGTGATCTTGCAAAGCGCACCGGAAAAGTTGTTGAGGTACCAGTTGGAAATGCAATGTTGGGTCGCGTAGTTAATCCATTAGGCCAACCTATTGATGGTAAAGGTGCCATTGAAACAAAAGACTTTTTACCTATCGAACGAAAAGCATTGGGTGTTATGTCGCGGTCTCCAGTTAACCAGCCTCTTCAGACTGGAATTAAGGCAGTAGACAGTATGATTCCCATAGGGCGCGGTCAAAGAGAATTAATTATCGGTGATCGTCAAACCGGAAAAACAGCTGTTGCCGTCGATGCAATAATTAATCAAAAGTATACCCATGAAACAGATTCACCGGTTTATTGCATATATGTTGCCATTGGTCAAAAAGCTTCAACAGTAGCTTCAATCGTTTCTGAGTTAGAGGCCAATGGAGCAATGGACTATACAACCGTAGTTTCTGCTAGTGCATCAGATGAAGCGCCATTGCAATACATAGCTCCGTATTCAGGCTGCGCGATGGGAGAGCATTTTAGAGATAATGGTAAAGATGCTCTGATTATTTACGATGATTTATCCAAACAAGCAGTTGCCTATAGACAAATGTCTTTAGTTCTAAGAAGACCACCTGGAAGAGAAGCCTTTCCAGGAGATGTGTTTTACTTGCATAGTAGGCTTTTAGAAAGAGCGTCTAAACTTTCGGAGGATCTAGGTGGTGGATCTCTTACAGCTCTGCCTATCATTGAAACGCAAGAAGGAGATGTTTCTGCATACATTCCTACAAACGTAATTTCAATTACAGATGGACAAATCTATTTAGAGAAAAATCTTTTCAATTCTGGTGTCAGACCAGCTATAGATGTTGGGATATCTGTTTCTAGAGTAGGAGGAAATGCGCAAATTAAAGCTATGAAAGGTGTAGCGGGTACGCTTCGTCTCGATTTAGCTCAATATCGTGAGTTAGAGGCTTTTGCAAAATTTGGCTCAGATCTAGATAAAAACACTCAAGCGCAATTGACGCGAGGTGAGCGTATGGTAGAGATATTGAAGCAGGGTCAATATGTACCAATGCCTGTTGAAAAGCAGGTTGCAATAATTTTTGCAGCTTCAAAGGGATATATTGATTCTGTACCAGCTGAAAAAGTATCAGAATTTGAATCAAATCTCTTTGACTACCTTGAAGCAAATAATTCCGAAGAATTGAAAGCAATAGTCAAAGAAGGATCTATCTCCGATGAATTAAGTGCGACTCTTGATAAAGCAATATCATCTTTTGCCGAAGGGTTTGATTCATAAACTATGGCCAACCTTAAAGATATACGCGATCGAATTAAATCGGTAAAAAGTATACAAAAGGTTACAAAGGCTATGAAGATGGTAGCTGCCGCTAAAATGCGTAGAGCCCAAGAGAATATGGAAAAAGCAAGACCGTACAATCACAGGCTTGTTGAGATAATTCAGCACTTGCTTCCTTCTGTAGAGAGGTCAATGCTACCTCTTTTGGAAATTAGAGATGTTAAAAGAGTAGCGTATGTTGTTGTGACATCTGATAGAGGATTAGCAGGTTCGTTTAATAGTAGTATTTTGCGTAAAGCCCATAATGACATTGATGAATTTGGCAAAGAAAATGTTGATATATTTTGCATTGGGAAAAAGGCAAAGGATTATTTCAAATCCCGACAATACAATATTATAGAATCCTATTCTGATTTTTGGAGTGATTTAAACTTTAACCAATCGATGAAAATTGGAAGTTCAATTATAGATCATTTTCTTGATTTATCTGTTGATGAAATTCGAGTAGTGTATAATGAATTTGTTAACGTAGCTACTCAAGCAACTATCACTGAAAAGTTGTTACCAATAGAATTGAAAGATGAAGAGCTTGTAGATACTGATTTTCTATATGAGCCATCAAAAAAGAAAATAGTAAAATCACTTATTCCACGATATTTAAATGCTCAAGTCTGGAAATATCTCCTCGAGTCATATGCTAGTGAGCAAGCTGCCAGGATGATTGCAATGGAAAATGCGACAACCAATTCAGAAGATATGATTAAAAACTTAACATTAGAATTTAACAAAGCACGTCAAGCCGCCATTACAACAGAGATGTTAGAGATTGTAAGTGGAGCTGAGGCGTTAAAAGAATAAAAGGGTTTTCAATATGTCAAATTTGACTGGAAAAATTTCTCAAATAATGGGTGCAGTAGTGGATGTTGCCTTCGAAGATGGACACTTACCAAATATTATGAACGCGCTTAGCGTTGATCGAGGGGAAGAAGGCGTGTTGGTTCTTGAGGTCGCACAGCACCTTGGAGACAATATGGTTAGAACTGTTGCTATGGATTCTACGGATGGCTTGACTAGAGGTGTAGATGTTGTTGATAGTGGATCCCCAATTTCTGTTCCTGTAGGACAAGAAACGCTTGGACGTTTATTTGATGTCCTTGGAAACGTTATTGATGGAAAAGGAGATGTAAAAACTGATAAAAAAAATCCAATACATCGACCAGCTCCAAAACATGAAGAATTAGCTACTTCAACGGAAATACTGGTAACTGGTATTAAGGTTGTCGACTTAATGGAGCCGTATACGAAAGGTGGTAAGACCGGTCTATTTGGTGGAGCAGGAGTTGGTAAAACTGTTTTGATTCAAGAGCTGATACGTAATATTGCAACAGAGCACGGGGGTTATTCAGTTTTTGCAGGTGTAGGTGAAAGAACTCGTGAAGGCAACGATCTGTATAACGAAATGACAGAATCGGGTGTTATTGATAAAACCACAATGGTATTTGGTCAGATGAATGAGCCCCCTGGGGCGAGATTAAGAGTGGCGCTGAGCGGTCTTGCTATGGCAGAGTTTTTTAGAGATGACGAGGGAAGAGACGTACTGCTTTTTGTAGACAATATTTTTAGATTCACCCAGGCGGGATCAGAGGTGTCGGCTCTATTAGGAAGAATGCCCTCTGCTGTCGGCTATCAACCCACATTATCCACTGAAATGGGTGAGCTCCAAGAAAGAATTACTTCAACTAAAAAAGGTTCTATTACATCAGTCCAAGCTGTATATGTTCCTGCTGATGACCTGACTGACCCTGCTCCAGCTACAGCGTTTGCTCACCTTGATGCAACATCAGTCCTAGAAAGAAAGATTGCTGAGCTCGGGATATACCCTGCAGTTGACCCTTTGGCATCAACTTCTAGAATTTTAGATCCCAGAATTATTGGAGATAGGCATTACAGTGTTGCAAGAAATGTACAAGGAGTTCTTCAAAAATATAGAGATCTTCAGGATATTATTGCAATTTTAGGGATGGACGAACTTTCAGATGAGGACAAGTTAACAGTTTCACGCGCTAGAAAGATTCAGAAATTCTTTTCTCAACCTTTCTTTGTTGCCGAACAGTTTACTGGTACTCCTGGTCGATACGTTGAGCTCGAAGATACCGTTTCAGGGTTTGAAGCAATTTTAAATGGCGAGGCTGATGAGATACCAGAAAATGCATTCTCATATGTAGGATCAATTGATGAAGCATTTGATAAAAGCAAGGATGTAAAATCGGATACCTCTGACAAAAAGGCTGTTGTTGAAGAAGACCCAACTGATGAAGACGATATCCCAGTTGAAAGTGATTCTGATAAATAATAGAGTTTTTTATGAGCACTTTTAACCTAGAAATTGTTACTCCAACTGAAGTACTAAAAAAAGAAAATATTTCATATCTTCGTTGTCCTGGCGTAGATGGACTGTTTGGTGTGCTCGCAGGTCACAGGGATGCGATCATTGCATTAAGCCTTGGGGAGATTAAAGTTTCAAAGGACAATAGTGACTTAATCTATGCTACAAGCGGAGGGTTCGCTGAGATCACAGGTAATAAAGTTGAATTGCTTGTTGAAACTATTGAAAAAGCAGAAAGCATTGATAAGCAACGAGCTGAAGCTTCATTGAAACGTGCAAAAGATCGTTTAAAATCAAATGAAGGTGTAGATTCCAAGAGAGCAGAGCTATCTCTTGCTCGAGCTATGAACCGCTTATCTATCTCTCAAAAATAACTTCTTATTTCTTTCCTCTTTCTTGAAACATTTAGCGTATCAAGAATTTTTTAATAAATTAAACCAATTCATTTATGGATATAAGAACACATACATGCGGTGAATTAAAATCCCAGGATTGTGAAAAATCAGTCAATTTAAATGGGTGGGTTAATACCGTACGTCTCCATGGACAAGTTGTTTTTATTGATCTTCGCGATAGGTATGGGAAGACACAAATTGTCTTTAACTCAGAAAATTTCAATGGAGACTTTGAATTAGTAAAAAAATTATCAATGGAAGATGTCTTGTCAATTTCTGGCGTAGTTTCTAAAAGAGATAAGCGCTCAATCAATCCAGAAATGTCCACGGGTGAAATAGAAGTTACTGTTAACAAAATGGAAGTATTGAACCACGCAGAACCTTTGCCTTTTATTATTTCTGATAGGGATAGCGCTGAAGAGGATTTAAGGCTAAAGTTTAGATATCTTGAGCTTCGAACAGAAGAATTGCAAAGAAATATTAAAATACGGCATAATACCTATCAAGCAGTTCGAAATTATTTAACCAATCAAGATTTTTTTGAGATTGAAACTCCAGTTTTGATGAAATCAACGCCTGAGGGAGCAAGGGATTACTTAGTCCCAAGCAGAGTCCACCATGGAAAATTTTATGCTCTTCCTCAATCTCCTCAAGTTTATAAGCAATTGTTAATGATTTCGGGATATGATAAATATTTTCAAATTGTTAAATGTTTTAGAGATGAGGATTTGAGAGCTGATAGGCAACCCGAGTTTACTCAAATCGATATTGAGATGTCGTTTATTGATGAAGAAGTAATCTTCAAAGAGATGGAGGGTTTAACGCGTCACGTTTTCAATTCTGTAGCAGGTATCGATTTACCAGAAAAATTTCCGAGATTAACTTATGAAGAATCCATGAATATTTATGGTACAGATAAGCCTGATACAAGATTTGAGATGCGATTAATTGATATAAAAGACCTAACAGATGAATCAGACTTTAATGCATTCAAATCGTCGCCTTGTGTTAAAGCAATTGTGGTGAAGTCAGGAAGTAAATATTCTAGAAAGAATATCGACGAACTTACAGATTATGTAAAAAAATATAATGCAAAAGGTTTAGCTTGGATGAAGATGGATTCCAATGAGCTTATAGGAGGTATTTCAAAATTTTTTAG